>JAISPH010000150.1 GCA_031275035.1 Treponema sp.
TGCTCCGGCTCAAACAACGCAACGCTTACAGAGAATTGGTATTAAACCAGACGGTATAATAAACTTCCTATCGAACGAGCCTCCGTTCAGATCAACACAGCGTTTAAGATACCGCGGAGGCTCATTTGCGCGGGCTCTCCCCCCGGAAAATAACCTTTCCGGCGCTCCAGAGCCGCTCCAGCTCATAAAAAGAACGGGATTTGGCGGTCATCAGGTGGACGACGATGGTTCCCATGTCGATGAGGCTCCATTCGTCCTCCGCGGAGGGCCGCCGGTGCCGGTGGAATATTTCAACCTGCTTTTCCAGGGCAAAGTCCTTTACCTGCCGGTAGAGGCCCTGCAGATGGGTATTGCTGGAAACGGTGGCAATGACAAAAAACCCGGTCCAGCTGTTCAGTTCCCGGAGATCCAGAACAACCACGTCCCCCCCGCGGTGATCCTGAAGCAGCCTGCCCAATTCCGCCGCCAGGGTTTCGCCGGCCCGCCGTCCCTCAGCCGCCGGTAACATTGCGTCCATTAAAATCCCTGCCGATGATAAGCGTAAAATCCGATCTGTACTCGGGATACCGGGAGGCCGGCTCACTATCCGGCTCGACGCCGCCTTCGGATTCAAAGCGTATATTTTCACATTGAATGACCCTGCCGAAGGATCTGACCACATCTTCTATGCCGGAACGATCTATAATTTCGGTGGTTTCATAATCATTGCGATCCGCGTTCCCGATGGAGATAACCTCGTAGCCAAAACCCCGGAGCAGCTCGGCGGTCCTTCCCGCAAGGCCCGTAACGGCGGTGCCGTTGAGCACCTCCACGGTAAACCTTCTTTCGGTAATGTTTCCCTCCACCTGCAAGGTAAGATTGTACATGACCTGGCGGACTATATCCTTAATCATCATGCCGTCATTCTGGGGCAGGAGCAGCATCTGTCCCGATACCTCCCGGAGATCCCCCGCCACGGAACGGGTGTCGATCCGGTCCGTATCGATCCTGGCAAGTTCGTCAAAGAGCCGGATCCGGGTATGCCGGTTCATGCTGGTCTTTAACAGGGAATGGTACACTCCGGCGGTCTGGCGGTTTTTGAGGGCCGCATTCTGTTCCCCCAGGCGTTTGATAAGGCCAAGGAAAAAACGCTGCCGGCGGAAATGGACCAGTTCGCCGTCTTCACCGGGCAGTTCATAGGTGATATAGGCCTGGACCTTGTCTCCGTCCAGCCGGTGAACCCCCGAAGGGAACAGAACCGGGGTCTCGCCGTAGACTTCCACCGGGGAGGGGATAAAGATCTCCACCCCCTCCAATAGATCCGCCAGCTTCCCCAGGTTCCCGGTATTAAACACAACGGAAAAGTTGATCTTCAGCCCCAAAAGGTTTCCCACTTCCTGCTCGAAGGGCCCGGTTTTCTGGGAATGGTAAACCGTATCGATCCGGTCCACCCGGTTAATTTCCTGCAGGATAAAGCCCAGCTCGCTGGGAATGTCGATAATAGTGGCCCGCCTGGTACCGGGGTAGTACATCATCACATAGGAACCCAGGGGCTTTCCTTCATGTTCCACCACAAAGAGGATGTTGATAACCTCGTCCCCCGTCAGGGCTTCTTCTATGGGATCGGAACGGAGGGTAAGGATGGTGAAAAAAACGCCCCCCGCCGCCAGAAGGACAATGGCGGCCAGGAGAAGGGCGCTGGCGTCAAATTTGACTTTTCTCACTCGGTTCTCCTCTTATGTATGGTATCAAGCAAACGCCGGGTGCCCTCGGAAAGTTCCGTCTTTCGGGAATGGAGAAACGCCACGGTATCGTCAAGGACCAGGGTAAAAAGCTGGTCCAGATCGGCGGCGGACGGAGCCCGGAACCGGGGGTCCAGATCCCGCCGGGAAACCTCGATTTTATCGGCAATATAGACAACCTTGGCCAGGGGCCCCATTTCCTCACAGCCCGTCGTATGGTACCGGACTGCCTCCAGAACATCGTTATTATGTATGCCGAAGCGGTCCCGAAGCAATACCGCCGCAGCCCTGCCGTGGAGCAGGGAAGGCCGTTCCCGCTCCGTTTTGGAAAAGCCCTCCCCATCTTTTCCGGCAAGCTCCAGCAGTTCCCCGTCGGAAAAGGCCTTGCCCATATCATGGGCAAGGCCCGCCAGGTAGCCTGCCCGGGGGTCCAGCCCAAAACGGAGGCAGAGGTCCCAGGAGAGGAGGGCGCAGCTCCGGGAATGGAGAAAACGGGAGGGGCTTACCATGCGGCGCACCGCCTTTTCCACGGTTACCAGAACGCTCCAGTTCCAAGATTCTCCGGGGACGGCGGCCGGCCCCGGATCAAAGCCGTAGAGGCGGCGGTCCTCAATGATGATCCGGGCCCCCTCGGGAACAAGGTAACGCCAGCTCAGGCCCCGGCGGATACGGTCCCGCGCCATACCGGAGGAAATAGTGATAATCTCATTGTGCAGTTCCCTGTATGGATAGGGGAAGGGAGAGGTTTCGCCGGAACGGCGGGCGATGATGATATCCGCCAGCCCGGCGATTACGCCGGCCTCTTTCCACCTGGGAAAATCCCCGGCCAGATCGTCCCCCAGAATGAGCCCCGGCTTACCCGCCGGCCGGTAACGTTCGATAATATCCCTGACGGTGTCAATGGTATAGGAGACCCCCTCCCGCCGGATCTCCGTATCGTCGATGGTCAGGCGCACATCCCCGGGGATGGAGGCGGCCAGCATGTCCAGCCTGTCCCGGGGAGCGGCGCCCCCGGCGCCCGGTTTAAAGGGGGACTCGTAGGCGGGAATCAGAATAATCCGGTCATAGGCCAGTTCCGAAAGAACCGCCTCCGCCAAAAACAGATGCCCCAGATGGGGAGGATTAAAACTGCCCCCCAGGATGGCGAACTTATGCTGCAACTACCGAACCTCCCCGCCGTTCTCCGTATCTGCCGCGGCCAGGCTGCCGAAAAGGGCCCGCAGCTCCGGCAGGCCCTCCCCTGAAAAAACAGAGATACCCGTTACCGTCTCCCCGGAATACCGTTTCTTCATTGCCTCAAGACGTTCCGCCGTCCCCTCCAGATCCAGTTTGGTTCCCACCAGGATCCGCTTCTTGCCGGTCAAGGCCGGAGAAAAAGCCGCCAACTCCTTATATAATATATCAAAAGCTTCCATAAAGGTATCCTCCGACAGATCAATCAGGAAAGCCAGGGCCCTGGTACGGGAAATATGCTTCAAAAAGCGGATCCCCAGCCCCGCCCCGCCGGAGGCGCCTTCGATAAGGCCCGGAATGTCGGCGATAATGATGTCCCGGCTGTCCAAATCATCCCGGCGGGAAGATCCCAGGGAAAGCGCCCCCAGGTTGGGAATCTTTGTAGTAAAAGGATAGGAAGCTATTTTGGGCCGGGCATTGGTAAACCGGTCCAGCAGCGAGGATTTTCCCGCATTGGGAAGGCCCACCAGGCCAATGTCCGCCAGGATCTGCAATTCCACCCGGAGCCGCCGGCTGATTCCGGCCTGGCCGGGCAGAGCCTTCCGGGGGGCCTGGTTCACCGAAGATTTGAAATGTACGTTTCCCCAGCCCCCGCCGCCTCCTTTAAGAAAGACAAAGGCCTCCGGCGGGGTTCCGGGTTCCGGCGGAGACCGGCCCCCGTTTTTGCCAAAATCCCGGATCAGTTCTCCCGTATCGGGATCCTTGAGCACCGAACCCGGCGGCAGGGGAATAACGACATCCTCCCCGTCCCGGCCGTGGCGTTCCCGGCCCTCTCCGTCCCGGCCGTTTTCAGCCTTAAAGGACTGCCTGTACCGCAGATGGGCCAGGGTACGGAGATTGCGGCGGACGACAAAAACCACGTCTCCGCCGCGGCCGCCGTCTCCCCCGGAGGGTCCTCCCCTGGGGACATACTTTTCCCGCCGGAATGCAACGCAGCCGTTTCCGCCGTTTCCCGATGAGACTTCAATGATCGCTTCGTCGGCAAATTTTTCCATCTTTGAAGGTTCCCGCCTCATCCGCCCGGCGGAACCGGAACCTGCGGCGGCTAAAAACAAGAGCGCGCCCTCAAGCGCGCCCTTAACTCCGGGTAAGCCCTTTCCTGAAACCGCGCCCCGGCGGCGTCCGGGTCCATGCTTATGGACGGACGCTAATTGGCCGCAGGAATCACTCCGGCCGTCCGCCGGCCACGGCGGACGGAAAACGCTACGGTCCCGTCAACCAGCGCAAACAGGGTATAATCTCCGCCGCAGCCCACATTGACGCCGGGATGTATCCTGGTTCCCCGCTGGCGTACAATGATGGAACCCGCCTTGACGGAGGAACCCCCCGAAGCCTTAACCCCCAGATGGTGGGGGTTTGAATCCCGCCCGTTTTTAGCGCCGCTGCCGCCCCGTTTTCTAGCCATTTTATTTCCTCCAGTTTCCTATATGGATGGTACAGTAATCCGGATACTCCCTGGAAACCGATGTAAGCCCCTCTATCAGAAAGGCCCCGGCGGCGGAAAGGAAGTCCTTTCCCTCCGGGGTATAATCCGCTTCTATCCAGAACAAGCCCCGCCGGGGAGCATCCCCGCGGATTGTTATCCCCTGCCTCCCGGAAAGGGTTCCCAGGGCGGCCCTCATCAACGCCGATACGGCGGCGCAGACAATATCGCCGCCCCTGGGCCCCGCCCCGGCATGACCCTCCGCTCTGCACGACCGCAGAATCCCCGCTTCGTCCAGGGCCGCGTCAACCGTTATCACCGGACCCGGCCCCGCTGTTTTTCAGACAGCAATATCCTCAATTTTGATAATCGAATACTGCTGGCGGTGGCCCTGTTTGCGCCGGTAATCCTTCTTGGGCATATACTTAAAAACGATGATCTTATCGCCCTTTATGTGGGATTCCACCCTGGCGGAAACCCTGGCGCCCTTTACATAGGGGGTTCCCACGCTGACCGGCCCTTCGCCGCCCCCCGAAACCAGCAGCACCGAATCAATAGCCAGACTGGAGCCGGGCTCGGCGTCGATCCGGTCAACCCTAAGGAGGGCCCCCTTTTCGGCCTTATACTGTTTCCCCTTAAATTCAACCAATGCGTACATATTTCGACCTTCTGCAAAAAGAGTAATTGTTTTATACCACAGATGGACCAGGTTGATCAAGCGGGGAACTCGTATGCCGGCAATGCTCCGTTTCAACAAAGGACCGGGTCTTATTCGAAGGTCTGGTTTAATCAGCCCTTCGGGCCGACAATTAGAAGAATGATTCATGCGCCGCCATAGGGCGGCGTGGAATTGTACCCCGTCGAAGCTCCAGTTCGCGCTCCGCTCCGGGGAGGCTCATTCCAAAACCTCAGCGTAAAAGTTCTTGATGTTCCGCGGACCATAGGCCCGATGGTTCGCGGTCCTTCCCGGCGCCTGCATCGCGCCGCCAACCCTCAGCCCCGCCGCTTATATATGCAGTTCGCCTAATCGGCCCCCGCCCGGAAGTAAAACGAATACGTGTTACATCCACCTGTCCTGCATATAGACGTATTGCGTATATATCGCCGCCTCGGCATTATAGACGCAGTTCGTATATATCACTCCTGCCCGCTTATAAACGTACTTCGTATATATCGCCACGGATTCCAGCACCCCTCCATATAGACGCAGTTCGTCTAATCACCCCAGACCCGCTTATAAACGTACTTCGTATATATCGCCACGGATTCCAGCACCCCTC
>JAISPH010000200.1 GCA_031275035.1 Treponema sp.
GGAGGCTCGTTCGATAGGAAGTTTATAGTACCGTCTGGTTTAATACCAACTTTTTGAAAGCGTTGCTTTATTTGAGCCGCAGCAGAGCTGCGGGGTATTAAACCAGACTTTCGAATAAACGCCATATCCTGGTTATTATCGGAAAAATGACAACTATTTGCGGATCCCTGATCCGGGTAGAACCAAAAACCCTTCGACTGTCAGGAACGCCATCGATTGCTTCGCGTTGAAGGGGAACTACTTAGACCGTATTTGCTGCCGCATAAAGGGAGGACCTGCGGAAACTTCATTTCCGGCCCGCATTTGTACTGAAAGAAGGTCCAGGCCAAACTAAGCGCGGCGATGATCTCACCGGTATATAGACGCTTTCCTGTTCGGTTGGCTGGCCGCTTTTCTTCGTTACCGCCTGTTTTTCTTTCATAGTTAACCCCATGCGGATACCCCCCTTCGAGTGTCCTTATTGTAATTTGGGTAACATTTTCAATGTGAGGCATGAGTCCTTTTTGGTTAGATTTTCGATGAGGCGCTGCGGGGTCTTGCCTTTTTTATCAAATGCCGTTATCATTATTGATAGAACCATTCCCGGCGAGAGCGATCTTGCCGGGCGTGGGCTTAGTTTACCTTGCAGGCAAAGACCGGTAACGGTTCTGGCCGTCCGAGGGCGCATATATGCCGCAAGAGCCGTATTGTACGCCCCCGGATGGTATCCGGGGGTTTTTGTTTTTGAGCGCGGATGCAGCCGGAGGAGGAAGGATGGAGCGGGTAGCGGTGATAGGGGCGATTCTGGAGCAGCCCCAGCTAAGCCAGAAACTGTTTAACGAGACGGTTTCTTCTTTCAAGGGTATCGTAAAGGGACGCATGGGAATCCCCCTGGCAGAGAAGGATATGGCGGTCATCTCCATCACCCTCCTGGGGGAGCTGGACGAGATCAACGCCCTTACGGGGAAGCTGGGGAACCTCCCCGGGGTAACGGTCAAAACCGCCGTCTCCGGGAATCCGGGCAAAACATAAGGAAAAGAACCAGGGAGGCGGCGGGCGAAATAGTAAAAAACGCCGCCGCGGAATGACTCTCTCCGCCGCAGGCCGACGGGGTATGCTGGTTCTGAACGGAGGCCGCAGCCAAAACCGTCCCAGGGGGCGGGGTACCGGAACCGCCTGTGAATGAAAAGTCCATTAGAGTTGTTCAAAAACTGAAGTTTTTGAACAACAATCGCTTAAAAAGGACTTGTGCCGGACGGAAGTCCGCAAGAACCAGCCGGGTTCTTGAACAAGTCCATTGAAAGGGGAAGATCGCCATGTATAATCCGGCCTCAGCTTCGGCGGATGAATTTATCGACCACCGGGAAGTGCTTGACACCCTGGCCTATGCTGATGCGAACAAAAACAATGCGGAGCTTATCGACAGCCTCCTTGAAAAAGCGCGGCCCCGGAAAACGGAAAAGGGGGTACGCTGCGCCGGCCTTACCCACCGGGAAGCCTCGGCGCTGCTCGCCTGCGAACTGCCGGAAAAGGTCCGGGCCATGTACGACCTGGCGGAGGAGATAAAAAAAGCCTTCTACGGAAACCGGATCGTCATCTTTGCGCCCCTGTACCTCTCAAACTACTGCGTCAACGGCTGCGTCTACTGTCCGTATCATGCAAAAAACAAAACCATCCCCCGGGTCAAGCTTGGCCGGGAAGACATTCTGCGGGAAGTCGCCGCCCTGCAGGATATGGGGCACAAGCGGCTTGCCCTTGAATGCGGCGAGCATCCCGTGGAGAACCCCATCGAGTATGTGCTTGACTCCATCGGGACCGTGTATTCGGTGAAGAACAAAAACGGGGCCATCCGCCGGGTAAACGTCAATATCGCCGCCACCAGCGTTGACAACTACCGCAGGCTCCGGGACGCGGGCATCGGGACCTACATCCTGTTTCAGGAAACCTACCACAAGGAAAGCTACCGTTCCCTCCACCCCTCGGGGCCCAAACACGATTACAACTACCACACCGAGGCCATGGACCGGGCCATGCAGGGCGGCATCGACGACGTGGGGCTTGGGGTCCTCTTCGGCCTTGAACGGTACCGCTACGAGTTCGCCGCCCTCCTGATGCACGCCGAACACCTGGAGGCGGCCTTCGGCGTGGGGCCCCATACCATCAGTATGCCCAGGATAAAACACGCCGAGGACATCGACGTCAACGATTTTAACAACGCCATCAGCGACGACACCTTCGCCAAACTCTGCGCCCTGGTCAGGATCGCGGTGCCCTATACGGGCATGATCATCTCCACCCGGGAAAGCCAGGAAGTCCGCGAAAAGGTGATACGCCTGGGGGTTTCCCAGATCAGCGGCGCATCCCGTACCTCCGTGGGCGGCTACGGGGAAGAGGAGCGGCCCCACGATACCGAACAATTCGACGTGAGCGATCAGCGCACCCTGGACGAGGTTATCAAGTGGCTGATGGACCTGGGCTACATCCCCAGCTTCTGTACCGCCTGTTACCGGGAAGGCAGGACCGGGGACCGCTTCATGTCCCTCTGTAAATCCGGGCAGATTCAAAACTGCTGCCACCCCAACGCCCTGATGACCCTGAAGGAATACCTTGAGGATTATGCGAAACCCCTCACCCGCAGGACCGGCGGGGAGCTGATTGAACGGGAAATCCCCTCCATTCCCAACGGGAAGATCAGGGAAAAGATACGGCTCTGGCTTTCGGATATCGAAAAGGGCAAACGGGACTTCAGGATATAATGCGACGCGCTTCGCCGGCGGGCGGGCGGCTATAGCTTTTGGGTTATACGACCCTCCGGGCCGTTTGCCGAAAGGTATGGATTATAGGGGCGCTGCCGCGCCCGCGGCATCCGCTATGGCTTTTGGACCGGACGCGGCGGCGGGCGAAGGGAGCGGGCTATTGCACCGGCGGCGGATCTCCGTCATGGTAAAGGGGATTTTTCTGTATGATGAACTTTACGGCGCCCTTCAGCGATGATTTTCTCCTCCACTGCATTACTACCGAAGATCCCGCGGAGACGGAACAGCTTTTTGCGGCGGCCCGGAAGATCCGGTCCCGGCATTACGGGGACGATGTCTACTTCCGGGGGCTCATCGAATTTACCAACTACTGTAAAAACGACTGCTATTACTGCGGCATCAGGAAGGGGAACGAAAGGGCGGAGCGCTACCGTCTTTCCCTGGAGGAGATACTCCACTGCTGCCGCATCGGGGACCTCCTGGGGTACCGGACCTTTGTGCTCCAGGGCGGGGAGGATCCCTTCTTTACCGGCGGGCGGATGGCGGAGATAGTCGCCGCCGTCCGCCGGGCATACCCGGATCACGCCATCACCCTCTCTATCGGGGAATGGAGCCGGGAAAGCTACGAAACCTTCTTCCGGGCCGGGGCGGACCGTTACCTTCTGCGGCACGAGACCGCCAGCGGCGGCCATTACCGGAAACTGCATCCCCCGGCCATGAGCCTGGCGGAACGGAAGCAGTGCCTGTGGGACCTCAAGGACATCGGCTACCAGGTGGGGGCGGGCTTTATGACGGGAACCCCCTTTCAGACCCCCGAATGTCTGCTTGCGGACCTCCGCTTCCTGGAAGAGCTTCAGCCCCACATGGTGGGCATCGGTCCCTTCATCCCCCAGGCGGATACCCCCTTCGGCGCTTTTCCGGGGGGCAGCCTGGAGCTGAGTCTCCGCATGGTGGCCCTGACCCGGCTCCTCCTCCCCAAAACCCTGATTCCCGCCACCACCGCATTGGGGACCATTTCTCCCCAGGGCCGGGAACGGGGCCTCATGGCCGGGGCCAATGTGGTGATGCCCAACCTTTCGCCCAAGGCGGTGCGGAAACTCTACGCCCTCTACGACAACAAGATCTGTACCGGCGACGAAGCCGCCGAATGCCGGCTCTGCATGGAAGGGCGGATCAGGAGCTTCGGCTTTACGCCTAATATGGGCCGGGGAGATTCGGCCATGGAAGCGCGGACCGCGGCGCCGGTCCGGCCAGGCGCCGGACTGACGGACTGACGGACTGACGGACTGACGGACCTGCGGGCCTGCGGACTGACGTTTATACCCGCTTGTACGCCTTTATCTCCTGGTACAGCCGGGCCGCAAGATCTTCCCGCTTTACCCGTACCTGTTCCATGGAGTCCCGGAAGCGCAGGGTAACGGTGCCGTTCTCCCTGCTTTCATAGTCGATGGTGATGCAGAAGGGGGTTCCCGCTTCGTCCTGGCGGCGGTAGCGGCGGCCTATGGCTCCGGCCTGGTCATAATCGGTGGAGAAGTCCTGTTTCAGCTCGTTCCGTATATCCCGGGCCAGTTCCGCAAGGCCGTCTTTCTTCATCAGGGGAAGCACCGCCGCGGTAACCGGGGCAAGGGCCGGGTGGAAACGGAGGACGGTGCGCCAATCGTCGTCGCCGCCCTTGTCGGCGACCTTTTCCTCGTCGTAGGCGTCGCAGAGGATCATCAGCAGGGTCCGGGTCAGTCCCGCGGAGGTTTCGATAATGCAGGGGATGTACCTTTCGTTGTTGTTATCCTGATCGATGTATTGCAGATCCTTGCCCGAATATCCGGCGTGGCGGGAAAGGTCGTAGTCGGACCGGTTGTGAATGCCCTCCAGTTCCTTCCACCCCATGGGAAAGAGATACTCGATGTCGTAGGCATCCCTGGCATAGTGGGCCAGCTCATCCGGGCCGTGCTGATGCCAGCGGAGATTGTCCATCCTGACCCCAAGCTTTTCGTAGTAGGCCCAGCGCCGCTTTTTCCACTCGTTAAACCACTCCGCGTCGGAGCCGGGTTTTACAAAATACTGCATTTCCATCTGTTCAAACTCGCAGGTGCGGAAGATAAAATTCTTGGTAACGATTTCGTTTCGGAAGGCCTTGCCGATCTGGGCAATGCCGAAGGGAATCTTCATCCGGCTGGACTGGATGATGTTTTTATAGTTTACATAGATCCCCTGGGCTGTTTCCGGCCGCAGGTAGACAATGCCGGAATCTTCCTCCACCGCGCCGATATGGGTCTTGAACATGAGGTTGAACTTCCGGGTATCCGTCAGTTCCCCGCCGCATTCGGGGCATTTTTTAGCGGCCAGGTTTTCTCCGGGGATCTGATCCGCCCGGAACCGGGCCTTGCACTTTTTGCAGTCCACCAGGGGATCGGTAAAATTTTCCACGTGGCCGGAAGCTTCCCAGGTCCGGGGATGCATCAGGATCGCCGCATCCAGGCCCACGATATCATCATGAAGCTGGGTCATCTCCTTCCACCAGAAGCGGGCGATGCGGTTTTTTAACTCAACCCCCAGGGGGCCGTAGTCCCAGGCGCCGTTCTGGCCTCCGTAGATCTCGGAAGACTGAAACACGAAACCCCGCCGCTTGGCGAGGGACGTGATTTTTTCCATGGTTGCCTTACCCTGGTACTCGTTTGAAACATCAGACATGGGATACTCCTCGGAAGGTATTGGAGTTGTTCAAGAACTTCCATTTTTGAACAAAAACCGCTTAAAAAGGACTTGCGCCGGACTTTAGTCCGGGAGAACCGGCCGGGTTCCCGAACAAGTCCATTATACAGAAGAAGGGGCCGCATGACGAGAGCCGGGGAGGGCTCAGCAGGATTCCCGGTAGAGGATATTCGCCTTGAGCCGGAGCGGTCCGGGGGAGATACATTCCCGCCGGATCTGCTTTATCAGCAGCCGGGCCGCGGCGGAACCCATGGACTCGGCGGGCTGGACCACCGCGCTGATCCGGGGGCTGGTCATGGAAAGCCAGAGATCGTCGTCAAAGGTGATAAGGCTGATCGTTCCGGGGATCCGGACGCCCCGGTCCCGGAGGCAGTTAAAAACCCCGATGGCGGCCAGGCTGTTCCCGCAGAGGACCGCCTCGACGCCGGTTTCCAGCAGTTCTTCCATGATATAGTAGGATTCCACCCGCTGAAGCTCGGAAACGGCGGCGGCGCTCCCCGGCAGTACCCTGATAAAACGGGGATCAACCTCAATCCCCGCCTCCCGGCAGGCCCGTTTATAGCCGCTGATCCGCTCGCCCATGGTTTCGTCCACATCGGTTTCTCCAAAATGGAACGCAATAAAGCCTATCCTGGTAAGCCCCTTCCCCAGAAAGTACTGGACCGCCTCATACGCGGCCCCTTCGTTGTCCAAAAGGACGCTGCACGCAGGATAACCGGCGCCCTGCCGGTCCACAAAGACCAGGGGAAAATCCGGGGGCAGCAGGTTTTCCAGGTAACCGCAGCCGGTTTTGGCCGGAACCAGGATGATGCCGTCAATTCCCCGCAGATAGAGGGATTCGATATTCTTCATTTCGGCCTTTTTCTGTTCCGCCGAATCGATAAGAATAAGCTGATACCCCAGGGGATTAATGATCTTTTCGATTCCCCGGGCAATATCGACATAAAAGTAGTTCTCCATATTGGAAACGACATATCCGATCAGCAGGGATTTGCCGCTTCGAAGGTTGCGGGCCAGGGAATTGGCTCTGAACCGCAGGTCCAGAATCGCCTTTTCCACCTTGCCGGTGGCTTCGGCGGATACAAACCGGGTTCCGTTGAGAACATGGGACACGGTAGAAACAGAAACCCCCGCCGTTTCAGCCACATCTTTCATGGTCGGCTTTCGGAAATCCATAGGCCCATGCTATTCATAATTACCCCGCTTGTCAAATTGTCCGCAGCTGCCTACCGGCGGCGTCCATGCCGGCGGCATCCGTGCCAGCGGCATCCGTGCCAGCGGCATCCGTGCCGGATGGTTTGGACGCCGCTGATTTCAACCCGGAATCCGCGGATTGTAACTTGGCGCGGGTATATAAAGAATTCCCGGCGGAAAACAAAATTTTATTGACACGTAAGAATTCCAATGTTAGAATTACTTTTATTGGCGCAAACGTTTTCCTGAAGGATACCGGGCATTATTGCGCCTGCCGGAGAGAAAAAGCTGCCCGGCACTTGGGCGCCCGTCCGTTTTTTTGCGGCGGCGGGTGCGGATATGGTGTTTAATCCTGCTTAGACAGGTAAATTTTTGAGGAGGAAAGTATGAAATTGTTTAGAACAGCGCTCCTGGTACTGTTGGTTCTGGCGCTCCTGGCGGCCTGCGGGGGTAAATCCGGGGGAGGGGGGCAGCCGGTAACGGTCAATGTCGCCCTGGCCAATAATCCCATATCCCAGGCATTGTCCCAGATTGCCCAGAGCGAGTACAAATCGGAGGGTATAACGGTCAATATCTCGGTGCTGCCCGAGAACGATCTTCGCCAGCGGCTTACGACGGAAGCCTCCGCCGGGGGCACTACCTACGACATTTTCTACATCGGCCCCTATGAAGCCCAGACCTGGGCAAGGAACGGCTGGCTCGAAAACCTCGATCCCTATTTTGACGCGCTGAGCGCCGAAAAGAAAGCCTGGTATGACCGGGACGATCTGATCAAGGGTATGCTTGACTCCGTTTCGCTTGACGGCGCCCCCTACGGGATTCCCTTCTATGGCGAAAGTTCCTTTATTATGTACAACAAAGAGCTCTTTGCGGCCAAGGGCCTGACCATGCCGGAAGAGCCCACCTGGCAGCAGATCTATGAATTTGCCAAGGCTATCCACGATCCTTCAAAGGGCATTGTCGGTATGACCATGCGGGGAACCCCCGGCTGGGGCATGAGCGGCGCTCCCTTTGTTACCATGGTAAATGCCTTTGGCGGAAAATTCTTTGACATGGATTGGAACGCCACGGTGGATACCCCCCAGCAGCGGGCCGCCTGGGAGATGTACAAGAAGATCCTCCGGGAAGCCGGGCAGCAGGATATACTCTCCTATACCTACAATGAATGTATCGGCCTTATGGCGTCGGGCAACTGCGGCATCTACTATGACGCTACCTCCATCGCCCCGCCGCTTGAAGCCGCCGATTCCCAGGTCCGGGGAAAACTTGGCTATGTAATGGCCCCCCATGACGCTTTGCAGACCAATACCGCCTGGCTTTGGAACTGGACCATGGGCATCAATCCCAAGACCACCGAGGCGAAGAAGAAGGCGGCCTTCGATTTTATACTCTGGGCAACTTCAAAAGAGTACATCGCCAAAACCATCGAACTGGATCCCACCGGGGCCAGTACGCCCCCCGCTTCCCGGTCGTCCACCTATCTGCTTCCGGCCTACGCTTCGGTTCCTTACGGCCCGGCTACCCTCAAGACCCTGGAAGGGATGGACTTTACCAAACCCTGTCTTGATCCGGTGCCTTATGTGGGGCTCCAATACATCGCCATTCCCGAGTTTGCCGACGCCGGGGACATTATGACCCGGAATCTTGCCGACTATGTGGTGGATAATATCAACCTGGACGAAGCCCTTCGGAGGACCCAGCAGGTCTTTGAGCAGGTTGCAAGAGACGGTAACTACAAAAAGTAGCTGTTGCTGACCATGAAAAGGCCTTTGCCGTATTATCCGGTACGGTGAAGGCCTTTTAACGGTGGAGCGGCCCTCCGGGCTTTGCGTTTTCTGCAAAAATTTAACTGGTCTATAGTTGCTTGACAGGTTATAATTAGGACATATATGCAGGCGGCTCCGCAGTAATTTTCAGGTCCGCGGGAATCTCCCTGCGTAACAAAGGGCAGTCTATGAAAAGAAAAACTGATTACCGTTATCTTATGCCTGCGGTTGTAACTGTGGCGGTTATGACCCAGGTGCCGTTCTTAATGACCCTTATTTTTTCCACCCTGCGGTGGAATATGTCCAGGCCCGATATAAAACGGACCTTTAGCGGGATTGAGAACTATCTTTATTTTCTTAAGATTGAATCCTTAAAGAATCTGCCGCCTTTTTACGGCATCCTGTGGCAGACCGTACTGATTACGGGTTTAACCCTGTTTATTTGTTGTTTCCTGGGTTTTCTCCTTTCCCTGCTCCTGGATCATGAAGTGCCGGGGATCAATGTAGCCCGGACCCTTATCCTGGGGCCTTTTTTTGTGATGTCTACCGCCAGCGGCGTTATCTGGAAGACCACCATCTTCAATACTACCTTCGGGTGGTACGGCGTTATCGCCAAGACCCTGGGTTTGACGCCGGTAGATCTGGTCAGTTACCATCCCCTGGGGGTAATAATCGCCCTCTTTGTGTGGCAGTGGCTGCCCTTCTTCGTGCTTATTATCCTGGCGGGCCTTCAGGGTTTGGATCAGGAAGTGATGGACAGTATGCGCATAGACGGGGTCAACTGGGTCCAGAGTATCTTTCATATCAAGCTGCCCCTCATTGTGAACCACATGCGGGTGGCGGTTATGCTGGGCCTGGTATTTGTGATAAAGGAATTCGGCCTTATCCTGACCACTACCGCCGGCGGTCCCGGGACCCGTTCTTATACCTTGCCCTACTATGTGTACATGCAGATATTCAGCGCCAACAATGTGGGCCGGGCGGGGGCCTTGTCCGCAATGACCGTTGTTCTGACCCTGGTCCTGGTCAACCTTATCTACCGTTCAATTGAACGGAGAAATGCCAAATATACCTAAAGGGAGCCGGATTGTGAGCAATATCGAAAGTGTTCAAAGAAGAATCAAGATCCGCAGCTTTATAAAAAAGCTGCTTTTGGCGCTTGTTATATACGGGATTGCTGTTTTATATTTTTCCCCTATTCTGTATATGTTTCTTTCGGGATTCAAGACGGAACAGCAGGCGGTAATGCCCAGTATCTTTTTTAAGCCGACCCTGTCAACCTACCGGAAGGTGTTAAGCGATCCTACCATGTATCAGTACCTGAGGAATTCCCTGTTTCAGGTGTTTTTCGGCACGGTCATCAGCCTCTGCCTGGGGATTCCCGCGGCCTTTGCCCTGGTTTTCGGCAAGCTAAAGAAGCGGGAATCCTCGGGAAAGTACTACTTGTGGTTTATTACCACCATTCTGCTTCCCCCGGTGGCGGTGCTGATTCCCCTCTTTACCTGGTACCAGCAATTCCGGCTGATCAATACGCCCTACGGCCTGCTTGCCGCCTATGTTGGATTTCACATTCCCATTGTGGTGTGGATGGTACATTCCTTCTTTTCGGATCTGCCCAAAGAAATTTTTGAAGCGGCGGAAATTGACGGCTGTACTAAATTTCAGCGCATGACCAGAATAGCAATTCCCCTGGCGCGGACCGGCATTATTTCTGCGGCCCTCCTGGTGGCGGTCTTTATATGGAATGAATTCTTTTTGGGCTTTAACTTGACTGGAAACCCCACCGCAACCCTGCCGGTATACATGGCCCGGTTCCGGGAACAGCAGGGCCAGTTTGTGGCCCAGCTTTCGGCGTCTTCCACCATCTCGGTGCTTCCCGCCATCATCCTTGGCTGGATGACCCAGAAGGCCTTGGTTAAAGGGTTGATCGTAGGCGCGGTAAAGGGGTAATCGTGGCGGACTGTGCCGCTGGATCATGCGGAATTCTGGTATACGACATTGGAACCACCAGCGTCAAGTCGGCTGTCTTTGACGGCAGCGGTTCTCCCCGGGTGTCGGCCTCGGTCCCCTACAAGACCGGTTATCCCAGGCCGGGCTGGTCCGAACAGGACCCGGAACAGTTCTGGGAGGCCGCAGTTAAGGGAACCAGGGAGATTCTCTCATCCCCCGGCGCCATACCGGTGGAGGCCGTCGGTCTGACGGGACACATGAACGGATGCCTTCCGGTGGACGCCGAAGGCAGGGCGACCTACCCGGAATTGATCCATTCCGATTCAAGAAGCGGTTCCCAGTGCGCCCGTATTCTTGCCGCCCTGGGAGAGGACCGGCTCTATGCGGAAACGGGAAACCGTACCGACGAGCACCTCTCCCTGCCCAAGATGCTCTGGCTCAAGGATGAACGGCGGGAGGCCTTTAACAGAACCGCATGGTTTTTGAATTCCAAGGATTATCTTCGTTTCAAGCTGACCGGTATTTTGGGGGTAACGGATTTTTCCGACGCCTCTTTAACGGGGGCTTTTAATATAGGGGAACGGAAATGGTCTTTGGACATTATCAATTGTCTGGGCCTCTCCCCGGCCCGTTTTCCTGAACCGAAGCGGAGTATCGAACGGGGGGGCGTTTTGTCAAAGGAGGCCGCCGCGCTGCTGGGGCTTCCATCGGGGATTCCCGTTTCCATCGGCGGCGGGGACGCCGCCTGCGCCACCAGGGGGAGCGGCCTTACCGGAGGATCTTCCGGTTCCGCGCCGGCGGCGTCCGGCCAGGCTTATGTGTCGGTGGGTTCCAGCGCATGGGCCTCCATGCTTGCCCCGTCGCCGGTCTTTGACGGGGGCCGGCGCATTCAGAATTTTTTTGATCTTGACGGGGAACAATGCAATATCTGCGGAACCGTACAAAGCGCCGGCATAGCCCTGGACTGGGCCCTGGACGTTCTGGCAGGGGAGGCCCGGGGACCGGAACAGTACCGGCGTATTGAGGAAGAACTGGATACGCTGGAACCCGGTTCCGACGGGATCATGTTCCTCCCCTATCTTATGGGGGAACGGACCCCCCATTGGGATGCCGCCGCCCGGGGGGTTTTTGCGGGGCTCTCCCTGTCCAGCAGGCGCAGCCACATGCTCCGCTCGGTATATGAGGGCATCGCCTTTGCCCTTAAAGAGATAGTGGATATCTACGGGGATCTGCACATGCCCATTGAAACTTTTACCCTGCTGGGGGGCGGAATCCGCAGTCCCTTCTGGAGGAAGCTTATCTGCGACATCATCGGCATACCAATGCTGATTCATCCCTTTCCCACCCATGCCATTGCCCTGGGGGCGGCCCTGGCGGCGGGGGTATCCGTGGGGATCTGGAACAATCTGGACGACGCCGTGGGGAGCGTCAATTTTAAGGCCGAAGAGATGTTTCCCGATGCGGAAAAATCCCGGAGTTACGGAAAATTTTTTGTCCTTTACCGGAATATGTATAAACACCTCAAGCCGTTTTTTGATGAACTGGCGGAGGTAAGGAAAACTGTCGATGGAGGTTAAGTTATGGATATGAGAGCGCTGGTCATTGAAAAACCGGGGATCGCCAAGGTGCAGACCGTTCAGGCCGCGCCGGTAGGACCCCATGATGTACGAATAAAAATAAAGGCCTCGGGGATCTGCGGGACCGATATTCATATCTTCCGGGGCGAATATTTGGGAACCTATCCGGTAATTCCGGGGCATGAATTTTCAGGAGTGGTGGAGGAAACCGGCAGCGCCGTTACCCGCTTTAAGGCGGGGGACCATGTGGCCATAGAGCCGAACATCAGCTGCGATAACTGCCATGCCTGCCTTAATAACCGCCAGAACTTCTGCGAAAACTGGAACGGCGTAGGGGTTACCCTGCCCGGAGGCTTTGCGGAATATGCGGTGGTTCCGGAGAAGGCGGTCTTTAATATCGGGAAGCTTCCCTTTCTTTCCGGCGCCTTTGTGGAGCCCCTCTCCTGCGTGCTCCACGGAGTCGAGCGGGCGCGGATTAAACTGGCGGACCGGGTGCTCATTCTGGGGGCGGGGCCCATCGGCATCCTCCTTTCAAAGGCGATTCAGCTTCAGGGGGCCAGTGAGATTATCCAGGTAGACAAAAACAAAGCCCGGCTGGAACTGGCAAAGAAGAGCGGCGCCGTCCGGACCTTTGATTCCCTGGACGCCCTGGAGAAGGACGGTTATGATGTGGTGGTGGATGCTTCGGGTTCCAAGTTTCTCATGGAACAGACCATCCCCTATGTACGGAAGGGCGGAACGGTGCTCCTCTTCGGCGTACCCCAGCGGGACGCAAAGCTGGAACTTCCCGCCTTCACGATTTTTGAAAAGGGCCTCTTCCTGCTTTCGTCCTATACCTCGGTGCGAAATTCCATTCAGGCGGTACGGCTGCTTGAATCGGGAAAGATCGATGTTTCTTCCCTGGTTTCCCACCAACTGCCGATGGAGGAATTTACCCGGGGTATTGAGCTTCTTGAAAAGGGGCTTGAAGGCGTCTTGAAAGTGGTTATCCTGCCGGAGAAAAACTGACGGAACCGTAGTACGCTCCGTTTTTCCGAAGACCGCTGTCTGTCGGCGGGGATGCGGAGCTTTCTGCCAACGGATAAAATCCCGCCGCGGGAAAACGGCCGCGGCAGGTTAAAATTCTATAGAGAGAAAGGAGATTGTCATGGCGCAAAACATTCTGGATCGTTTTAAGTTGGACGGGAAGACCGCTTTGATAACCGGCGGCGCCCAGGGAATAGGACAGGCTTACGCCGCGGCCCTGGGAGAAGCAGGGGCAAAGGTCGCCATAGTGGATATTAATCTGACCCTGGCGGAGGAGACCGCCAACGATCTGGTAAAACGGGGCATTGAGGCTATCGCGGTTAAGGCCGATGTAACCAATCCGGATGACGTAGCCGGGATGGTAAAAACCGTGGCGGATAAATGGGGCTTCCTGACCATTGGGGTGAATAATGCGGGGATGGGAAGCTGGAGGGATTCTCTCAGCCAGGAGTTTGACGAATGGCGGAAGATCCTTTCCCTGAATCTGGATGCGGTGTTCCTCTGCGCCCAGGCGGAGGCCCGGGAAATGGTTAAGCGGGGATACGGCAAGATTATCAATACCGCCTCCATGTCCGCCCATATTTCAAACACCCCCCAGAATCAGGCTGCCTACAATACCTCCAAGGCCGGGGTCCTGCACCTGACCCGCAGCCTTGCTGCAGAATGGGCCCCCCGGAATATCAGGGTAAACAGTATCAGCCCCGGCTATACCAAGACCGCCCTGGTGGATAAGCTGCTGGAGACCCCGGAGGGAAAGACCATTCTGCCCAAGTGGCTTGAAAAGATCCCCGCCGCCAGGATGGCCGCTACCGAAGACCTTCAGGGCGCCGTGGTATACCTTGCCTCCCCGGCGTCGGATTACATGACCGGTTCGGATATGATCATCGACGGCGGTTACTGCTGCTGGTAATTGCCTGTTTCGTCATGTCCTCTCGCAGGGCATGACGAAACGGCCGGCGGGAAGCGGGAATGAAGAACCCCGCCGCAAGCGGGCTCTTGGGTATGTGCCCCACGGACGGAATCAATGTTTCCGTCGCCGCGGCATTGGGAAGCGGCCCTTTCCGGCTAATTCCGGGGGGAAATTTCCAGGATCAGTTCCACCTCGCCCTTGCCGAGTTTGGTAGCCCGGGCTATTTCGTCTACGGTCCAGCCCTGGCGGCGCAGTTTTGCCACATTTTCCCTGATCCCCAGGGGGGGCGCCCCCCGGCTGTTTCGTGAGGGTCCCTCTTCTTTGAGGAGGGCGCCCATCAGTTTAACCTGTTCCTGGGACTGCTTATAAATTTCACTGAGCCGGGTTTCAATATTGGCAAGCCATTCCCGGGCAGCCTGCATTTTGTCGATTCGCTTTTCAATGTCCGCCAGGTCCGCATCCAGGGTGGAGAGTTTTTCCGAGGTTTCCCGGGCAAGTTCGTTTTTCGCGGCCAGGTCCTTGAGGGAATCATCGAGGGCCCGCTGTTCCAGGGAAAGCCGGAGCAGCTCGCCGTTAAACTTTCTGACCCCCTCTTCCGCCTCCTGGAGGGATTTGAAATTCCGGTCTATGCCGTTGTTGGTTTCTTCAAGGATTTGGTTTTTCTTTTCTATACGCTGATACCTTTCCTCCGCATCCGCCAGGGCGTCGTTAAGCCGGCGGATCTGAACCTGCATGGCCTGGAGGGTATCGTCGGAAGAGGTAACCTGGACCAGCCTTTCCTCCACGGACTGGGAAGTTGCAATAAGCCGGTTGACGTCCGCCTCCATAAGTTCAATGCGGCGTTTATCCGAAAGGAAGCGGGTCATTTTGGCGTTAATATCATCCTCAAGACGCTTAATCTTGATGAATTGAGTTTCCAGCTCCGCCGCTTCTGCCCGGCGCTGATCCAGGCCGTTCAGATCACTGCGGAGATCCTCGATACGGCGCTCCAGTTGAAGCTTTAGATCCTCCGCCTGATCGAACAGTTTGGTCTGGGCTACGAATTCCTTAATGTGCCGGTCCGCTTCCTTGATCGCCGAATCCAGTGATTTGTACTGTTCGTCGGTCCGGGTGAAAATTTCATTCCGGTGATTGATCGATTCCTCCCGCACCTCTTCAATGGCGGCCCGTACCGCCGAAAGCCGCTCGTCGCTTTCCGCGGCCAGTTCTCTGATCTTGCGGCGGCCCTCTTCTACATCGTTTTCCGCTTCTCTCAGCTGACCGTTAAACCGGGTCTGCCATTCATCCAGTTCCTGCCGGGAACTGTCCATAATACCGGCCATTTCCCCCAGCCGTCCTTCAACCTGAAGGGCCATATCCTTGAGAACGGTTTCAAGTTCCCGCTGATGCTGCTTGAGGGTTTCTGTTGTGGAGAGGGCATAACGGCCTATTTCCGCTTTGGCGGAAAGTTCCGCGGCGCTTCGGGCCTCTTCCAGATCCCGGTCCAGTTGTTCCTTAAAAGCCTGGAGGGACTGATCCGCCTGGGCCATCTGACCCCTGATGCCTTCTTCGAAGGCGCCGGTTTCCGCCTTAAGGTGCTCCAGCTCCGAAACATATTGATTGTCCAGAACGGAGAGGCGGTTCTTCATGGCGTCATTAAAAGAAATTTCAAGGTTCCGGCGTTCCGCCGCGGCCTCTTCTCCAAGGCCGGTAAGGCGGCCCTCCAGGGAATCCCGCCATTCGCCGAAGCGGGCGTCAATCGCCGCGCTCCGCCGGACAAGATCCGCCGCAAAATCATCTTCAAAGAGCTTGAGTTTTTCCGACACATTTTCGCAGGCCCGCTCTTTAAGGGCCGCCAACTCCTGTTCCACTCCGCTTATGTCCGCCCTGATGGTTTCCGTCGAAGCGGCAAATTCCGCAGCGAAACATTCCCGGCCGGCGGCGGAATCTTTCTCAAAGAGGGCAAAGTCCCGGCGTACCCGGTTTTCGGTTTCCTGCATATAGATGCGGAGTTCCCCGTCCAGCTTTTTGATATCGTCGGCCAGAGCGTCCAATTGTTTGTACTGAACGTTCTGAAGGTTTTGGTATTCCTCCAGCCTTTTATCCGCCGCTTCCAGGGCCCGGCGTTCCGCATCCCGAATCTGAAGCTCCGCCGCCGCTGCCATCTGTTTCCATTCATCCTGTTGGGAACGGGCCAGGGCGTTCAATTCCTGAATATCCTGTTTCCACTCGTCCCGGTAGAGCTTCTGTTTGGCCTCTATCCCGGCATGCTCGCCGCGCCATTCTTCTTTATAGGCTTTGACCAGCCCCTGAACTTCAGCGACCCTGGTCCGGGCGCTTTCCTGATACTGTTTAAGCTTGTCCTCCACCGCTTCCTGAAAGCGGCGTATCCGCTCCATAGCCTGATCCCGCAGTTTCTGCACCGCCGCATCTTCGATTTTATCCGCCCGGGAAGCGGCCCGTTCCACCGCCTCCTTGAGGGTCTTGTGAATCAGCTCCGTATCCCTGGCAATGCTTGCCGACCTGTCCCTTTCGGCCTTATCTATCGCTTCCCGGTAAATCTCCACCTGCCGTTCCACGGTTTCCACCGCCTCCCCGAGGGTTTTGCGGATCAGCTCCGTATCCCTGGCAACATTTGCCGCCCTCTCCTTTTCGGCCTTGTCAATCGCCTCCTGGTGATCCTCCACCCGCCGTTCCACGGTTTCCACCGCCTCCCCGAGGGTTTTGCGGATCAGTTCCGTATCCCTGGCAATGCTTGCCGCCCTCTCCTCTTCGGCCTTATTAATCGCTTCCCGGTGATCCTCCACCTGCCGTTCCACGGTTTCCGCCGCCGCCTGGAGATCCGATACGGCGGAACGGACTGCGGCAGTTACCGCTTCGGCGGTTTTTTCCAGGGATTCGGCATTTTCCCGCTCAAACCGGAATTCAAGATCCTTCAGATTCCGTTCCATGGATTCAAGCTTGGCCTTTGCCTCCAAGACCCGCCTGCCCGTGGCCTCCACAAAGGCGGACTCATCCCGGATACGGTTCAGGTTTTCCTGAACCTGGGCGGTCATCCGTACCAGCTCTTCCAGGGAGGCGTCGTAGGCGTTGAGGCGTTCATCTATTTTGGCTATCGCTTCGGTCTTATCCACCAAACCGTCATCGGCGGTAGAAAGGCGCTTCATCAGCTCCTTGGCGGATTTGGTCATCACATCCAGTTCTACCCCGTAGTCCCTGACGGCGGCTTCCTTTTCGGCCACAAAGACGGCCAAATCCTCCTTGAGCCGGTCGCCGTACTTCCGCGCATTGTTCACGGAACGGTTGTTCCGGTCCAACTGGCGGTAGAGGATCAGCAGGAGGATCACAATGCCCAGCGTTAACAGGTTTCCAAAGGTAAAAAAACTCATTCACTCCCTCGGGGCGGTTTCAGGTTGGAACGGATCTAGGTTAACACAAAATCCCGTAATTGACGATAGTCGGAGAATACAAAATCCGCCTTTCCCCTGAGGTTTCTTTTTTTTGAAGTCCTGGTGAAGAGGGCGGTTTTCATTCCTGTTTTTGCGGCTCCTGCAATATCGTAGGGAAGGCTGTTCCCCACGTAGAGAATTCGTTCCGGGGGAAGCTCCATGCGCCGGATAAGCTCCAGAAAGGGCTCCGGGGAGGGTTTTAGGCGGCCCGTTGATTCGGAACAGATCACCGTGTCCCAAAGGCCGCCCAGCCCCAGGTGTAGTACCTTGGTTTCCGGGGGAAAATCCGAGAGGAGCCCCAGTTTAAGCCCCCCCTCTTTGAGGGCTTCCAGGGTTTCCCGCACATAGGCGCAGGGCCGTATTTTTTTGAAGAGGGGTTACCAGCCCCGGTAGATAAACCGCTCGGTTTTTTCCTGAACGCTTCCGCTTTCCGCTTTCAGGCTTTCCGCCATAATCCGGGCCTGGACCGCGTGGAAGTCATATTCGGCGCCGGTTTTATCCGCGGAACCTGCGGCTTCCTCTCCGGCGGCCTCCGCCCGGAGAACGGTCCGGGCTTTTCCCATGGCGATGAGGAGGGGCAGTTTTGAAATAAGAAACGGAAGCAGCCGCACATAGAGCCGGTAATTGGGATAAAGGGTCCCGTCCAAATCAAAAGCGACCCCATCCAGATTTTTTTTCATATTTTTTTATACTATGAGAAACGAGGCCTGTCCATTGGCTGATGGCTTAGGGGTCGAAGGAACCTTCCGCAAAGATACGCACCAGATTGATATAATGACCGGGATACCGGTTTTTGAAGGCGGTGAACGAAGTTTCTTCGGCGCTTTCAAATACTGCCACCTGGAAATTGCCGTATTCGTTGAAATAGGGAACCAGTACCGCCACATGGAAGTGCTGGCGCATCCGGGGGAGGCCCATTTCATTGCTTATTGAAGCGAGGTAGATATGGCCCGGCTCGTCTATGGCCAGCGTATAGAGGAGAGGATGTATTCCCTCGGCGCCGAATCCGGCGTTGGGCAGGAAACCCGGATAGGGCCGGATCGAAGAACCCTGGCGGGTCCGCATAATAACCGAGGCAAAAGGATTCTTCCGTACCTCAATTTCTTCCAGGATTCCAAAAGAAGGGGTCCGTAACGCCGCTCCCGCCGCTGCGGCCAGATTACGGGTCCAGTCAAGGCCGAAGAAAGGATCCCGCTGGGCTTCAAGGGCCCCGGAATAGGAAGAGGTCCGGCTGCCGAAGGGTTCCTTGAGGGGGAGCACCGCCAGCCTGTCTCCCGTAAAGGGCCGGCGGATACCATCGGTTATCCACTTGGCAAAGCCGGAACAGTTAAGCCCCGGCGGGCCGCTTTGGACCTCAAGGGTATTGATAAACACATAGCGGCCCTTATCGTCAATGGCGCCGTCGTCCCGGAAGGACAGTTCCGGCAGCCGTTCCCGTACATGGGCGATAAGGCTCCGCAGATCCCGGTAGAGTTCCGGCATGGGGTCATAGTAGCGGCGGGGAAATCTGGTTCCCGCCAGACCCAGAACGGTTTCTACGGGAAGTTCCATGATCCGGTCCAGGGAAACCGGCAGGGGCAGAGAGCGAATCACATAGCCGTCGTAGACCACCGCATCCATCTGAACCCGCTCTTCATTCAGGGGCCTGAACTGGATATAGGTGTAGGGATCGCTCCTTAAAAAAATCCGAATCCGGGACGCTTCCCCGGTATCCCTGCGCCTGGTAAGTATCCAGGAGCCCTGGGCCCAGCCGGGGAAGGCATTGTTCCATTCCCGGGCGAGGATCACCATAAATTCGCCGCCCCCCGTTTCGGTCCGTACCTCAATACGGCCGCCTCCGGGCATGGTATGTATAAAAGGCTTATAGGCCAGCGTTCTGCCGGGGGACTCGGTAAACCAGGTATTCTTCAGGGAAAGGCGGAGATAGCTGTCGTCCTCGATTTCCCTGGTAGGCAGATCCGCCGCCGGGAGGAAAGGGGGAAAGGCCGGAGGACAGATCAGTACTATTAAAAAAAGAACGGCCCCCGGCAACGGAAAACGGTCTTTTACGGCAAAGGGCATACCCATCGGTTTATTATCGGCGGATTAGGTCCGCAGCGTAAGATCGCTCCGGCCGGGACCGGCATTGAGCCGCCCCGGTTTCCCGGCTATTGACGCAGCACCTCTTCCCGGTCCGCCAGAACGATCTCGGTTTTTACGGTTCTTCCCCCCCGGTTAACCTCGATGGAGACCCGTTCGCCGGGTTTATTGTCCTCCAGGGCCGAGTAAAGATCCGCCAGACTCTCCACGGCCAGGCCGTCCACGGAGGTGATAATATCGCCCCCCAGGTAGATCACGCTGGAACCGTACTGTACCGGTTCGCTTCCCTGGCGTATTCCCGCCTGTTCGGCAAAGCCGTTCCGTTTGGTCCGGGACACCAGAAGCCCCGCGCTGAGGGGCAGTTTTGCATAACGTACCAGGGCGGGGAAAAGCTGAACCACCGAAGCATCGATCCAGCCCCGGCGGACCTTGCCGTTCTGAATCAGTTCCGCCACCACCCGTTTAGCCGTATTAATGGGTACCGCAAAGCCTATGCCCACGGACCCCCCCGAGGGGGAATAGATCATGGTGTTGATGCCGATCATCCGGCCCTGGGCGTCCAGAAGGGGGCCGCCGGAGTTGCCGGGATTAATGGAAGCGTCGGTCTGGATCATGTTTCGGACTATGTTTTGCCGGGAAATTTGGATGGGCCGTCCCAGGCCGGAGACGATCCCCACCGTAAGGGTCCGTTCCAGGGCAAAGGGGTTGCCGATGGCCAGCACCTTCTGGCCAACCTTAAGATTATCCGAATCGCCGAAGGGGACGGTGTGAAGATCCAGGCCGCTGGGAGGATCAAACTTGACCACCGCCAGATCATTCTCCGGGTCGGTACCCACTACCGTACCCTCAATCTGATCGCCATTAGCCAGGTTGATGAAGACCTTGTACGCATTGGCGATGACATGATTGTTGGTAAGCACATACCCCCGGGTATCAATGATGGAACCGGACCCCGAGCCCCCTTCCTGGGGAACCGGTTCCAGGAACCAGTTGATGGTTACCGTTTCCGTGGTAATGTTAACCACCGCTTCGTTCAGCCGTTCGTAGACGGCGATATTTTCCTGTTCGCCCTCGGAAAAGGGAAGCAGGTCCGTCGTATTAAGCCTGAGGGGGGCCGTGTCCTCCGCCGATTGGCGGAGCTGAAAGTTTCCCGTATCCGAAACCGCCGTTTTTTCCAGAGCCGCAGTTTCCGTCCCCTTCTTGCCGGGGAGGCGCAGAATCCCCATGCCCAGGGCAAATAAAACCACAATAAGACCGCTTAGAACAGAAAAGAAGATCACCTGTCCCCGGCTGTACAGTTTCATTGAATTACTCCTCCGGCAGTC
The DNA here is from genome assembly GCA_031275035.1 of Treponema sp. The sequence goes on from JAISPH010000200.1 coordinate 20,700, forward strand.
AGAAGTTCCGCAGAACGCCTGCGTCTGCAAATTTCAAGAAGAGAGTTGTTCGGAAACTTCAGCTTTCGTCGAACCAAAGGTTCTCGAACAAGTCAATAACCGCCCTCCGCTCTGCGGCGGGGTGTCTTCAAAAGCGTATGCCGTCAGTTAAAGATACTAATAAATCATCCCTATGCCAACGCCGCCAAAACCGCCCAGACGGGAACCCTCAAACCAGGCGCCGCCGTGGAAGGTGACGACAAAAAATGAAGGCGGAGGGAAGAACTTCAATTCCGCCCCCGCCATGACCGGGCCCGCTCCCCTGCCGCCGCCGGCAAAGGCAAATTCGGAACGGGCCGAAAGGCCGGCGGTAATAAAGCCATGCTGAAAGAGCAGGCCCCCGGAGACAATGGCCCTGGGGGCGGCCTCATCGGGATAGCCCCCTTCCCCGGTCCAGATAAAGCCGGGATTGAAGGAAAGGGAGAGGCCGCCATGGGGCCGCCAGCCTAGGGGCAGAAACAGTTCCACCCCGGTTCCCATGCCGAAGGGGGT
>JAISPH010000125.1 GCA_031275035.1 Treponema sp.
ACCCCCCTGAAGGCACCAGGAAGACTACCTGGTCGATAGGGTGGAGGTCTAAGTATAGTAATATATTCAGCCGACCACTACTAATCTGCCGTGAGGCTTGACCATATTATTGTTCCCGATAAATTCTACGCCCGGTCCGATAAAACAGTGTTAATTGCCTGGTGATTATGGTGGAGGTGATATACCCGTTCCCATTCCGAACACGGAAGTCAAGCCCTCTTACGCCGATGATACTGCGCCTCGAAGACGCGGGAAAGTAGGAAATCGCCGGGCTTTTTTATTTTTAGGGGTAGTAAAGACGGTTTTGAGCCCGCGCCGTGTTGCCTGTGCCGGGGGGACGCGCTTTCGCGTGCTAGCCGGGGCGGGGCTTTTTTGTTTTTATGAAACCGTTCCAAAAACTGAAGGCCCCGCGGGGCCTTCAGTTTTTTTACCGCAGAAGGGCTTTGAGCCGGCTTATTTCCTGGGCGTTCAGGCCGACATCCTGGGTAAGATAGGTCTCCACAACCTGGCCGAGGTTCCGGTCGGTTACTTCGTTTCCATGGTTCATTTCCCGGAGAATGTCCACGATGATGTTTGAAATCAAATCATAGCGGCTTTCGTTTTGCCGTACCCCGTAATAATTGGCGTAGCTGATCATATAGTCCGCTTTAATATCGGCCAGCTTTGCGCCGGCGAGCCCCTCAAGCAGGGCGCTGACAATGCCCGCCCGGTCTTTGCCTTCATTGCAGTGAATCAGGTAAGGCCCTTCACGGCTGATTAAAAACTGAAGGCCCTTTTTGAGTTTTGCCGGAAAATCGGGGCTTTGAAAATCCACCCCCATGCTGAGGTTTACCACATTGCCGCCGTCCACCATGCTCTTGTACCAGGGAGAAGCGGGCGCCCCCTGCGCCAGTTCTTCATCGCTGTCGGCAAGGTTGATGATGGTTTTGATCCCCGCGCCTTCGGCCAGGCGCGCCGCGTATGGCGCCCGGGCGTCGCCGCGGATCGGATTGCAGCTGCGGTAGAAGGTCTTTGCCCGTATGGCGGGAACCGCGATTTCCCGGAAGTTGGCAAAAACCGCGTCTCCGGCGTAGTCTTCCCGGTTTTCGCTTTTTTCCAGGTGGCGGCTTTCATACTCGCCAAGGTAGGCGCCTTTTTTCGCCATCCCGAGGCTGACCGGGTCTCCGGCGGCAATGCCGAAACGCTCGCTTAAATTGCCGTAGCTTATGGCGAGTTCAACCTGCCCCGTCGCCGCGTCGGGGCATATCAAAAGCCTGCCCCGGTTTACGTCGCTGTAGGTGCCCACATACGGCGCTTCTTCATCGGTGTTCCCCGAACGGATGATGAGGACGTCGCCTTTCGCGTAGCCCGCCGCTTCCAGGGCCTCAATGCTGATGTCGGTGAGGACGTTGCCGTATTTGCTCACCGAAACCGCGTTTCCGCTGAATTCCTGGTACGCGGCGGCCCCCCGGCCTACGGTGGCGCAGCTTACCGCCAGGGCAAGCAAAAGGAAGCCGCCCAAAAAACGCCTGTACTTTGTCAAATGAATCATTAAATGTTTCCTCCATATCAAATATTTACGCAAATCAAGGGCAAACGCAAGGGGGTGATGAAAATTCCGCGAAACGGAGGAGCCTAACGAAAAAGGGCCGCACGTTTATTGCGGCCCCGGATTCTATCACATCGTTCTTCTAATCGGTGGTCCAGCCGTCTGTGGCGTTGTAGCGCATGGTTTCGTCTACTGTAGAGTCCTTACCGCCGATAGGGGTAGTGCCGTATATTGCGGAATTAGTTGGATAGCTGGTACTACTGTTTGTGCGTGCGGATACTGTATTTTTTAAAGCAGCCGCCGCTTCTTTACCATAAATGATGCCGCCGGATTTGCTAAAAATTCCGCCGTTCACGATGTATAATCCGCCGCCTCCGGCGTATGCGCTTGCACTAGTGATACCCGCACTGTAAGTTGCGCTTGCGGTAACGGTGTTTTTTGAAATGGCGCCATCCACCATGGTGAAACTGCCCCCGGCTTCGACATATACCCCGCCGCCGTATGCTGATACATACATGGGGTTACTACCTGCTCCATAATTTGATCCAGAAGGGGCTACTGCATTCCCGGTAATACTGCCGCCATTCATAATGAATGCTCCGCCGGAAGCAACTTTTACCCCGCCGCCAAAAGCCTCTATGTGATAACTGTTAATAGTAGATCTGGAAGTTCCCATATTCGTATTCCCCGTAATTACCCCGCCCTCTTTTAGGACCAGCGTACCGCCGCTGTTTACCGTTACAAGCGATGCATTATTATTACCGGTTTTCCCCTTTAAGGTGATGTTTTCCAGGGTAAGGGTTACGCCGCTTTCTATGGTAAAGAGGGAACCGTTTGGACTTGCGGCCAGGGTAAGTTCGGTTGTACCGGTCCCCATAAGGATAATGGAGACGTTGCTTTTGTTGTTAAACGCGCCCGAATTAAGTGTCTGCCGGGGCAGGGTTTCATTCTCCAAATAAAGCGTGTATTCGGCATCGTCTTCCGCGTTGGAGCCGAGCCAGACAAGGGCGTTGGCAAAATTAAAGGGCGTTGTTACGTCCGCTATGTTGCCTGATTCGTCTACCAATAAACCGCCGGAAGGGTCAATCACCGTTACCGCCGCGGCGGCAAATTTGGCCGCGTTTTCGGTGGAAACAACCCGGACGGTAAGGCTTGCCTCCGTCTCGCCGGCGGCAACGGTAAGAAGGCCGCCGGCGCTTATGGCGGTGTCCGGGTGATGGGGCTCTTCCACCGACCAGGTTACGGTTTCGGCGGCGGAGCCTGAAACGGTAACAGTGGCGGTAAACTGTTTGCTTTTGCCGGTTATGACAGCGGCCGTATCGGGATGTATGGTAACGCTGATCACTCCACCCTCGGGGGGCTCATCCCCATCGCCGCCGGGGATAATAAAATCCTTGTTCACGGTCATGTTAATATCGGCCCTGGCAATTTCTCCGGCCCGGATCACCACAGAGGCGGCGCCGGTTCCCGCCAACTGGTCTTCAAGGCCCCCGGCGGTAAGGGTAAACGCCTCCGCCAAAATATGCCATTCTCCGGGAAGAAGTTTTATGCCGGTAAACGCTTGTCCGGGGTCGATGATATGCTGTTCGCTTTGCCCGGATGCGCTGAGGGTTATCCGGTAACGCAGGGTGTTGATAAGCGTTTCGGGAAGGGCGGCGGCCCGGGGATTTTCGCCGGAAGCTGATCCCAAATTGAAAACCAGGGTTCCGTATTCCGGTTCCGGGTAGAAGGCGCAGGAAAACGCCGAAAACAACAGGCCAAAAATCAGGGCTCCGGCCCCGGTATATATATTCCTTTTCATCATGGACCTCCTTTTACCAGTGAAGGTTTATTGTTCCTAAGCCGCCGGGATTTGGGGCGCCGCCCGGAGAAACCGGGTTTTCCGAATGTTCGCTGTTTATCATGCCGGTTCCCACCGGCGCGGGCGGCATAAGGCCGCCGGTCCCGGTTTCCGTGGGGAGGGCTGTTTGCCCGGCGGCCGCGCCGGCATGGGCCGTTCTCCCCTCGGTAACCTGCATGGCGGTTCCGCCGGCTCCGATGAAGTACACATTCCCCGCCCCAACCCGAAGATTGATCGTGTCAAAATCAAAAACCGTACCTCGCACAGAAGCGGTAACGGTGGGGCTTCTGACGGTGAAATTGACCCGGCCTCCTGTGGGTGGGTTTACCGAAGCCCGCACCCGTCCGGTCTGCAGGAACAGGCTGACCTGATCCGCTTCCTGGGAACGTACAATTTCTTCCACGGTCAGGCGGGTAAGGGGGCGCACCATAATTGATGAGGCTCCCAGCGATATGATGGCCGTACTTTTAAAACCTGTGGAAACAATGGTTTTCTGTTCCAGTTCCTGCCCGGCCACGGCGGGTTCCCACGCGGTGTTTCCCGGGGATTTGATTTCCACCGTACCGCGTATGTCCCGAATAAGGGCTTTTTCGGCGAAGAACCAGTGTCCCGGCTGCTGGGCCGCAAGAAAACAGGGTTGAATAAGCAGCAGCCCCCATAGTTTCATACAATTCTTTACCGTCTTTTTCATAACCGCCTCCGTTATATGGAAATTACCAGACCCGCCCGCAGGGTCCACCGTATTGGCGCATCGGAAATAAAGGCTCCGCCCCGGTTGGGAAAAAAAGCGCCCCCTCCGAAATTAAAGAGAAAATCCGGCGTTGGCGCCCATTGCAGGGAGCCGTAGAGTTCAGAACCCAGGAAAGGGGATGAGCCGGGTTTGAGTTCCCTGTCGCTGAAGGTCCGGTTGTCGGTTCTGAAAAAACAGCTTCCTTCAGTCCCCAGGGAAAATGTTTTGTTGAGCTTTACCGTATAGCTGCCCCGGAGTGTACCAAGGCCCGAAAGTTTTGGGGTAAAGACTTTGCCCTGGGCAATGGTGGCTATGGGGATAAAGGGGCCGACGGTTTCATTCAGTTCGCCGGAAGACCAGATGCCGTATAGTGAAAAGAGGGATTGTTTTTTTACCGGGAGCCGCCACTCTATTTTTCCCCGGGCGGCAAGATTTACGCCGGGGTTTTTATGTGAAAATTCCGCAAGGCCGAAGGTCCCGCCAAGACTGATGGAGAGGGGGCGGGGGGGGCGGGGCGCCGGGGGGGGGGG
>JAISPH010000205.1 GCA_031275035.1 Treponema sp.
TGCCCGCCGCCGCCCCGCCGCCCCGCCCCCCCCCCCGCGCCGCCCCCCCCCGCCCCAATTCTTTACGATATAAGGAATTACGAGCATGTGCACAGGAACCCTCCGCATGGGAAATAAGAAAGCTAATTTACAGCAGTTCATAGGATAGCCCTTTCGGGCGGATTTTGTCAATAGACAGAAAAAGTAGAAAGTGCAGAGCGGGATGATTAGACGAAGTACGCTTTTATCGTCGGGAGATGTGAAAAATAAGGAAGGTGGATGTAACACTCATTCGTTTTACTTCCGGGGGCGGGGAGGTTGGACCGGAAAGCTTCGTTGACAAAGCCCTGCGCCGGGTATAGCTTGTAGGGGTGAATGTTTTAAAGCCGGTATTACTGTTATTATCGCTGCTTAACTATACGGTTCCGCAGGATCAGGCTGCGCGCTTGTTTTGCGACACTGAATTTATATTTGAATACGATGAGGATCTTACCTTTTATGAAAATGGCGTTTCGACAGATCCTGTTCAGACGGGGGGATACAGGCTCTGTTATTTTGACAACGATATACAGTGCCGGCTTGTGTTTTATAACGATAAACCCCTGGTTTGTTCAATTAAAATAGCGGATTGTAATTCTTATCTAAGGGAAATTGAAGCGATAGATACTATCGCGCTTATGTTGGGACATAAATCGGAGACCTATTATTTTCTGGCAAATGAAACACCATATTACGTTAAGCATGTTTATCTACAGGAAATAACCTTTATCATATTTGACTCGTGGGTTAATGATGACCATGACAAGATTTGGCTGTTTACCGGCAGCCGGCATCCGCTGGAATATGTGCGTCCCGGTTCCGGCGGCAAAAACGAATGAGCCTCCGCGGAGCAGAGCGCAGACCAAAGGTCTGATGCGGTATCTTAAGCGTTGCGTTGGCCTGAATGGAGGCTCGTTCGATAAGAAGTTTATTAGAGTTGTCCAGAAACTTCAGTTTCTGTCGAACCAAGGTTCGCCAACAACCGCTTAAAAACAACCTTCCCCCGCGAGCCGGTGAGCGGGTTCTTGGATTTAATACCAAATCTTTGTAAGTGTTGCGTTATTTGAGCCGGAGCAAGCGCGAACCGGAGGTTCGACGGAGTACAATTCCACGCCGCTGTATAGCGGCGCATGAATCATTCTTCTACTTGCCGGCCCGAAGGGCTAAGTAGACCAGACTTTCAAGTAAGAAGCGTTCATGCTGCGGCTCCGGGAACGGTAAGCCCTGCATTTCCGGCGTGCCGGAACGGCGCCGCTTAAAACCCGGTCCCAAAGGATCCTGCCGGGCCGCTTTTTCCGTCCTTTGCGCTCTTCTCAAACCTGCCTGTAATCTGCTATCCTTCCGGCATGGGCATTGATAGACAAACCGCGGTAAAAAACCTGCATCCCCTGGAGGTCCGGGTTCTCCTCTCCTATAGAAAAGGGGACGAACTGACCGTTGAAAAAGTCGAAAAAGACCTGGATTTTAAGAGCGGAAACGGCAATCAGGCCCTGTCCTGGCTCGCCGGCAAGGGGCTGATCGCCGAAATTCGCCGGGAAACCAAATCGTTCTTTGAATTGACCGGTCTGGGCCGGCAGTGGAAGGAAAAGGGAACCCCCGAAGAACGGATAATCGAACTGGTGCGGATAAAGCAGGGAGACGGCGCGGGCCTTACGCTTCCCGAAATAGCCCGGACCCTGGGGCTCGACAATAAGGATGCGGGAAGCGCCTTCGGCAGTCTTTCCAGGCTGGGGGTCCTCGCCATGGATGCGGGGAAACAGGTGATCTGGGCGTTGCCGGCGGCTCAAACCGAAAACGGCAGGCCCAAAAGCGGCCCCGCCGCGGAACACCTTGCGGTGATCCGGGGCCTTCTGGAAGCGGCGGCGGCGGCCTCTGCGGAGGGGCGCCTCCTTGATCATGACAGCCTCTCCGGGGCGGAAAGGCTTGCCATGGGGGGCCTTGCCAGGAAGCGGGGCGCCGCGGACGCGCCTTTCCGGGAGACGGACCGGGAAACGGTGGTCTTTGGCCTCAGTCCCGGCGGGGAAGCGGCGGCGGCGGCCCTTAAAGCGGCGGGGATCACCGGGGACGAAATCGGCAGCCTTACTCCGGAAATGCTGGAATCCGGCTCCTGGAAGGGCAAAAGTTTCCGCTCCTATAATGTGAAGGTGCCTCCTACCCGGCTTATTCCGGGGCGGACCAATCCCTACGCCCAATTTCTGGAGGATGTAAAGGATAAGCTTGCCTCCCTGGGTTTTGAGGAATTCGACGGTCCCCTGGTGGAGACCGAATTCTGGAATTCCGACGCCCTTTTTATGCCTCAGTTTCACTCTGCCCGGGATATTCACGATGTTTACCACATTGCGGAACCCTCAAATTCCGATGGATTTGCCAAGGCAAAGGCTATTGATGAACCCTGGCTTTCCAATGTGGCCGCCGCCCATGAAAACGGCGGTAAAACCGGCAGCCGGGGCTGGAATTATGCCTTTGACCGGGAATTTACCAAACGGCTTATCCTTCGCAGCCAGGGAACGGTGCTTTCGGCAAAAACCCTTCCCCGGGCGAATATTCCCGGCAAATACTTCGGCGTAGTCCGGTGTTTCCGCTATGATCGGGTGGACGCCACCCATCTTTCAGACTTTTATCAGACCGAAGGCATCGTTCTTGGAGAAGATGTAAATCTCCGTACCCTTTTGGGGATGCTGGATATGTTTGCCCGGGAAGTGGCGGGGGCCAGGGAAGTTAAATATGTCCCCGGCTATTTCCCGTTTACCGAACCTTCGGTGGAGGTGCACATCAAACATCCGGTCTTGGGCTGGTTTGAATTGGGAGGGTCCGGCATTTTCCGGCCCGAGGTAACCCAATCCCTGGGGGTTGACGTTCCGGTAGCGGCCTGGGGCATAGGCATAGACCGGATGGCTCTGATGGCGCTGGGGCTCAACGACCTGCGGGAGCTTTTTAGCTATGATATTGAAAATGTCCGCCTGAGAAGAACGAAATTCAGCTAAAATCGCGGAATTTAAAGGCAAAATAACGGTTAAAATTTATAAAAAAGCGTATTATTTTTGTTTTTTGGTGAAAAAGGTTTGACTTTTCTTTTCAAAAGAAGCTATTATTAGGTGAGAGAAACAGTATCTGTTAAAGGAGTCTTTATATGGGAGCCATGGATTTACCCAAAAGCCCAAACGTATTCCACCCGGAAAAGCCAAGCGCTGTAGGTTCGCGGAATTCGTTAGCCCAGGAATACCGGGATCAGCAGCATGAAGTAAACCAACTGTTGGAGGAAGAGACTAATAAAGTTATCCACCATATTACTTC
>JAISPH010000222.1 GCA_031275035.1 Treponema sp.
ATGATCTTCATGAGCGCGGGATAGTCCATTTCCCCGGTTCCGGCGGGCAGAACGCCGTTTTTTTTACCGCCCTCCATGCGGAAATCCTTGGCGTGAATTGCGGCGATCGCATCTCCGAAGGCGTCAAAGGCCCGGGTGAAAAAATCCTTTTGGCTTTCGACAAGCCCCGCATTGGGGATCAAATTTACCGGATCATAGATAACCTTGAGCGCGGGGGATGCGAGGCGGTGTAACACCGCTTTCATTTTCTCGATACCCGAAACAGTATGCTGATCCGCAACAGCCTCAATGGCGACAATGGAGCCGCATTTTTCCGCCGTGCCTATCAGCCGTTCAAGAGAGCGGCAGAGCAGGTCAAAGGTTGCGGGTTTTTCCGTATCGGGATGGTATGAACAGTCGCCGTTGCATGAACCGGTTTCGGTTCCCACCATGGCGCAGCCAAAGTCCCGGGCGAAACGCAGCAGTTCCTCAAAAGCGCGGATCTGCGTTTCCCGGATGTCAGGGGTGGGGTGTACCGGGTTGATGTAGCAGCCCAGCACCGCCACGGCGATACCCTGTTTATCCAGAACCTGCCGCACCCGCCGGGCATAGCCGGGGCTAAGGCCGCCGGGTTTTGGCGCGTTGGCAAATGACTTTGGCAAGGCAAGCTGAATGGAAGCGGGCTTGAACTCCGCGAGAATTTGCGCCAGTTCTTCAGGCGTTACATTTTTTCCGTAATCGTGGGCCCGCAGGCCAATTTGGGGCATGGTTACTCTCCTTTACATACACATCTGTAGAGCGCGAAATGTCAGTTAAGTCCAAAAAATAGACGGAATTATTAAGGGTACACGGAACTATCATTAACTTCACTGATAACATTTTTTAGGAGGAATTTCCATGTCAATTCCGGCAAAAAAGAGATTCAATGGTATTTTTTCCGTTGTTTTATCAATTGTTTTTACGGCGCTGCTTATCGCCTGTCCGGTTGAACCTGACGAGGGTACTCCATCAGTTGACAAAAGCGCTCTTGAGACTGCGATACAGGCGGCCGAGGAACTTTTGGACTCGCTGCCAATTTCCGTGGATGGAACTGAATTAAATCCCGGCGACGGGTATATTACGCAGGATGATTATGACGCATTCAAGGGAAAAATTGATGAAGCTCAAACTGTCTTTGACGATGTGAACGCCGCTCAGGCGCAAATCAACGAAGCGGCGGAGGGCCTTGAGGCAGCGAAAACCGCGTTTGAAAGCTCTATCAAATACTCCGAAGGGGTAGATTTTACCCGGCTTGAAACCTCTGTCCAGGCGGCCGAAGCCCTTTTGAATTCGGTAAAAACGCTGCTGGACAGCTCGGTAACGGCCGGCGCCAAATGGGCCATACAAACGGATTATACCGCGTTCAAGGGGGAAATCGAGAAAGCCAAAACAGTCCTCGAAAATTCGGAGCTCGAATATCCCGAAATAGAACAGCCGGAAATAAATGAGGCCAAAGACGCGCTTGATAGTGCAAAAGCCGTTTTTGAATCCCTCATTCAGATCGTGTTGGTCGCGCCGGGGCCGGGTTCTCTGGTCAAGTTTAACGCACCTAACGCTGTTTATAACGGTACGGGGACGGTCAATTTTGGGGCAAGCAGTGAGCGGCATTTGGTTTACCCCAGCAAAGTTGACATCAAGAACGATGTCATTTCCATACAGGCAAAAATTAAAATTATCTCTACCTCCGGGCATAACGGTACCGGTTTTATCAGCGTTACTGGTTCCACCAGAAAGGGGTATATGATGCTTACAGCCCAGAACATAAAGAATGACGGAACCGGCGCCAGCGGTCAGGGTATGGAAACTGCCATCAGCTGGGCCGCCGGGGATGAATATATCTTCAAGTCGGAGATAAACAAGGGTGTCATAAATCATTACGTTTACAGCACTGCGGGGGAACTTGTTTCACAAAAGGCAAACCAGCCGATAGGAACCTATATCGACAGTAATGGCAGCCAGGCAGTTTTTGGCCACCTGGAAACCGATACGGTTTACGCTTCCATCGGCGGTACGGGTGTGCAAAACATGGAATGGTCGGATATTCTGGTTTGCCGGAATGGGACCTTCTATACCATCAACGCCCTGCAGGAACAATCGATGCTTCCCTCCCTTTCGGTGAGCGCCGCCACCGCCCGTATTACCACCAGCGATTCGGGTTCCGTTACCTATACAGCCACGGCCATGGGCGGTGCGGCTGCGGAGATCACGGCGGTTTCAGCGGACCCCGCAACGGTCCGGGTTGACAGTTTTACGGACGGAACGATAACCTTTTCGGGGCTAAAAGCGGGCACCGCGGAAATCACGGTTACCAATACTTCTGACCCGTCCCTGACCACAAAAATAACCGTTACCGTTACCGAGTTCCCCGCATCTGATGCCTATGGCGCTTTGACCACAGTCTATCCCGCGACAGGGGAAAGCGCGGCCTATACCGATGGAGAACTCATGATCACCTTTGATACTGTTCCCGTGCTGCAAACCGGGGGTTCTATCTACATCTACGATAAAACAAGCGGTGATGTGGTAGATGTTATCCTCTTTGCCGATGAGAAGCAGACTACCCTGGGATACAGCAACAACATAATCAACGTGGGCTCGCAGCTGGTCCGGGTTGACGGTAACAGCCTGTACTTTACCCCCCATTTTAACAAACTGGAGTACGGCAGGGAATACTATGTAGCCATTCCCAAGGAGGCCATTACCGCGGCATTGAACAGTAAAACCTTCGAGGGCCTGAGCGATCTCAAAACTGTCGCAAGCTGGTCTTTTGCCACCAGGGCCGCGCCGGTTTTGGTTGAGGCTGTCCCGGTTACTGTGGCCGCCGCGCACGGTTCTTCCCCGGATTTCCGCACTGTTTACGGCGCCCTCAAAGCCATCGCCGCCAAAGGAGGAAACTGGACGATTAATGTGGCTCCCGGCACGTATACCGAACTGGTTCACTATGTGGGCAGCGCCAATGTTACCATAAACGGAACGGGAAGCGCAAATTATGGAAGGGATGTGGTTATTCAGTATACCAACTGCAACGACATGAACGGCGGAACCCACACCCGTCCTTCATTCTATTTCTCCGGGGCCAGTCTGATCCTCAAGAACCTGACCCTTAAAAACACCACCGTCCGGGGAGTAAGATACATAAGCACGGTAAACCCCTCAAATAACACCCAGGCGGAAACGATTTATTTTGCCAACGGTACGAACAGAACCATGGCCGCCTTTAACTGCTCCTTCCTCTCCCATCAGGACACCATTCAGACCACGGGTAAAAACTGGTTCTATAAATGTTACATTGAAGGAGATACTGATTTTATCTGGGGAACCGCCGATGTTTGCCTGCTTGAGGATTGTGAACTGGTATGCGTGAAGGACCCCAATAAGACGAACAACAATGATACCATACTCCTGGTTGCCCGCACCGGCAGTACCGCTGGTACGGTACCGACAGTACCCAAGGGTTATGTGCTATTTAAGTCCAGAGTAAAAGTCGAATACCCCATGATCGCCTACTTTAGCCGGAATCCCGGAGCAGGCGCTTATTACGATCAGGCCGCGGTGATTGATACCGAGTTTACTCTGGAAGGGACAATCGCCCCTGCGATTTGGAATACATCGGTGTATACGTACCTGGAGGGCGCGCCGGAACACGTGGGATGGAAACTGTACAATAATACGGTTGACAGCAGTCCGCAGGATGTTTCAGAAATGGCGGCGAATACCAGCGTCATTGCCGTTGCGGTTTACAATCTGGAATATAACGGCAGACGGGCCATCCTGAACCGGGTATACAGGAAAGCGGGCGGTTATGAACCTGCCGCCAGTATTTGGGATGTCAGCGCCCTGGAAAGCGATTTTGGCGCAAGCCCGGATGCGAGCGCTTTGAATACTTATTAAAAAAACGGCCTTTCATGTCCGGCCGCTTCAGACCGATGGCACCCATACCATTGGCCTGAAGCGGCCGGGTTCGTCATCAGGAAATAAGGTGTCGGGGAGATTCCAATACCGATATTAGACTTGTTCAATAACCCGGTTGGTTATTGAACAAGTCTTGCAAAATGCTCCGCATTTTGCTGTTTTTAAACAACTCTATTGTGTACGCCGCGGCGGGCGGTACTTAACCGGCGGCTCTGGCGGAGAGCGGGTGCGGCAACACGGGGCGATCCTGAACCAGGTTTTACCACAAGGATGGCTCGCAGGATGTGCCGGAATCGCGGAATCCGTAATACAAAAATCCCATAGCGGCGGCCAGTGCCGCCGCTATGGGATTTTTACCGTTTTTCTACCAGTACAGGATGAATTTAAAGTAGAGACCGCTCACCTCGTACTTTTCGTCAGTACCATCAGTTCCCTTTTGCTTGTATTTGATCTGGCCTTCTTCCTTGCTTTCCAGACTGCGGTTCATGGCAATACCCTTATTCTGGTTAAAACCGATGACAAAGCGGCTGTTTTTGAATAATTTCAGGCCTGCGTAGACTTCGTAGCCGATATTTTCCACCAGGGAGAATGTACGTTCAAAGACCTTTCCGCCGTTGGTTTTTTCGCTCACTCCGTCTTTTGTCTTCCATTCGGCTTCGCCCAGACTGCCCAGTATTACGCCGCCGCCCAGGAAGTAGCGGTTGGAAAGGGTGCATTGGACATCAAGGGAAGCGGAAAGGAGCGTCAGGGGTTCCCGGTAAATATGTTCGATTGAGTGAAAAGAAAAACCAAGGTTTCCGTCTATGGCAATGGGGTCTGCGTTATAACGGGCGCCCGCGCCTAAGCCCAAAGCGAGGGTATCCCTGAAATCGGTAGTTCTCCGGTCTGATAATGTCGAAGCGGTACCGCTCAGTACGTCAATATTCTTTTCGTAGTATCCAACACCCAGGCCGACAGGAACGGAGAAGGCGTCATTGATCTTCAGAGTGTAACGGAAATCCGCGCCTGCGGAATTCCCAGAATAAATATCTGCACCGTTTAAGGCATAGAGCACTTCCCCCTGAAGGTTTCCGGGGCCTGCGGCAAATTCATGAAGTTTCAGGGAGCCATAGATCTGGGGGGCGTATTCGCTCACCACCGGACTGCCGTGGTCAGAAACGCTTCCATCCAAATCGTAAAGCCGGGCTGTTGCTTCATCAAAACGATAATTGGTGGTAAAAGCTCCGGTAACCTGAAAAGGCGCATCGTTAACCGTACTCTTATAGACTGCTTCTATTTCGTAATTGTAGGTAGTAGCGGTTTTGAGCATATATAGGACCGATTCGGTCTCATAGCGGGAAACTTTGCCGAAATAGGATGCTTCGGTCTTGTATTTCCCCGCCTTCAAGTTAAGTTCCACCGGCAGAGCCAGACCTAAGGCCTTAAAAATCCCGGCTTTCCCATATATGGTATCCAGCGCAGGGGAAAAATCCGACTGCCCGTAGTACTCAAGCTGTAAGGGCATATAGAGGGAACCGGGCCGGTGGGTCGAGGCCAGTTTTACATAGCCTTCGAGAAACTCCACCGGTTTGTACCATACATAGATGTTGGCGTTGGTATAAAAGCCGTTCCGCTGTTCCTCATAAGCGCCGTTCCCTTTGCCGCTCCCAATCGCCTGATCTTCCTCTGAGGCGTTTCCAATCGTGTAAATGGTGGTCAGATCGCCTGTTACCGCAAAACCGTTATCTTCTTGGGTGAACGCCGCCGCTGCCACGATCAACAATAAGCCAACAACCAATATCCGTTTAATCATTGATTTCTCTCCTCACCGGTAATCAGCATAGTTTTCGGATTAAACCGTAATGTTATTACTACAATTAACCATTACCGGGAGAAAAAATTCCGCTTAATTATTGTATTATTCTGTCATTTTATTAAAAAAGTCGGAAAAGTGAAAAAAATTGACGGAATTTTTTCCCCTAAAAGGATGAATATAAGACCGAAGGGATTAATAGCGCATCAGCCTCACAGGGAGATATTATGAGCTATTTTAACAGAGCATATAAGGCTTTTATCCGTGGACTCACGGTCTTTTTGATCGGCAGCTGTCAATTATTTAACGGCGGCGACACGTTTCTTTATAAGGAAAATAACCCTAACGGATTTTCTCCGGTGGAGTTGTACGATGCCGCCGAGGGGGGCAATCTGTTTCGTCTGTCCTTTGGCACGAGTTCCCGTGCGGCCGGCGATCTGGGCCAGAATACCAATCAGGGCATGGGGGTTACGGTGAATTCCGACGGTTCTATCCTGCTTAAAGCGGTGAATACCTCCAACAATGCGGGGAAAATAGCCGGCAGTGAGGATGGGATCACCTATTTTTATACGGAAGTTGACAAGGGCAAGAATTTCCGCCTGAGTGCCGATTTTGAAGTCCACACATTTGGGTTTTCCAACAATAAACCGGATTTGAACGGTCAGGAGGCCTTTGGCCTTATGGCCCGGGACTATGTTCCCCAGTATCCCGGATTTAGCATGGAAGAAGTCCGGTATGCCACCAACGGAGGTTATTATACCGGCGCGGGACGCCCCGATGGGCCGGGGGGCTCGGGAAACATGGTGATGGTAGGCGGGGTAAAACGGGGAGTCAGGATGTACTGGCGTACCGGCGTAACCGATCCGGCGGGGGACGCCATTGAAAATCCCGACACTGTTGCGGATGCGTCCAAGGCGAAATTCTACTTTATGCCCAGGGAGCTGCCTGATTATTCCAAGTGGTCCAGTACCGCAGACCGGTCCGATTTTCCCACTGCGGGGACCAGGTGGAGCCTGTATCTGGAAAAAACCAATAACGGCTTTAAGGGCAGTATTACCCCACCCCCCACCAAAGGGGTTAAACCCAATGCCAGGCGGGATGATGTGATACTGGGGGAAACCTATGACTATGAACTGCTGGAACCGGA
>JAISPH010000227.1 GCA_031275035.1 Treponema sp.
GAAGTAATATGGTGGATAACTTTATTAGTCTCTTCCTCCAACAGTTGGTTTACTTCATGCTGCTGATCCCGGTATTCCTGGGCTAACGAATTCCGCGAACCTACAGCGCTTGGCTTTTCAGGATGGAATACGTTTGGGCTTTTGGGTAAATCCATGGCTCCCATATAAAGACTCCTTTACTAAAAAATGGTATATCTCATAATACACTGCACCTGATCTCTTTTATCCTAACAACAAATAATAAAAAAGTAAAGCCTTTTTTACTTTATTTACGCCGATCTTAGTGTATTATTTATTAGGAAAATATGATAAAATGAGCTTTTCCGCCCTGAAGCTCCTTTGCAAGGAGAAGGGGCAGGGTTCCTGGGTGTCTTGTAAGCGTTGCATGGTTTACAAGCTTCGTTCTGTAAGGAAGTTGTTCACTTGCGGGGTCCACCGCCGTTTCTTGCCGGCGTTGCCGATTCTAACCGCCCTGAAACTCTCCCGTGAGGAGGGAAGGCGGATTTTAGGGTATTAGACCCCGTTGCGAATAATCGAGCTAAGGGGTTTTTTATGAAAAAACGTATCTTCGGACTCTGGACAGCCCTCTGTCTTGCTCCCGTTTTCCTCTTTGGGGCGGATCTGCGGACTCTGCCCGCCGATGTTTATGTTATTCTGGACGTTTCCCCGGCCATGGGAGACCGGCGGGAAGAGGCGGTAAAATGGCTCTGCGATGATCTGATTGACGGCCGGCTTCTGGAGGGGGATACTCTGACCATACTTGCCGCGGGGGATAAGACGGAGCTGATCTTTTCCGGTTCTCTGAATGCCGCGGAAAAAGAAGCCGCCAAACAGGCCCTGCGCCGGACGCCGGCAGGCGGCGGCCCTGCGGATTACCCCGGAGCCCTCAGGGAAACGGCCTCCCGGCAAACGGCAAAGACGGGCCGGATGAGCTATACCCTGCTGATAAGCGGGACCACCGGTCCCTCCGCCGCTTCCGGCGGGCTGGTCCGCTATTCCCGGGTCGATGAATTTTCCGGATGGCGGGTTCTGACTGTAGGATTGGGAATAGATCAACGGGTAAAGACCGCCGCGGCGGCGTTTATGCAGTAGAGTTGCTTGGAAACTGAAGTTTCCGAACAACAACCGCTTAAAAACGGCAAAATGCGGAGCATTTTGCAAGACTTGTCCGGCAGCAACCGGGTTACCGAACAAGTCCAGTAACGGATTCCGGTTGGGCTGTTATGCGAAAGACCCTAGAATTTATCAAAAGAAATTCCTCAATTATTTTGACCAGCCACGAAGGGGCGGACGCTGACGGCATCGGTGCGGAGCTGCTTATGGCCCATATTTTGGAAAATATGGGAAAAGAGGTGCGGATTATCAATGCCGAACCCACCGTATCCCGGTATGCCTTTATGAACCCAAAAGAAAAAATTGAAGTCTGGGATGAGGCAAAACACGGGGGTCTTCTGAAAAAATCGGCGCTGATCATCGTGGACACCTCCGACGAATACCATATCGGCGTTCTCAAGGCCATACTCCCCAAGGTCAAAGAGACCCTGGTCATCGATCACCATGAACCCAATCCCTTTTCCAACCTGGCCGGGTATATTGATCCCGCCGCCTCATCCACCTGCGAAATTATCATAGATATAGCCAAAAAAGCCCGCATTACCCTGGATACCGCCTGCGCCACCGCGGCCTTTGCGGGGATAAGCTACGATACCGGTTCCTTTGCCTACAAGAAGACCACCGCCAAAACCTTCAAGGCCGCCCTTGCTCTGATCAAGGCGGGGGCGGTTCCCTCGCAGATCTACTCGGCGTTGAACGAAAATGATTCCCTTGGGGCCCTGCTACTGCAAAAGCAGGTCCTCTCTTCGCTGAAACTCCACAACCTGGGGCGGATAGCGGTACAGATCCTCAAAAAGGAAGATCTGGAAGCCACGGGGGGCGAATTTGACGAAGCTGAGGCCTTTATCAACGTTCCCCTGAAGAGCCGGGAAGTTGAAGTTTCTATTTTTATCAAAGAAAACAGGAAAGGCATAGTCCGCTGTTCCCTTCGTTCCAAGGGCCAGGTGAATGTTTCCAAGATTGCCCAGCAATTCGGCGGCGGAGGACACGCCACCGCCGCGGGTTTCAAAAGTTCCCAGGGGATCGATGAAACCCTTGTCCGGGTTTTGGAGAAGATTAAGAGCGTTTTAGACACATGACCAAACGGGCCTTGATGGTATTTACCATTGTCATCTTTACGATTACCGCCATGGGTATAGCGGTGCTGGTTTTCCTGCCGGGGGATTTTTTCCATCCCGGCGGCAGGGAGCAGCCCAAAACCAGGATCATAATTCCCCAGTCCGAGGGAAATTTTGACACAGTGGTTTCGGCGGAACGGCTGGCCTACGAGGACAGCATGAACGCCAAAATAGCCCTGGATGAAGGGGAAGCGCTGGTCTCGGTACTGCCCCTGGACTTCAACAAGGAAAATACCGAAAAAGAAGAACAGATCATTGCCTACCGGAATCTTCTTGAAATCGAAAGTCCCGTATACATCACCTACGTTACCTACGATCAGGCCGCCCGCACCTACAGGCGGACCTGGAACGCCCCCGCCGCGGCGACCCGGCCGGGAACGGTGAACCTCTACACCCAGGACCTGATCGGGGACCGGAGCATCTGTATCCTGGTAACGGGGATGAACGGCGCCGGAGAGCATACCATGACGGTTTTCAGGAGGAACCCCGCCGGGGACGATCCGGCTTTTAACAAGATAGCGGAAATACGGATAGAGGGTTCCATCTCGGTTCAGGAACGGGAACGGAGCCAGGCCTATCAGCTTGGACAGACCAGGGGCCAGAGTTTCGCCATCGCCGCCTACGGCAGGGATTACGAATCCTCTAATATTCTGGATCAGGTTGAAATTACCTATGTGTATAATCCCGTAAACGGCCTCTATGAACAGAGCAAGATTGCCCGGGTTCCGGGAACCCAGATTGAACAGCGCCGGGTACGGGAGCTTTTGGGAGGCGGTTCCGCGGAATTCGAGCAGTTCGTTAACGGACTGTGGTACTATGTAAGCCCTGAAGGGACCATGGATACCCGCCAGTATCTCTACTTCGATCCTCAAAACCGGGAGCTTATCTTCTACAGCGACGATACCCAGGAAATCTACAGCTGGAAAAGTTCCAGCCCCACCCGTTACGGCCTCTATGTTTCCAGCCAGAATATTTCCATCGCCAATCTGCGGCGTTTTATCAATATAGAACTGGAATCCCTGGAAAGCATACAGGTACGGGTTTTTGAAGATGTCCACCTGAGGATAGGGGTTACCGGCTCCTGGAACGGTTCTTACCGGAGGGTAAAGAATGTGGAAACGCCGAAGGACAATGCGGATAGCAGCGCCTTTATACGGCCCCGGTTTGCCGCGGAGTACAGCGGTTCCATTGGAAAGATAGCCTTCTATGAGGATGGCTCCTATCTTTTGACCAACGGGGAATCGGAACAGCGGGGAAAGTACACCTTCTTTGCCATAGACAACAGACAGCTTCTGGAATTACGGCGGGGCGATCTTCAGAATGGGGGCCAGCGGGAAACCTTCCGGGTGGAAACGGCCAACCGCAGGCCCGGCCCGGGTCCGGCGCTTTATGAAAACCTTACCCTGTTCCGGGTCCGCCTGGGTACCAAGGGCCTCCAGGAAATGCACGAAACCACGATCTCCCTGGCCCTGACCGGTATAAACAGCAGTTCCTAGCGTTGATAACCGAAATCGCCGGACCCGTGATCCGCAGCCATACAAACAAACCAGGAAATTTTAGTACAGGGGAAAAGATTCAAACCCGGCGTCCCTGAGCCGCAGCATGGTATGGTTGGCGTCCGTCCCGGGAGATACGCTCACCGCCCAATAGGAGCTTCCGTTCACGGTCCGCCGGTTGACGGAAGCGGTAAATCCCGCCGTCCGCAGGCGTTCCTCCATGGCCCGGGCATTCTCCTCCCTGCTGAAAAGACCGGT
>JAISPH010000037.1 GCA_031275035.1 Treponema sp.
GTTCTGTTTGTCCCCGGAAAGCAGGATGGCGATTTGCAGGGCTTGGGCATAGAGAATCTGTTCGTTGGTAGTTGGGTCTTCGTGCATATTTTCAACCTCCGGTTTGATTATCGGAGGATTTTAATAGCATTTCCTCATGTAAAGCAAAAATTATTTGCATTAATGCTATAAATGCTACAGTGATAGAAAAAACGACAGCGATTGTTTTAAATCCCGCTTCAAATCCATACATAAACATTGCAACGACAAATGCAATCTGAGTAAAAAATGAGGATAATATACTATGCGGGTTATTAATGTCTTTTATGGCCATGTCCTGCCACGGGGCTGTTGCCACGCTATACGATAAAAGCAAGACCGGTATGATTGATGTTGAACGATCTTGCATTGCGGTAAATCGGTTAAGAATGACAAGGCACCATACGATGCGTAACGCGGTAATATATAGTGTTCCCAGCAGGGCAACAAAAAAACCATTTTGTTTTTCAGTATTGATTCCTGCGCCCAATAGAAACATTGCCGGGAGGGATAAAATTCCTATTATCTTTTCCGATACCAATACAAGGATTAGGCTAATAATGACCAATGGCCATTCGCCGGATATGAGGAGCCAAATACCGCCTGTGATACCCCCAACAAGATTAAGTATTAAAATTGGCCAGGATAATAAAGATATAATTGTTCCCATAATTTCCTTGTCGCCGGTTTGATGTATTGGGGTATATGGTTTCTGGGTATCTGTTTTCTGATTTTTTAAAACCGCCTTTTTTTTAGGCGAGTATCGGGATTTATTTGTAATATCCAAAAATAATATAAAAAGCACCATGCCTGTTATTATCAATATTCCAAACATTTCTAAAAATCCTTTAGTTAAACCGTTATTTCCCTGATTATCGTCTAATTAAACCGGAAACTTGAACAAAAACGGTTTAATCAGACCGGTCAGGGGCCCGGATTTTCCCTGATTAAGTTCTTGAGTATGTTTATAAACTCTTTGATTTCAGGATAATCAGCAATCTGCCGGATTTCCCATTGGCTCACTGAATTCAGCAAGGTTAATTTCACCATTGGCCTGGGCTTCCTCCACAATTCCCGCGATTTCCTCTTTTTCCTCCGGCGTTGAGGGGGGAATATTTTCCGGGTGTACGGTTATAAGGGACATGAAATACCGCTTCATTGCGTCGTCGGGGATTTGGCAGCCTTCCCATGTCTTGTTCCAGGGGCCTTCTTTGTGGGTCATTTCCCGCAGCCGCGCGGCGGAGTATTGGCCGTAGTTGTCATAGACCATGGCCACCAGCGCTTTTTCCCGGCTGCTCAGATTTATCTTATCGGGATCGGTAATGGCGGCAATGGGGGAGGCTCCATATGCTTTCAGCGCATGATACAGCCGGGGGCAAACCGGGCCATGCGTCCAGGCTTCAATCGCCTCGGGGAAAAACAGGGAATCGTAGAGGGCCAGGTGAAAGCCCTGACAATAATAGACCAGTTTTTGCAGTTTCATGTGGGATATTAATTCGTATTCTCCGTCTTCCGTATCCTGCTTGCTTAATTCAAGGATATAGGTCGCCACATCAATCACGCTTGGCATAAGAGGCCCTCTATAGTAAGTATCGTCCCTTTTTCCGGGTTTTTCAAGGTTGATTTTCCTCTCCCCTACCCCTCCGGGGCCCGAAAATCCCTGAAAAAGCCCAAAATTCGCAAAAAAAAACAAAAAAATCTGCGAAAAGTATATAACAAAATCGAATCTTGTGAGTTACTCTGGAAACCGTAAGGGGAGGAATGGCATGAAAGCGGTTGTTCAGGTTTTTTACGGATCCACGGATGAATGGAAAAATCACCCTAAGCCCCTATACAAGGGAGTCTGGGGGGTAGAGGTCCGGCCTGATAAAAAACGGATAATTAAGATCGGGGACGGAGAGCGGCCCTGGCCGCTGCTGCCGCCCCTGATAGACGAGGATTCACAGCTGGGAGATCTGACGGCGCTGATAGACCGGGTGGGCGTTTATATTGCTCAGGTCCAGGAACTGGAGGGTCAACTGAACACGCTCCAGGCGCAGATTAGTCAGGCCCAGGAAGAGCTTGCCGGGCAATTGCAGCAGTTTGAACAGGACAAGGCGGAACTGGAACAGGAAATCGCCGATGCCGGGCTTGTAGACGGTAAGTCCATCCACCGGGATGAGGGCGGGAAACTGTACAGTTCGGGAACCGCCGAAATACAAACCGGCAATGTGCAGAAAATTATGGATAACGATCCTGGCTACGACGGCCCCAGGATGGCCGTGGTCGACGAGGATCGGCACATTCTCGCCGGCATGGGGCTGACCGCTACAGAAGGGCCTGTCCTGGGAACTGCTTTTATTTCGGACGAAACATTCGAGAACTCTGCCTTCCTGCTGCTGGGCAGGGCCGGAGATGACAAAAACCGAATATATCTGCTTAAGGACAAAGAGTCCCCGAAAACGGCTGAGAATATCACCCAGGATGACGAGCTTTTGAACAGGGCGGAAATACAGGCGCTCATTGAGCAGGCAATAAGCGGGGGGCAAGCATGAAGGCGATAACCCAACAGTACATAGGATCCACGGAGGAATGGGAAAATCAAAACCCTGTTTTATTTGAAGCGGTTTGGGGCATCGAGGAGCTGGCGGACGGCCGTCGGCTGCTGAAGATCGGGAACGGAAAAGACCGCTGGAACGACCTTGAATATGTGGATAAAAGATACATCAAGGGGCTGGCGGAGGAAATTGCCCATATTGATTTTGACAGAGTGCCCGGCAATGACACGCCGGAAATGGATGGGGAGGGTTTCGCCGGAGACCCGGATAACTGGAACTATTCCCGAAGCGATCACCGGCATCCCAGCGACACGACTCGTGTTGCCCTGGAAAGTGGCATAACCCAGATTGTTGATTCGGACATTGCCCTGGCCAACGGGAAAAAACTCCTGGGGGTAAAGAAAGACCATGCCCAAGCCAACCTTGTGTCGGTCGGCGATTACGGAGCTTATGAGCAAATCGAGGTGGGGACGAAATCGGACCCGCTTTGCTTGAATCACAACGCCAGGGCTCTTGACGGCACGGTGGTTGGGAAAAACATCATTGTTAATTATAAGGATGAGGCGGGGGAGAACAAAGCCGACGCCGTTGCCTACGAATCCGAGGTGCAGGCCCTGGAACGGGATATGGACGCATGGATAGGGCGCGGCGGGTTCCTGGACGAATACGACTTTGGAACGGCAACGCCGACACAGGAAGCCCTTACCGATTATGCGTTATCCCAGATCCCCTCCATAAGCGAGCCAGCCGATATCTGGAATGGGACGAAGATAAAAAACATTTACGACGGCCATACGTGGGTTTTAACGAACACCCAGGATACAGACCCAGCGGTGTTTGACTGGACGGATCAGGGGACGATAGATTTGTCCGGTTTTACAAACACGACGGGGGGCTACATAAAAGGAGAAGAGGAAAAGCCGGGATACGTCAACGCCCAGGAGAATCATACCGGGAAGGTAAACGGCTGGGATAATTTACCTGAGCAAATATTTAACCTGTTCAAACCGGTTGGCAGCAGTTACGTCCAGCGCCTCAACGATCCGACGCCGAAAGAAATGGGCTGGCTTGGGGACTGGGAAATATGGAGCGGCCGTGCCGATGCCTACCGGCTGTCTGACGATCCGCTTCCGGCATTTACGGCATATACCCAGGGGGCAAACTATGCGGCCGGGGACTGCGTATTGTGGCATATAGAGGGCGATGACTGGCGGCTCTATACCGCAAAGGAGGCTATTACCGGCGCGCCGGAGTATCTCGATCCGGTAAAGTGGGATAAACTACAGCAGGGCGACATCGTTGAGCGGCGGCTTATCCAGGCATGGACGGACGGCGATTTAGCAGTCGGCGATGAGATTGCGAGCGGGGCGTATGCCGGCGGGTACGTTACCGAGGTCATTGTGCCGGGCGGCAAGTTTACCGGGATAGAAGGTGGATTTAGACCAACCTTTGTTTCTGGCGGGGTACAGGGGGACAGAATACGGAATATTATTGGAACGGCAGAGGTATATCCGTGGTCGTCTGGAGTTTCTTTTATTATGTTCTCTTCCGGCGCCTTTATGGCAAGCCGGGGCGATTCTAGACGTTTAAGCGCCGTTACCGGCGCAGATACATCAGGGAATAGAGCGTCCATTTTAGATATGTCCATTGACAGAGTGGTCCCCACCGGCCCGGATAACGCCCCCGCGAACCTCTCTGCCCAGTTGTGGCGGAGGGTCGGCTGACCAACTTGGAGGAAGTGTGGAAAAAATAGTGGAAAAAATAATTGACAGTTTACCCCAGTTGATTATCAGCGCCAGCGCGGCCTTTGCGACTATTATGGGGGTTTTCAAGGCGAACCGGAGCAAGCTGGACAAGCTGATCGACGGGTTAAAGATGGTGTCCCAGGACATCAACCGGCTTACCCTTCACGACGAGCATTTGTCAGATGAGGAACGGCTGGCCGCGGGGGAACGGTATACCCTGAACGGGGGGAACGGGGTTACCCGGGCCTACTACGAAAATCTGCTGACACAATATAAAGAGAAGCTTGAGCCATAGGAGGGGCTGTATGAACGGTGAAGCGAAGAAAATCGTTGATAAAATCCAGGAGGTGATTTCCCGCGGGGACGTACAGCCGGGCTACCCGGACGCCAACGGAAACACAAAGACTACCTGGTGCAACCGGGGGGCGAATTACATCGCCACGGAACTGGGCGGCGACATGACGGCATTTTTGGACAAGCGGGGGATAAACTGGACCACGGCCAACGCCATGTACCAGAA
>JAISPH010000045.1 GCA_031275035.1 Treponema sp.
TTATATAGTAAAGTATTACCCCCCCCCCCCCCCCCCCCCGTGCGGATCGCGGTTTCTTAACGCCGGCTTACCGGTAAGCGCAAACCCGGACAAATATACTAAAGGCCCTTCCCAAAAACTGAAGTTTTGGGAAGGCCTTTTCTTTATAAACATATTTCCACCCCGCCCGGAACATCCCGAAAACCGGACAAGCCATTCGGCGTACCGGACAAGCCATTCGGCGTACCGGACAAGCCATTCGGCGTACCGGATCAGTCATTTGGCGTACCGGATGACTCATTTGGTGTACCGGATAAGTCATTCGGTATACCGGATAAGTCATTCGGCGTACCGGATGACTCATTTGGTATACCGGATCAGTCATTCGGCGTACCGGACAAACCATTTTTTAAGCGGTTGTTGGCGAAGCTTTGGTTCGACAGAAACCGGGGTTTCCGAACAATTCTATTCTTTATTCCCAGAGGAGGTATTGTATGCCTAACCCGGACTGGCTTCCCGGCTCCCGGACGGAGATCCTGGAGATGTGCCGGGCCTGGATCGAGTACATGACCGCGGCCCGGCGGACCGCCTGGGGCGTGCCCCAGGAGAAGTATAACGAGCTCCTGGGCCTGTTCGACACGGCCCAGGCTTTGCTGCGGCAGGCCATGGACAAGGCGGAACGGACCCACGTGATTACCGTGGAGTGCCAGGCGGCCTTTAAGGCCCTCAAGGAAGCCATGAGGTTCCTCAAGGATCGATATTTCAAGATGCCGCCTCTTTCAGAAAGCGATATAGCGGCCCTGGGGCTCCGCATCCCCGATACCCATCCCACCCCGTCGGGGCCTCCCAAAGCGGAAACGGCGGTGGAAACATTTCTTGCGGGACGGCATGAGCTGGGGATGAAGATTGTGTACGTCTCCGGGGACCCCAAGGACAAAGCGAACAAGGGCTACCGGATCTGGTACAAGGTGGCAGGGCCGGGGGAAACCCCGCCCACAGACCCGGAACAGCTTGACAAGTCCTTTTACACCCGGCGGAGAAGGGACCTGGTACAGTTCGCCTACGGGGACAGCGGGAAAACCGCGTACATCGCCGTGCAGGTGGAGAACGACGGCAAGAAGGGGCCCTGGGGTCCGCTCGTTTCCGCGCTCATTCCGTGAGGAAGAGTAGAGAGTTTTGCTTTAGGCGGCAGGGACGCCGCTGTTTTCATGCTTTATGTGGAGTTTGGGCGATTTGCAAAGCGAATCGTCCAAACTCCGATACCCTCATCCGCCTTCCATGGCGGATGAGGGTACGGACACGAACCTGTTGTCCGGCAATTTTTTAATTTTAAGGAGAAGGTATCATGAAGATGATGAAGCGCGTACTGATCATGGCCCTGGCCGGAACCGCCGCGGCCCTGCTGGCCGGCTGCCCCACGGAGGCGGACGACCCCGAATTTCTCTATGCTTATATTTCCGCGAATTCCATACGGTCGCCGGACGAAAAGATACCTGTTTTTATGACAAGCGGAATAACGGAAGCGCAGATGTCAACCGCCCTTGCCGCTATCCAGGACGGATATGATATGTTAGATGGCGGAGATAAAAATGACTTGGCAGGCAAAATCAAAGCAATAAGGGTTGTATCCGGTGAGAGTTCCTGGACAATAGCAGGCAATCAATTTATTGTCAGCATCGGCAATTCAGAGACAGTCGTTGCTATCAAGGAAATTTTTGTCTTTGATATAATTCCTTTAATTTAATTCTGGAATTATCGTCCTGACACCCGCGGAGGCGCCAGGGACCGGGTTTCCCGGACAAATCCGGTGACTAAAACGGCGGAAACGGCTATAGTTCTTATACGATGAGAACAGGTCTATTCCTATATGGCAGCCTGGCGGCGCTGTTCGTTCTGCTGTTCTGCTCTTGCGGCGCTTCCGG
Organism: Treponema sp.; assembly: GCA_031275035.1. Next base: position 1,902 of record JAISPH010000045.1, read on the forward strand.
GGACAATATCGCCCCGCCGCTTACCTCCCCCCTGTCCCGTCCGCTGATAGGCTACGGCGTGGTTACCGTCTCCTATACCAGCGTGGTGGACCAGCCGAACCTGACGGGCGGGGTCTCCCTGGGGATACTCAGGATGGGTACGGTGGTGCCGGTCCTGGAGCGGCGGCGGATCAATGTCCGGGGAACGCTTGAATCCTGGATACGGGTGGAAGGGTATTATCAGGGCTGGCTCAGGGAGGAGGTGCTGGAGATCTTTGAAAACGAGGCCCAGGCAAAAACCGCCGCCGGCGCCGTCTTTCAATGAAAACTCTCCTTCCCTGGGTTATCCCGCCCCTGGCGGGGATTTTTATCGGATATGTAACCAACGCCATTGCGATCAGGATGCTCTTCAGGCCCCTCCGGGCGTTGCGGGTCTTCGGCCTGCGCCTGCCCTTTACGCCGGGCATACTGCCCCGGCACCGGCGCAGACTGGCGGAGAACATTGGGGCCATGGTGGAGCGGGAACTTCTTACCCCGGAGATCCTCAGCGCCCGGTTCCGGCGGGAGGATGTACGGGAACGGATAGCCGCGGCCCTGGCGGAAGCTACGGAGAAGATCTTCGCCATGCCCCTGGAAAGGGCGGCTCCTTTTATCATCCCCCAGGTAAAGAGCCTGCTCCGTTCTCCTGCGGCCTCTTCCCTGCTGGAGGGGCTGTTTTCGGATCTTCCCCAATTGGCGAACCCCCTGTCCCGTATTCTCGAAGACCGGTTTCCCGCCGCCGCCGCTTCCCTTGTTGAATTTCTAAAGACCGGAGAGATGCGGGGCGTCCTGGAGCATCAGGGCCGGATCTTCCTTAACAATGCGATCCTCAAGCTGAATACCTTCCAGCGTTTCCTTGTTTCCGCAGCCCAGTACGACAGGACCCTCCACGAACAGATGCCCGCCATTATAGACGATCTGATCCTCCAGCTTGAAAAGCTCCTGGCCCGGGAGGGAACCCGGCGGCAGTTCCTGATCCTGGCAAACGCCTCCCTGCGGAGCGTCCTTGCGGCGGAAGAAACCCGGACGCGGATTGGGAATTTCCTCCGCCTGCATGTAGCGGCGTTGACGGAGGAGGCCGCCCTGGAAAGCTTCTTTGAAAAGCGCCGGGATCTCCGTTTGGGGGATCTCTTCGGCGGGGATAAGCGGGAACTCGACTCCCTCATCTGCGGCAGGATCTTTGCCCTGGCAGATGAGCGGCTGGCCGCCCTGCTCAGGACCATCAATGTACGGACCCTGGTTTCGGAACGGATTGACAGCCTGGATATGCTTGACGTGGAACGGATAGTCCTGGATGTCATGGCCAATCAGTTTAAGTGGATCAACCTTTTCGGCGGCATCCTGGGGGGGCTCATCGGGCTTTTTCAGGTTTTGCTTTCCCGGCTCCAGAGCTGATTGGAAGGCCGGATCCATACCCCGGAGCTTGCTCCGGAAAATTTACCACCACGGAAAATGTTGTAAACCGGTTTTCGGATCGGGGTATGGACTTGGCCAGTACAATAAATTTCTTCTCCAACGAAGATACCGGCAAGCAAGCTTGCTTCGAGCTTGCTCCTGGGTTCTTCATTCCGTCCGTGGGGTACATACCCAGGAGCCCGCTTGCGCGGGGGAGCCTTGGGGCGGTTAATCAGTGCAACGTCTACGAAATGTGGTATGTATCCCCGCATATAATCACAGTCCTCCCGGAACGAAGATACCCAGTCCGCTTTGCGGCGGGGTTCTTCATTCGCGGGCGGGTGTATGCTCCGCCGAAGCTCCGGTCCGCGCCTGCTTCAGGTCTCTCCGGGGGTCTTTATCTCCGCCGCCGGCCCGGCGGTTCCCAGCTGGCCGCAGGCGCCGGCGACTCCCCGGCCCCTGCGGTAACGGCGGGTTACTTTAAGGCCCAGGGCGGCCAGTTCCCGGGCAAAACCCGCGGCTTCCTCCTCCTCCGGCTCCCTGAGGGGGCTTCCCTCAAAGCAAAGCCCCTCCACCGGATTCCAGGGGATGAGGTTTACCACCGTATCCAGCCCCCGGGCAAAGCGGGCCATGGCCTCCGCGTCCTCCCTGCGGGTATTGATCCCCCCCAGAAGGACCGCCTCCAGGGTGATCCGCCGCCCCCGGAGCCGCTGGTAGTAACGGAGGGCCTCTTTTACCTCTCCCAGGGGATTGCTCCGGGTAATGGGCATGAGCCGTTTCCGCAGTCCCTCTTCGGCGGCGGTCAGGGAAAGGGCAAGCCCAAGATCGGGCCCGCCGTCGGCCAGATCCCGGATTCCCCCGGCAATGCCGCAGGTGGAGAGGGTGATGCGCCGCCGGGAGATCCCCAGGCCCCCGGGGCTGGTTAAAACCGCCAGGGCCTTCCGCAGCCCGTCCAGATTGAGCAGGGGCTCCCCCATCCCCATGATGACGATATTGTCTATCCCCGGGCAGAGGGAACGGATATGGAGAAATTGTTCCACCATTTCGGCGGAGCTGAGGTTCCGGGCCAGGGCCAGGGTTCCGGTTTTGCAGAAAACGCACCCCGCGGGACAGCCCGCCTGGGTGGAAAGGCAGGCGGTCCGCCGGGCCCCCGTTTCCGGGCCCTTCCCCCGGACGCCGGGGGATACCAGCAGCACCGCTTCAATTTTGAGGCCGTCCTCCAGGAGGATCTGCAGTTTTACCGTACCGTCCCGGTCTTCCAGCCGGCCGGAAACGGCGCTGGATCTGAGGCGGAACCGGGTTCCCAGTTCTTCCCGCAGGGCAAGGGGAAGGGAGCTTATCTCCGCAAAAGACGAAACCCCCCGGGCCAGGGCGGTGAAGATCTGCTTTGACCGGAAGGAGGGCAGGGCGGGAAGGGAAGAACGGAGAAGTTCCCCCAGTTCTTCCAGGGGTAATCCTGAAAGCGCAATCCCCGCCGCCGGGGATTTCAGGACCGCGCCGGCGGCCATCAGTTTTTAAGTTTGTCGATAAATTCCATCACGGCACTGTTCCGTATCCCCAGTTTCTGGAATTCCCCCAGCACCTCCAGGGCCTGATTCTTTTCCCGTTTCTTTACCAGGCAGTCCGCCAGCTCAATGTAGATCCGGTAATTCCGGGGGTCCTGCTGGATCAGCCGGCGGAGGGATTCGATGGATTCGTCGTATCTGCCCTGGGACTTGGCTACCACCGCCAAACCCAGGACGGCGTAGGTATCAAACTCAATATTCAGCGCCCGCTGGTAATATTCCACCGCGCTGCCGTACTCGTTCATGTTACGATAGGCGTCCCCCGCCCGGGTCAGGATAACCTTGTTCCGGGGATCCTGCTCCAGAATGCGATTCCAGTATTCCAGGGAACGGTTCTGCTGGTTCATGCCCCGGTAACAGTCCGCCAGACCGAAGAGGGCGTAAAAATTGTAGGGGTCCCGCTGAAGGGCCCGCTCAAAAAAGGCGATACCCTTTTCAAAGGTTTTAAGTTTCCGGTGGCAGTTTCCCAGAGAGGTTAAGACCCGGATGTCTACGCCGTCCTTATAGGTTTCCAGCATTTTTTCCCAATAGAACAGGGCTTCCCGGTATTCCTTAAAGTCATAGTGGAGATGGCCCAGGCCGATGATCGCATAGGAGTTTTGCTCCTCCATCTCCAGTACCCGCAGGTATACCGCCTTGGAATGCTTAAAGTCCCGGACCTTGCGGTAGGCGTCGGCGACCCTGGTCAGGACGGTGATGTTTTTGTCGTCATGAAGCAGGTACTGTTCCCAAATTTCTATGGCCTTATGGTACTGATTCAGGGCCTTATAGCAGTCGGCCAGGCCGAAGAGGGCATAGTTGTTCCCCGGATGGTGGTTCAGGCAGCGCTGATAGAATTCCACCGCTTCCCGGAAGCTTCCCCGCTTGCGGGTGGCGTCTCCCATGCCTACCAGGGCATAGTTGTTAAATTCATCCACCAGAAGTATGCGGCTGAAACAGTCTATGGCTTCGCTTGTTCTGTTTTCTTTGAGGAACTGGTATCCCCGTTTTGACAGTTCCGATACCTCGGAGAATTCCTGTTTTTCCCCGTTTTGCTCAGTGGAAGACAAAATGCCTTCCGATTCGGAAAGTTTTATTACCTCACTCATGCGGACTATCCTCTTCATGTATCAAATTTTGTATCAATGCGGATAATTCCATAATGATCGGTTCTGCTTTTTTACGATCCGGGGCGATCCAGTACATTCTGAGGGCATCCAGCTTTTTCCCCCGGGACTTATAGAAATCGCCGATTCGGATAAGGCCGTCGGAATACCCGGTGGTCAGAAAGATCCTTCTGGCTCCTTCAATATCCCCTTCGTTATAGAGAACATTACCCCTGCGGTTAAGAGCTGCCCGTTGAGCGTTATCTATTGAAGGCCGTTTAACCGTTTTTAGGAACACATTTTGGCCGGCAAAACGATCAAAAATTTTTTTATAATCCATTTCTCAGCCAACGCCATTGTACTTATTATTCTGTATTTTCTGAAAAAACACAAGGATTATTTTTCAAAAAAATCAACCACCGACCGGCCGTATTCCCGGCGATCCCGCAGGGTAAGATTGGGAACGGCCTCCCGCATTGGGACCGGCCGGGCCTGGTCTCCGGGGGCGGCGGCCCTTTCCCGGGGCCGGTGGATGAGGAGCCGGGAGCCGGAAACCATCAGGGGCGAGGAAGCAATGGCGGCGGCCAGTTCCCGCTTGTACAGATAAGGAAAGGGAGGATCGCAGAAGATGACGTTAAAACTCTTTTTGGCCCGTTTTACATAGAGTTCCGCCGCCATAAAACGGCAATTGATCCGTACCGGCGCCATCGAAACGTTTTTCAGCAGGGTGTTACGTTTCAGTTTATCCATTTCTACCGCTTCCACCGGTTCCGCCCCCCGGGAAGCGGCTTCCAGGGCGATAATGCCGGACCCGGAAAAGAGGTCGAGGAAAGAAAGCCCCCCCAGATCCCCCAGAACGGCAAACACCGATTCCCGCATCCGGTCCATGGCGGGACGGATAATGCCTTCGGGGACCATAACCTGCCGTCCGCAGAGGACGCCTCCGGTGATTCTCATGGTTTAGAGGTCTTTTAGGAGTTCGCTCAGTTCGTCGCTGCTGACCACCATGGGATCAACCGGGGTTTTGCTGGTTTTGCTGATAAACTCTTCAATGGTTTTACAGCGCTTTATGGTATTTTCACGAATTTGGGCTATTTTGCCGCAGATTACCGGGAAATGGGAACCCGAAATGGTGCTTTTGCCGAATTCCAGCTCCGAGAGGATCTCCGCAAACTGCCGCTCGGTTTCCAAAAGGTTATGAAACTGCTCGTCCCGTTCTATAAGGCGTTCATTTTCTATAAGGTTTCCCAGGAGTATCCCGAGATTGGTATTGATAAAGTCCACGTCGTCCATGGTTTTTTCCAGAAAAAGCTCCGGGTCCGTGTCGAGGATGAGGGAATCCGCAATAACCCGTATCCTGATGTTCAAAACAAAAATATTGTCCTCAAAGTTGATATGTTTGTTCATGGCTTCTAGTAGTATATCGGTTTAATCCGTTCCGGTATTGACCAAAAGCGCCGGAAAAGCGTATAATCATCGTGCCTCTTTGTCCGTTTTTAAGCGGACCGTCATCCTTTGGAAGTTTGCAGACCGCCCGGCAGGCGGAAAGGCGGGGTTTCCCCGAAAACGGCCGTTGGATGGAAACTATGTCCATAAAGAGGAGGAAGTTAATGAACCCCCTGGGGTGCAGGGTATTAAGTCCTCCTGATTATTTGTATAGGAGGACACATGCGTCTTTATGAACTGATGGTCATCTTCCCCCTGGAAGAGGATCAGCACCAGGCGGGCCGGGATCTGCTGTTGTCGGACCTCAAGGCAAACGGGGCGGAGATCGAGAAAACCGACGAAATCGGGGACCGGGATCTTGCCTATGAAGTAAAAAAAAGAAAGAGGGGGCGTTATGCTCTCTTTACCCTCAAACTTGATCCGGCGGCAATAACGGCTCTTGACCGGATTTTTAAGCTGAATGCCAATCTTCTTAAGTATCTCTTTGTCAGAATAGAAGGATAGGATATGGCCGATTTAAATCATGTAGTGCTTATAGGCAGATTGACCAGGGATGCGGAGCTTAAATATACCGCCAACGGTCAGGCGGTTTGTAAGTTCTCCATTGCAGTTAACCGCCGCAAGAAGAGCGGGGACCAGTGGGTGGATGAGGCGAATTTTTTTGATATCGTCCTCTGGGGCCGTCAGGGGGAATCCCTTAACCAGTATTTGGTTAAGGGCAAACTGATAGGGGTGGACGGCGAACTTCGCCAGGACCGCTGGGAACAGGACGGCCAGAACCGTTCCAAGGTGGAGGTGGTGGCCAACAACATACAGCTTCTGGGGGGCGGCCCCGGCGGCGGCGGTTCATCCTACAGCGGCGGAGCTTCCGGCGGGACCCGGGAGAGTACGGGCGGCGCCCAGAATCCGCCGCCTCAGGGCGGGGACGACGGTTTTACCGACGACATTCCCTTCTAATTTTTTTTACGGAGAAAAGTATGTCAGATGAGAAATATACCGAAAATGAAAGGCCTCCCCGGCCGGACCGGGGCATGGATACCCAGATGGACGGCCGGGACGGAGATGACAGGGCGGGCCGGGGCAAGGGCAAGGTTTACTTCAAGAAGAAGGTCTGTAAATTCTGCACCCAGAAGCTGAAGTCCGACTATAAGGATGCGGATGTGCTCCGCCGTTTCATCACCGAACGGGGAAAGATACTGCCCCGGCGGATAACCGGCACCTGCGCAAAACACCAGCGGACGCTGGCTCTGGCCATTAAGCGGGCCAGGATCATCGCCCTGCTTCCCTTTGTGGCGGAATAGGCATAAACCGGTTCATGTTTCCCCGGCGCGAGGGGTTTTCCCGGCGGCCGGCCCCTCTGCCGGCCCTGGCAGGGGCTCTGATCTGTCTTGTCCTAGTCAGGAGCGGTATTCTTGCGCCGCTGTTTCTGGTTCCCCTTGGGGTTTTAGCCTATAGCTGTCATCCGGGGACCGCCTGGATTTCGGCGGGTTTTGCCCTCTTGGGCAACGGCGTCTTTATTCTGGGGATGGGCCTTTTTGGGGGACAGGATTCCGGGTTTCCGGCAGTCTCTTCTCCGGGGGATCTGCCGGCGGTGTTTTTGAAGACCCTGCCGGATTGGCTCTACTTTACCGTGATGGTCCTGGGTTTTACCTGGATTACGGCGCCGCTGTTGCGGAAGGGCCGGGGGCTGGTTCCTGCGGTTTACCGCCTGACCACGGCCTCCATTGCGGGGGCCCTGGCGGCGGCTCCGGCCCTGCTGGCGGTAAAAAACGACGACGGCGTGTACCGGCTTATCCGGTCCCAGGCGGAGGCTGCGGTTTCACTCTATGCCTCTTCCCCGGATCCGGCGGCCCGTTCCCTTCTGGAGCAGATAAATCCGGAATGGATTCTGGAAACCCTGGGCTTTATCGCCCTCAGGGGAGGAGCGGCGGCTTCCTGTATGGCGCTGCTCTATTTTAGCCGCCAGGCGGCGCTGATTTTTACCTGGTTTATCAGGAAAACCAGGCCGGGGGGCGGTATTGTCCGTTTCCACGCCGATTTCTGGCTGATCTGGGTTTTTTCCTGCTCCCTCTTGGGGGTCCTGGGGGGGACGGCGTTGCGGATTCCCCTGCTGGAAATCGGGGCGTGGAACATCCTGGTCCTCTGTGGTATCCTCTACCTGGCTCAGGGAGCGGGGGTTCTGTTCTATCTTTTGGGCAGATTGGCGATGCCGCCTTTTCTGCGGTTTTTGATTCAATTTCTGATTATCCTGGTGCTGTTCAGCCCTAAGGTTAATGTGTTTGCCCTGGGCGTTCTGGCGCTTCTGGGTATCGCTGAAAATTGGGTGCCCTTCAGGGCGCTCCATTCAAACGGATCGTCCTCTACTCCGGGGACGTAGGCGCGGCCTCCGGGTTTGTCATCCGTTTAAAAATCTTAGCCATAAACGGCCCTCCGGCCGTTTATGAAGGAGCTTGTGTATGAAGGTTATTCTCAATAAAGATCTTAATCCTCTGGGAGAAGAGGGGGATGTAAAGGACGTAGCCAGGGGCTACGCCAGGAATTATTTGTTTCCCCGGGGCATAGCCCTTCCCTATACGGAGCGGACCGTAAAACTCTTTGAGGCCCGCCGGGAAGAAATTGAAGTCCGCAAGGCGGCGAAGCGGCAGGATGCCTCCGGGCTCAAGGAAAAACTGGAGGCCCTGGAGTTAAACGTGATCATGCCCGCCGGAGCCAACGGAAAACTCTACGGCGCAGTAACCAGCCAGACTGTGGCGGAGGAACTTGCCAAGGCCGGATTTCAGATTGAGCGGAAACGGATTGAACTGCCCGGCAACAGCTTCAAAAGCGTGGGCAAGTATAAGGTAACGGTAAAACTCTACGAAAATGCCGCCGCGGAACTGGCCGTTACCGTTCAGGCCCAGGCGATAAAGGCCGAAGAGAAGACTTCGCCGGCCCGGAAGGAGCGGCGTCCCCGGGATGTCCCGCCCGCCGGAGTGGCCGTACCCGCAGCGGCGCCGCCCGCTGAAGCCGTTGCCGAAACCTCCGCCGGGGAAAATGTTAAAGAAACTGTCTCAGCCGAAGCCGTTGCGGCGGAATAATCCCTTCCATGGCATCCGCCCTGAAGGATAAAGTACCTCCTCATAACGACGAAGCCGAGCAGGCGGTACTGGGGGCCATGCTTTTGGACAACAGCGCCATAGATACGGTGCTGCCCCATATCAAGGCCGGTGATTTTTATTCCGGCGCAAACCGCCGTATCTTTGAGGCCCTCCTCAGTCTGAACCAGAGCCGCCGCGAGGCGGATTACCGGACCGTCATCGCCGAGCTCCGCCTGGCGGGGGAGCTTGACGGGGCCGGGGGGCCCGCCTATGTGGCGTCCCTGCCCGATGTGGTTCCTTCCAGCGCCAATATTGAATATTATGCCGGCATTGTCCGGGACTGTTCCCTCCGGCGGGCCCTCTTAAAGGTATCCGCGGAGATCAGCGCCAAATGTTTCGACGAATCCCTGGAGTCCCGGATTGTCCTTGAAGAGATCCAGCAGCGGATCTTTGAACTGAGCGAGGGCAGGCAGACGGCAAGCTATAAAAAAGCCGGAGAGTGGATCAATCCGGCCATCGAATCTATCGATAAATTCTACCGTTCCACCGAGCGGTATACCGGCCTTCCCTCGGGCTTTGATGTTCTGGATGCGCTGACCTCGGGCTTCCAGGCGTCGGAATTCATCATCATCGGCGCCCGGCCCTCGGTGGGCAAGACGGCCCTGGCCCTTTCCATAGCGGCCAATATGTCCATTCATAACAAAAAACCTATCGGCTTTTTTACCCTGGAAATGTCGGGGCTGTCCCTGATTCTGCGGATGATATCCAGCGAATCCGGGGTGGAATCGGAAAAGATCCGTACTAAACTTTTGAAGCCCAGCGATTTTCAGAGCATTATGGATGCGGCGGGGCGGATCTACGATGCGCCTTTTTACATTGTGGATATGCCCGGCATGACCCTGATGGACCTCCGTACCCAGGCCCGGCGGCTCCGTGCCCAGGAAAAGGTGGAGATCATTTTTATAGATTACCTGGGTCTCATTGTTTCCGAAAACAGCCGGCTTCCCCGGTATGAGCAGTTTGCCGAAATTTCCCGGTCCCTCAAGAGCCTTGCCCGGGAGCTGGCCGTTCCCGTGGTGGCTCTCTCGCAGCTCCGCCGGGATGCGGAGGGAAAACAGCCCACCCTGGCGGATATCCGGGAATCGGGTTCCATTGAACAGGATGCGGATGTCATCCTCTTTCTTCACCGGGACCGGGAATCGGACAAAAAGGCCGGCGGTACGGATCGGGGGAACGATGTCAAAACGGAGCTTATCGTAGCCAAGCAGCGGAACGGTCCCGTGGGAATTGTAGACATTGCCTTTATACCGAGCTTCGCCAAATTTGCAAACCTCTCCAGATAGATCCTGCCGGGAATTTGCTGCGCCTGCCCGCGGCGGGTTCCAAAGGATTTGCAATTCCCCCTGTTTTGTTATAGGGTTTTTAGAAACAGGGAAGTTCCGGGAACCCGGCGGTGGTTTGGGGCCTCTCCTGGCGGGGAACTTCTGAAAGGAAGCTCTGGAAACCCAATCGGGGTTTCCAGAGCTTCCCTGGAGTTATTTGGAAACCTCAGTTTCCGGACAATTCCAATGTTTTGGAAATTTCCGCAGGTAAAAACGGAGGGAGGGCAGTATGGCTTTTACCGACGAGTATGATTTTGATCTTCTGGTTAACGAGGCGGAAAAAAAGATCATCGCCGAGCTGGAACAGCAGCTTAACGCCTACAAAGGGGATATCTGCCGCTGCAGCGAATGTGTCATCGACATGGCGGCTATGGCCCTAAATGCGGTCAGGCCCCTGTACCGGGCATCCCTTCTGGGGGGTCTCTATGCCGCCCAGGCCATAAACGAAGAGTCCTATACCAGGAGCGTCCAGGATGCGGTGGCCCGTTCCATAGAAAAGGTACGGAAGAACCCGGCCCACGATTAGAAAGACGCTGAAAAATCCCGGCTGGGTTTTCCGGCGTCTTCTTAGGCATGTTTTCCGGTCAAGAACAGGCAAATCATTCCGCAATGTTTCCCCTGATGGTTTTTTCTCCGGTTTCAAGGAGCCATTCATTTCCGTGGATTTTGAAACGGGCGGCGGCTTTTCCCGAAGGATCATGCCAGTTCAGGATGCCGTCGCCGTCCAGAACAATAACGGCGCCGTCCCCTTCGATGAGTTGTACGGGAAGGCCCGGAGTCCGCTGGAAAGGAATGAATCCCCGTTGTCCGTAGAAGACCGCCTCCTCTCCTCCCAGGGAAGCCGCGGGAACCCCCCGGACTTCGGCGATACCGCAGTTGGGGTCCTCCCCCGGATACTCCGCCAGGGGCCTAAGCTCCCCGGAGGGATCGATCTTGACAAGGGAGCTTACCTTATCCGTCTCTCCCGTTATGGTTACCCCGTAGAGGGCGCCGCTTCCGCTCCGGTACACCCTGGTTCCAAGGCCGGGGGAGGGGAGGGAGACGGTTTCCCCCGTGGCGGTATTAATCTTAAGGAAGGGGGCGTTCCCCGTACTCTTCCCCAGGATAAGGGTTTGGCCGTCGGCAAAGGCCGCATCCAGAGAGCCCGATGAAACGGAAGAAAAGAGCAGCTCCCCCGAGTCCAGGGAGGCCACTTTGATATTGCCCCCCGAATCGAGAAACAAACCCCGGTCCCCCAGGATCGAAACGACGCGGAGGGGATTCCTGCCATATATCTTGCCCAGCGGCTTTTCTTCTCCCCCCGGACCGGCTGCGCTTCTTACCACCGGAGGATTGCGGGTATTATTGGACTGCCAGAGCACAAAGACGCCGCTTTCCGGGGACGCGCTGATACGGTTATAGGGCTCCGCCTTTTCCAGAGTCAGGATCGTCCCCTCCCGAAGTTCCCGGTAATCCAGGGGAATCGATCCAAGACCGGATCCCTCGCAGAGAAAGACCAGGCTGTTTCCGGCGGCGGCCGCTTCTCCTATGCTCCGCCGCTTCAGCGCCGCCAGGGGAACCGTCTCTTCCTGTTCCAGGGTTACGAGGGTTCCGTCGGAACAGCCCAGGACCGTCCGGTACTCCGCGCTGACCGCGGCGACCGCCGGAACGGAAAGATTCAGGCGGTCTTTGATTTCCAGCTTTCCCGCAAAATCCAGGGTAAGCCGGTACAGGACAGGATTGTTCCCGGCGCCAAGACACCAGAATTCGGAAAGATCCCCCGGGGGAAGAAACAGCTTTCCCCGGCGTATGCTCCGTTCCCTGGCGATGACGGTTCCCGATACCGCGTTCAGTACCAGGATGCCCTGGGAGTCAATTCCCGCAAGGAAACGGTTGCTGCCGAAGAGAGTGGGGCTCCCCAAATTTGCGGGCACCCTGAAGCGGCGGATCTCCTCCCCCGTTTCCAGTTCCCAGTAGGAGAGAACCCCCGAAGCCGTATAGGCGATCATCGAACGTTCCGAGACGCCCGTGGCGGCAAAGACCGCCGCCCCCGAAAGCTGCGCCGGGGACTCCAGGGTTTCTCCTGTTTCAGGGTGGATAAAGAGGACCGAAGCGGTCCCGGTATTCCGTCCGGTCATGATAAAGCTGCCGGAGGCGGAGTAAGCGATATAACTCACGGGATCTCTGGAACTGACGGCGAAAAACCGTTCTTTCTTCTCGTAATCCCAGGCCGAGATCCGGTATATCCCAAGGCCGTCGCTTTCGATTATGGCGATCTGAGCTTTGCCGGGCCTCTTGGCCATGCCGGTGATGGGGTAGGGGCTCAACTGGTAACGGTCTATGGCGGCCCGGTCCGCGGGGCTCCAGACGCCGAGGAAACCGTCCGCCCCGGCGCTGAGGATACGGCCCTGGTCGTCAGAGACAAGGGCGTTTACTGCGCCCCGGTGCGCTCCGGCGCTTTGGGCCGGCAGCGTTTTCCCCGCCGCCAGAAACAACGCCGCCGTGAGACCGGCAAATACGGTAAGTTTCATTTAATGTCCGTCGAAACGCCTCATGTTCTGTACCGAAAGATAAGAACCTGACCGCAGGGCCTTGAAGAGTTCCTCCTTGGGATTCTTCTTATAATCCTGGGCTGTTTTTTCATAGACTGCCATAGGCACCCTGGTTACCGCGATCTCGTCCTCGTTAAACCCGTGGAGATGGAGTTCAAGAAAACCGGAGCTTTGATGCTGGTACCAGATATTGATCTCCTTATCGGGATAGCTTTCCTCCGCCTTGAGGAGCAGGTAATACTTAATGGCCTCAATTACCAGCGGGTCCAGGCCGTCCCGGAAAACGGCGATACGATCCGCCATTTCGGGATAGCCGATAACGGTTTCGGCCTTTCCCTGCCCATCTTTTTTCCGGTAGAATTCTCCCCGGTCCAGTTCAGGAACCGCCTCAAGGCGTATGCCCCTGCTGGGCCATACCACGGTGATGGGGAATTCGGGCTTATGCTTTTTGCCGCAGCTTGTGCAGATGAAATTCATAAAGGAGCCGTCCATGATTTCGCCGAGGTATTCGGGCCGGGCGTCCAGATCGATCTCTTCCGGGTATTCTACGGTGAAGGTATTATCGCAAAAACAGGGAATTTTTTGTTTCAAGATAGACTCCTTTAGCCGCAGGAACCGGCCCGCTAACGCCGGACCAGAAAAAGTATATCCCCAAAGACCGCAAAAATCATCAGGCCGAAGATGAGAGCCACCCCTACGGTTTGGAAGGCGCTTACCATCCTGGGATGGAGGGGCCCCCGCTTGATAAGCTCAACGATAAAGAGCAGGATCATCCCCCCATCGAGCACAGGAAGAGGGAGGAGGTTCATAATACAGAGGGCTATGGAGATGAGGGCCAGGAAGTTGGTCATGGTGCTCAGTCCCATGCCGAAGCTCTGGCCGAAGCCCTCCGCCGCCACATCCCCCACCATGTAGGTTATTCTGACCGGACCGGATACCGCCTGGGTCAGATCGATTCCCCTGAAGAGCAGGGCCAGGCTGCGGATTGAAAGGGTAAAGGTTTTCCAGGTTTCCGCCGTTCCTGCGGCCAGGGCCTCCAGGGGATTGAGGGAAGGGGTGCGGTACCGTATTGCTTCGTAACCGATGCCCAGTTCCGCATCTCCGGCGGCAGAATAGGAAACTACCAGATCGGTTTTCAGCTCTCCGCCGGAACGTTCCAATGCCAGGGATAGAACCGGAGGCTGGGATTTGAGGATTCTGTTGAATTGAGCCGTATAGAGCAGCTCTTCTCCGTTCACCCGGAGAATCCGGTCCCCCGCCCGGATTCCCGCTATCCATGCGGGACTTCCCTCGGCCACGGAACGCACCAGGGGCTCGGTCCAGGCGTAGACCCCGATCTTGCCTGCGCCGGTGCTTTTGTCCAGGACTGGGCGTATCATAAGATCCGCCGTACCGCCGTTCCGTTCCACCCTCATGGACAGGGTCTTTTCCGGGTTGGTGGCAATGGCCTCCAGTATATCGTGATAGTTGGCGACGGGCCTGCCGCCGATGGCAATTATCCGGTCCCCCGACACAAGCCCCGCTTCGTCCGCGGGATACCGCTCCCCGCTTTCAACGTCGGAGAGAAGCACGATACGGTTGTCCAGGGTGGTGATTTCGAAGCCGATGCCCCAGATGCAGGAAAGTACCAGCACCGCAAAGAGGAGGTTGAAAAGGGGGCCTGCCAAACAGACGACGATCCGCTTCAAGGGATGGGCCCCCAGGTAGGTGCCCTTAATCCGGGGCGTTTCCTTCAGCTTATTGTCATAGGCTTCCTGGAATTCATTCTCTCCCCGCATCTTACAGTAGCCCCCGATGGGGAACATGCCCAGCCGGTATTCGACGGCGCCGATCTTCTTTTTAAGCAGGGGGCTGCCCCAGCCTATGGAAAAGGCCTCTACATCGATCCCCATAAGCCGGGCGGCAAGGAAATGACCCAGTTCGTGGACAAAAACCACCACCCCCAGGCCGATTAATCCCAGAACTATTTTTATCGCTGTCATAATTTCTCCGTACGAATATACGTTTCTGCAAATTCCCGGGCTTTCCGGTCCCCCTCAAGGATCTCTTCCAAATCCCCCGGGGCGGCCGTCCAATCCCTGCCTAAAACATACTCAACAATGCGGGGTATATCAAGAAACGGAAGCTCCCCCCTCAAAAAAGCGGCCGCCGCCGTCTCGTTGGCGGCGTTGTACGCCGCAGGGTAGAGGCGTCCCCTTCGGGCCGCTTCATAGGCCAGGGGAAGCAGCGGAAACCGCCCGCCGTCGGGACTGCCGAATTCCAGGGTCAGGGTCTCAAAATTGAGATGTTCTACGATCCGGCCGCCGGTATCTTCGGGCCAATAGAGGGCGTCCTGGATGGGAAGACGCATGTCCGGCCGGGAAAGCTGGGCGTAGACCGCCCCGTTTTTCAGGCGAATCATGGAATGGACCACGCTCTGGGGATGGATAACCACGCGTACCTTTTCCGGGGGAATCTTGAAGAGCTGAACCGCCTCGATTACCTCAAGGCCCTTATTCCCCAGGGTGGCCGAATCAATGGTTATTTTGGGGCCCATCTTCCAGGTAGGATGGGCCAGGGCGTCGCCGGGACGAACCTCTTTTAACTGTTCCAGAGTATAGTTGCGGAAGGGGCCTCCCGAGGCGGTAAGGAGTATCTCTTCCAGGTTTTCCGCGCCATGGGCGTTCAAGAGATTGAAGATCGCCGAATGTTCCGAATCCACCGGGATAATATGGACCTTTTTTTCCGCGGCCCTGGCAAAGACCAGGGGGCCCGCCATGACCAGCGTTTCCTTGTTTGCCAGGGCCAGATTCGCCCCCGCCTCCAGGGCCGCCAGGGAAGGCTCCAGCCCCGCCGCTCCGGCGATGCCGTTGATTACGATGTCCGCCCCGGATGCGGTAATGGCCTCAAGAAGGCCCTTCCTGCCGTAACAGGCAATGCCGGCCCCGGAACCTGCGGTATCCGGGGCGTTTCCCGAAAGAACAAGCCGGGCGGCGGGGAATTCCCGGCCCAGGCGGCAAAGGCCTTCCCCGTCCCTGTGAGCGCTGAGGAGTACCGTATCAAACCCGGCCCTTTCCCGCCGGAGTATATCCAGGGCGCTTTTCCCAATGGAACCTGTGGCGCCCAGCAGGGCAACCCGTTTCTTTTTTTCCATGAATGCATCAAACCCGGAAGAGAACCCAGTAGAGGATATAGTAGACCGGCGCGGCCATGGCTATAGAATCAATAGTATCCAGCGCCCCCCCCCGGCCGGGAATAATGGTTCCCGAGTCCTTGATGTCGGAACTCCGCTTCATCGCCGATTCCGCCAGGTCCCCCAGGGTAGCGGCGATCCCCGCCGTCAGCCCGATGATGATCCCCGAAACCGAGCGGGAAAACCGGACGGGGTCAAAGGCGGCGGGTACAAAGTATACCGCGGCCAGACCCGCCAGAGTGGCGGCGGCCAGTCCTCCTATAAAACCGGCGGCGCTCTTGTTGGGACTGGCGGGGATAAGGCCCCGGTTATTTTTGCCGAAGAGCATTCCCGCTGCCCAGGCGACGGAATCGTTGGCAAAGACCGTAAGGAGGAACAGGAGGATTACCTTTTCCGCCTGGGGAAAGAGGGTCATTCTGATGATCCAGAGTATAAAGACTCCGGGGTAGAACATGACTGCGAAACCTGCGGTAACCCGGCGGATCGTTCCGTCAAGCCGGTCTGCGGGAGAAAAAATATTGGATATTAAACACCAGGAAGCTCCCAGAATAAAGACCGCGGGGAAGATATAGGCCACCGCCTTAAAACTGACCGATAGGGTCATCGCCGCGGGGCCGGCTATGCCTAAAAGGACCGCCTCCACAGGATGAAGGGAACAACCCGGCGGATCCTTTGAAAGGGGGGGCTTCTTTTTCAGCATATTTGCAAATTCAAGGGCCCCCAGGGCGCTCAGGATGACCACAATGATATTGACCGCCAGATGATTCTTTTGAGGAAGGAGCACCACCAGAATAACCAGGGGAACCCCGATAAAAAACACTAAAAGCCGCTGTATAAGTTTTTTCATGTATCCGATCCGGTTTCTCCGGTCTTTATGCCGCCGAAACGGCGGTCCCGTTTTTGAAAATTCGCTACCGCCTCCCGGAGATCCTCTTCCGTCCAGTCAGGCCATAGTTTATCCGAAACATACAATTCCGCATAGGCCGATTCCCAAAGCAGAAAATTGCTGGTCCTCATTTCTCCGGCAGTTCTGATGATAAGATCCGGGTCGGGAATATCCGGGTTATCCAGATATTTTGCCAGATCCTCCCCGGTGATCCTGCCGGCGTTTCCCTCCGCCCTCAGACGGTTAACGGCGCGGACTATCTCATCCCTGCCTCCGTAATTGAGGGCCAGGATCACCTGCATCCCCTCAAAGAAACGGGTGTCTCCGCAGGCTTCCCGGATTTCCGCAGCAATATCCGGGGGAAGTCCCTCCGCATCCCCCGCATGGCGGAGCCGGAGCCGGTTTTCCCGGTAAAAATCAAGCTCCCCCCTGAGATGCTTTTTTACCAACCCCATGATGAAACCCACCTCTTCGGCGGTCCGCTTCCAGTTCTCCGTGGAAAAGGTATAGAGGGTAAGATACCTTATCCCCATATCGCTGGCAGCCTTAACCACCCGCTTTGCCGCTTTAAGCCCCTCCAGATGGCCCTGGGTACGGATCTGGTTCCGCCTCCGGGCCCACCTGCCGTTTCCATCCATTATAATGCCTACATGGGCGGGGAGGCGGTTGGTATCGGTAACCGGGCTGCCTTTTTGAGCGGACAATTAAACTTCCAGTATTTCCTTTTCCTTTTCTTCCAGGATCCGGTCGATCTGTTTGATATAGGAATCGGTCAACTTCTGCAGTTCCTCCGAGGTCCGGCTTTCCTCGTCCTCGGTCAACTCTTTGTCTTTAAGGGCCTTTTTCAATTCGTCGTTGCCGTCCCGGCGTATGTTCCGCACCGCCACCCGGCTCTGCTCCGCCTGGTTTTTGGCAAGCTTGGCCAGTTCTTTCCGGCGTTCCTCCGTCAGGGGAGGAATAGCGATGCGGATCACCTTGCCGTCGTTGGAGGGATTGAGGGAAAGTTCCGAGGAACGGACAGCCTTTTCAATCTCTCCGATAAGGCCCTTGTCCCAGGGCTGGATTACAATGAGCCGCGCCTCGGGAATGGAGATATTGGCCACCTGATTCAGGGGCGATTTATCCCCGTAACAGTCAATCCGTATCTTGTCAAAGAGACCGGCCGAGGCCCGGCCGGTCCTCAGGGAGGCAAACTCATCTTTAAGGCTTGCCACGGTCTTTTTCATCCGCTCTTCGGAACTTTGTATTGCTTTATGCATATCCCCTCCGTTTTTTATAGGGAGCGTTCTCCCGCCGCGGGACGCGCAGGACGGCGGACGCCGCCGTCCTGCAGGAACGGAACCGTTCCCCTACTGTCCGACCTTAAAGTAAGCATAATCATTAATGCTGAGTCTGGCTCCAAGTTTTTTTTCACATTCCGCCAGGGCCTGGCTAACGGTTAACCTTTCGTCGTTTACATAGCCCTGTTCCAGAAGGCAGATGTCGGCAAGGTACTTGTTGACCTTTCCCTTGAGGATATTTTCGATTACGTTAGCGGGTTTACCTTTGACCTTTTCGTCCTGTTCTATCTGTTTGCGGAAGATATCCTCCTGCTCCCTGAGGAAGGCGGGATCGATCCTGTTGCGGTCCAACGCCAGGGGGTTAAAGGCGGCCACATGAAGGGCAATGCTGAAGGCGAAAGCCCTGGCTTCTTCGTTCCCGAAAATCTCAGGCTTGTCCGCTCCCATCTTAACCGCCACCCCAATGGCTCCGTTTCCATGGATGTACTGGGTCAGATATTCACCCGCTTCAGCTTTGAGCGTCCTGATCCGTTTAAGGCTCATGTTTTCCCGGATCTTGGTAGCCAAATCGGTAACCATGCCGTTTAACTCATCGGTGATTTCGGTGATACCCTCGTCCAGAATCTTGTCGGTAATAATCCCGCCCAGGGCGATAAAGTCCGGGTTCCGGGCTACAAAGTCGGTTTCCGTGGCCAGTTCTACCAGCGCCGCGGCTCCGTCCTTTGTTTTTACAAAGATCTTTCCCTCATTGGTCGCCCGGCCGGACCGTTTCTCCACCGCGGCAAGCCCCTTTTCCTTTAAGAGTTTTTCCGCCTTGTTAAAATCGCCCCCGGCGTTTACCAGGGCATTTTTACATTCCAGCATTCCCGCTCCGGTTTTTTCCCGAAGTTTCTTTACATCTGCCGCAGTTATATCAGCCATTTATACAGACTCCTTCTGTGATATTCAAAACCAAGCCTGCCGGGTATAGCTGCCCGGCGGCAAAGACAACATATTGGACTTGTTCGATAACCCGGTCGGTTATTGAACAAGTTTCCCCAAAAACATAGATTTCTTGACGAAATCCGCGTTTTTTGTTTGTTTTTAAGCGGAAGTTATTTGGAAGCTTCAGTTTCCGAACAACTCATTAAAAATTCCGGTCAATGTTCCGGAATTATTCCTCCTCGTAGACCCTGTCAACGTCCACCGGCAGCTGATCCTCTTCGTGTGTTTCGGATTCGGGCCCGGCGCTGATCCGGGGTTCGGTTTCCGCCGCCGTTGAATAGGATTCAATATCGATTTCCTGATCCTCTTCCTTGACCGAGGCGTCGGTGGCGACCTCTTCCGCCTCCTCTTCATCGCCCAGGGTTTCGATAATCTTAAGTCCCGCCTCGTTATCCGCTTCCACCACCGCATTGGCGACGATCTGGGTAAAGAGGGTGATGGCCCGGATGGCGTCGTCGTTACCCGGAATGGGAAAGTTGATGCCGTCGGGATTGCAGTTGGTATCCACCACCGCCACAATGGGAATGCCCATACGCTGGGCTTCGGTTACGGCGATGGCTTCCTTGCGGGTATCGATAATGAAGAGAATACCCGGCAGTTCCTTCATTTCTTTGATGCCCCCCAGGTTCTTCTGAAGCTTGCCCCGCTCCTTTCCTAGAGAGGCGATTTCTTTCTTGGTAAGGTTCTCGAAGGTTCCGTCCACTTCCATTTTTTCCAGCTTTTTAAGACGGAGCAGCGATTTTTTGATGGTAACAAAATTGGTAAGCATGCCGCCGAGCCAGCGGTTGTTTACAAAAAACATGCCGCAGCGCTCGGCTTCTTTTTGAATTGCCTGCTGGGCCTGCTTTTTGGTCCCTACAAAGAGGACCGTCTTGCCCGAGGCTACGGTTTTGCGGACCGCATCATAGGCGTCCTTGATGGACTGGATGGTTTTTTGGAGATCGATGATGTGGATCCCGTTCCGCTCCGCAAAGATGTACTTCTTCATCCGCGGATCCCAGCGCTTTACCTGATGGCCGAAATGGACCCCCGATTCAAGCAGACTCTTCATGGTAACTACAGCCAAAATTTCCTCCCCTGCGCCGCCGGAATTCCCGGCCGGGCCCGTTGTCAAAGAACAACCCGGACCTTGAGACGCCTTCCCTGTATCTCATTGTTCCGGCGCCCGGAGACGGCGGAAACAACGGAAGATAGGTAAAGGCCCGGGCCTTTACCTTTGGGCTCCGCTATGCGGAAACCCTGAACTGAACAACGCTTACCCCTCCGTTAAAACACGTAGGAATAACCATTATCCTTGAGCATGACATAAAATTCATGGACCGGCAAGCCCACCACGGCGCTGTAGGACCCCTTGATATGGGATACAAAACAGCTGGCCAGTCCCTGGATCTTGTAGGCGCCGGCCACCCCCTGCCATTCGCCGGTATTGAGATACCATTCCACCTCGTCCTCCGAGAGGGGGGCAAAGCTGACGACGCTTTCCACGGAACGGCAGTCTATGGATTTTTCCCGGCCCTTAAAGAGGGCCACTGCGGTAATTACCTTATGATCCCGGCCCTGCAGCCGGACGATCATCCTTTTGGCGTCTTCCCGGCCGACGGGTTTGCCAAAGATCTCTCCGTTTACCGAAACCACCGTATCGGCCCCGCAGATCCAGGACGGGGTCCGCCCCTGAAGCACCTCTATAATTTTTTTGACCTTTCTGATTGACAGATCCTCGGCAAATTCCTTGGGATGCAGGTTCTTTTTCGGGCTTTCGTTGATCATTGAAGGCATAATGCTGAAAGGAAGCCCCATCAGCCGGAAATACTCCTGCCTGCGAAGAGAACCGGAGGCCAAAATAATAGGTTCCATTTTGAGAGACGCGGGACTCGAACCCACCACCTTCAGCTCCGGAGGCTGACGCTCTATCCAGATGAGCTAGTCTCTCATGCCCGTTAAAATAACAAAAACAGGACCCCCTGTCAAGGGCGCCTGTAAGAACTCCGGCTGGGGTTTACAGGCGTTGAGGAGAAAATCGCTCATTCCGTAAAATAAAGAATTACGGCAAAACGATTTTTTCCATAGGGTAAGAAAACGGCAGCTTAAGCCGCTTCTAAAAGCTTCAGTTTTTAGAGGTCTCCTCAAGCCGGAGCAGCCCCGTCTTTACAGTTTAATTACTCTGATCTTTCCCGGGTCCATGGTAACCGGATAACCCCCCTTCTGCAGTTCCTCTGCGGAAAGCCGGAGCCAGTAACCGAAGGAACCGGGCTCCCTGCCGTCGGGGTCCATGGAGGTATAGCGGCGGTTTCCCGCAGCCCGGGCGGCGGGCATAAGAACGTTCTTGCTGGCCCAATAGTCCAAAGCAGCCGGGTCCGTAGAAGCGGCGATCATATTCTTCTGTACCGCCCGGGAGTAGGGGGAGCCGGGACCGCCGTCGGGGGCAATCCAAATCATATCCAGGATGGTGATAACCGGAAACCGGGTCATTGCCATCTGGGTTCCCATGCCGCCCCGGCCCACGCTCTGGTGGGGGGACATATTGGTCAGCGAGTTGGAGGGGGTTCCCATATAGGACTTCATGGCCCCCGTAACCTGATACTGGCCGTGGGATTTCAGCACCGGGGCATTAATCACCTTCAGTCTGTCCCCCTCGTAACGCCGGGCCGCGTCGATCCAGATGCCCTTCTTAAAGCTTACGGCGGTTCCGTACCTGGTGGTAAATTTGGCGTAGCTTACCACCAGCCCCGTGGCGTGGACCGTATCCTCCACCACAAAGCCGTCGGCCATATCGCCGGTTTCAAATTCCTCCACCCTGGTCCGGGTCAGCCTGTCCCAGAGCGCCCCCGAGACATGGTAGCCCCGGCTGTCAAACCAGTCCGCCACATCCTGGGCGGATTGGGTCCGGTCTTTACTGTTGGTATGATCCCAGTCCAGGCTGCCCCCGGAACGCCGGGAACCGAACATGGACTGGCCGTTATCGGCGATGATCACCTCGCCCCTGAAACCCGCTGGGTGGTTTACGATGTACTGGATAAGGCTTTTGAGGAGGTCCGTATTAGTCCCGCCCCGTTCGTCCCACTGAGAGTTGATTTTGATGATAATGACGTCCCCGGGACCTATAAGACCGGGGCGGTTTCCCTGTTTATAAAAGGGAGGGTCCAGCCCGTCCAGCAGCCGGGCTGGGCCGCCGTCGGAACCGTCGGTATTTTCTTTAACAAATACGGAAGCCCCGCCGGCGGCAGGGGAAAATCCGTCCCCTTGAAGGGCGCTCCGCTGTTCCGGGGCCGCTAAGGGCAGTTCCGGCGCGCCCTCCGCTGCCGGGGACGGAACCCTGGTTCCGCCGCAGGACAGGAGACCCAGGATACATACCCCTAAAAGCCGCCCCCAGCCGGTCATGCCGGTTTTATCTTCACTGGTTTTGAGCGTTGTATTTGCGGAGATTTTCCAAAACCTGTTCCGCCCGTTCTCTGACGGGCCTGATATAGGGGCCGCTGGCAATACGGATCAACATCCGTATGGCGTTGGGGTCCTTGATGCCGTTATTCTTGGCGGCGATCTTGTCAAGGGCGTCAACCGCCGAAAGGGCCAGAAGATTGTCCGGGTTAAGCACGTCGAAACGGGTTACAATCCAGGCAATGGCGGCAACGGTTTCTTCGTTATCGTTGAGTCCTATTTTGCCCAGGGATTTGATCGCCTCCTGGAGCACCATGGGCTCGGGATCGGCAACGCAGATCTTGATCAGCGTATCCTTTGCCTCGGGGGTTCCCAGATCGCCCAGGTACTCGGCCGCTTTCCTCCGCACGTCAGGATAGTTGTTGACCAGCCTGCCGCCTTCCCGGGCCTTGCTCATTACCCCTTCCATGGCGAGGAATTCCAAAGCGCTCCGCACATCCTCTCCGGTATTACCCCGGTTGATTGCATTCTCAATGTACCGCAGGGCGACCTCTTTTTGATCCCGGCTGGATTCCCGGCTGGATTCCCGGATTATCATCAGCTCCACCGATTCCTGCAGATAAGATTCTTCCACCGACAGTTCCCGGCCGGAACCGTCCTCCTGTCCTGCCGCCAAAGACAGCGCCGCAATAAAAAGCGCCGCCGCGCATATAGTCCGTCTAAAATTCAGCATTTATTGTCCTCCAAAAAAACGCCATATTGCATTATCGGCTCCCAATGCGGGGTCAATTAATGATCTTCCACCCGCTGTTGGAACGTTCCAGATCATAGAGCCGCAGCCGCTGGCCCTTCTCCGTAATCGTGAAGGCCTTAACCCGCCGCTGGGTAATAAATTCAATATCGTCAACCCGGCTGTTGGCCCGGGAGGGAACTACCACATGGTTAAAATAATCTTCAGGAGCTTTTAAGACAATTTTCTGGGACTTCATGGCTGCGGTATCGGAAATACGCCGAAGGTAGTCGGAGGATGAAATATCCGCCAGATATTCCTCGTCCAGGTAGGATTTCCAGGCATTGTAGTTCTTGGCCCTGATGATGCCGTTCAACTCTTCAATAAGGCGCTGGACATCGGATTTGGTAGAATCGTATACCTCCTGGCTGATACTGCCGGGATCAAAGGTATCCGGATCGTCTTCATCCGCAGTCTTAGCGGAAACGGCCGTCTGGGCCGCAGGAACGGGTTCTGAAGGAGCCTGAGTTGAAGGTCCGCCGCCGCAGGAAAAAACCATCATCGTTAACAGCAAAATGAATATGTTTTTCATAGCCCCACCGTTATTAAAGTTCTGAAAGTAGTATACTCTTTATCCATGTAAAAAACCAGCCCCTTGACCGCTTTTTTATAACTTGCCATGCTGGGGGCATGTTGAAAGCCGCCTTTCCCGGTTCCTTTGATCCCCCCACCTTCGGGCATCTTAACATCATTGAGCGGGCCGCGGCTCTTTTTGATGAAGTTTTGGTCGTGGTGGCGGAAAACCGCCGGAAAAAGTACCTTTTCCCTTCGGATGAACGGATTGCCCTGGTTTCGGATCTGGTAAAACCCTGGAAAAATGTTTCGGTGGCTCTCTGCGGATCGCTGATTGTGGATTTTCTCAAGACCAGGGATATCAGGCTCCTCATCCGCGGGGTCCGGGGAGCGGGGGATTTTTTCTATGAATTCGAGATTTCCATGATGAACAAGGCCCTGGCGAAGGATATTGAGACCATTTTTATGACCACCGATCCCCGGTACTTTGTACTCCGGTCCTCGTCCATCAAGGAACTGGCCTCTTTCCACGGCGATGTTTCCGCCATGGTCCCCCCCGCGGTGGCGGAAGCGTTGAAGGCCAAGTTCGGCGCCGAAGTTAATATTGACAAAAATCAGAATTTTGAATAGGATAGAGTAAGGTTGTATAGTTTATTTTGAGGAGAGTTTGTAAATGGCTGTACCCAGAGCAAAAACGTCGAAGGCAAGAACCCGCCGCCGGCAATCCATTAATATGAAGCTGAGCGCCCCAACCATGGTTGAATGCGGCAGCTGCGGTAATCAGATCCTGTTGCACAGGGTTTGTCCCAAATGCGGTTTTTACCGGGGCAAACAGGTAATTGTTCCGGAATCAAAGGTCTGATCCCCAGGATCAGCACAGCAAGAGGAGTGAGTGATGGACGAATTGTTTGAGAAGATGAAGAAGCTGATTGCCAGCAAATTGGAAATCGATGAAGAAAAAATAACCCCGGACGCTTCCTTTCGCCAGGATCTCGGCGCCGACAGCCTGGATACCTACGAACTGGTCTACGCCATAGAGGAAGAGATGGGTATACAGATCCCCGATGAAAAGGCCAATGAGTTTGAAACCGTCCGGGACGCCTACGAATACATCAAATCCCAGCCTAAGTAAATCCCGTTTCCGGGGGTTCCTTCACGGGGACGGGGCGGCGCTCAGCCCGGAACGGAAAAAAGTCCTGGCGGCTTTTCAGAAGACCGCATCGATCAGGTTCAAAAGTCTTGCGCTTTTGAACCTTTCTTTCATACACCGCTCGGTATCCAACGAATCGGGGATCAGGCTTAACAATGAACGGCTGGAATTTTTGGGAGACGCCGTTCTGGGGGCGGTTACGGCATCCCTGCTCTACGAGAAGCTGGAAGGCCGGGCGGAGGGAGAGCTGGCAAAGATAAAGTCCGTCGTGGTCTCAGAAGACACCCTCTCCGGCATTGCCCGGGAGCTTCAGATTGACGGTCTTTTGGTTCTGGGCCGGGGGGAGGAAAATTCCGGGGGCCGGACCAAAAAGGCCATCCTCGCCGACGCCCTGGAGGCCCTTATCGGCGCCTGTTACCTTGATTCGGGGTACAAGGTGGCCTACGGTTTTGTCCGCCGCTGCATAAGCCCCGAAATAGACCGGGTCCTGGACAACCGGTACCAGCGGGATTATAAGTCCCTGCTCCAGGAACTGAGCCAGCGCCTCTTCAAATGCTATCCGGCGTACCGTCTTTTGAAACGTACCGGCCCGGATCACGAACGGCTCTTCTGGATCGAGGTGGCCGTTAATGAACGGAGCTACGGCCCCGGAATGGGGAAGAACAAGAAGAGCGCCGAACAGGAGGCGGCCAGGATGGCCTATGAAGCCCTGGAAAGCTCCGGGGCCTAGGAAATTTGGCGCCCCTCATAGCGCTTTTTGATATTTCCCGCTATTTCCAGCAGTTTTTTCCGGGTATTCAGCTCCGGGTCTTCCACCACCGCCTCCAGCAGTTCCCTCAGGATGATCCCCATGGTTTTTCCCGGCCCGATCCCCGCTTCCATTAGATCCTTCCCGTCCACCGCCAGATTCTTCAGCGAAAGGGCCCGGCCCCCGGCCAGGACCGCCTCCACCCGGTTTATCATGGGCATGAGAAAATCCGCGGCGGGCTCCAGGCCGGCGACGGCATAGGCGTCGGCCCGGCGCAGATCGCAGAGGTCCCCCAGGGAGGCTTCCCCGGCCCGGATGATAAAGCGGCGTACCGCGGCGTCGCTCCAGGCCGGGTCATAGTGGAACATGTGTTCCGCTATGAGGTGAAGCACTTCGCCGGTTACCGCATTGGGGTAGCGGAACCTGACAAGTATATCCCTGGTCAGGCGGACCGATTCCCGTTCATGCTGATAAAAGGTCCACCCCGTATCCGGCCCGGCGGCGTCCATGCCGGCGGCTTCCGTGCCGATGGCGCCCGTATCCGCGGTATGGAGGCCGTGTCCCGGTCCTCTCCGTTTACGGACCAGGGGTTTCCCGATGTCGTGGAAGAGGGCGGCCAGCCGCACCTGCCGGGGCATCGACCGGAAAGCGGCATAGTCGCAGGCCGCAAGGGAATGGTCCAGTACGTCGAAGCGGTGGAAGCCCCGCTGCTCTATCCCCCTGCAGGCGGCCAGTTCCGGGAGGAACAGTTCCAGGAGCCCCGTCTTTTCCATGAGGACCAGCGCCGCCGACGGTTTGGGGGAGGCGATGATCTTGTCAAATTCGTCCCGGACCCGTTCCGGGGCAACCTTGGCGCTGACCCCCAGCGCCCGGGGAACCGCCTCCAGGGTGGCGGCTTCAAGCTTGAAGCCAAGCTGCGAGGCAAAGCGCAGCGCCCGCAGGGGCCGGAGGCCGTCCTCGGCAAAACGTTCCCCGGGGTTTCCCACACAGCGGATGATCCGCCGCTTAATGTCCCCGGCGCCGTCAAAGGGATCCCGCAGCTCCCCCCCGGGCAGGGAAAGGGCCGCGGCGTTCATCGTAAAATCCCTGCGGGACAGATCTTCTCCGATGGAGGCGGCAAAACGGACCGCATCGGGCCGCCGGCCGTCGCTGTACTCCGATTCGGTCCTGAAGGTGGTTACCTCGATGGAACGGCCCCTGTAGCGGACGGTAACGGTGCCGTGTTTTATTCCGGTTGGAATGACGGGCCACTTCCGGGGACCGCTGCGGAACAGGGAGATCACCTCTTCCGGCCGGGCGTCGGTGGCCAGATCCCAGTCCCGGGCTTCCCTGCCCAGGATCAGGTCCCGGACCGCCCCCCCCACGAGGAAAACCTGTTTCCCCTGCCCGGCAAACAGGGCCGCCACCTCCCGCAGCAGGGGGTGAACCCGCAGACGCATCCCGTTACCCATAGATGGGCACTATACTACACGGGGCCGTTCCGGGAAAGGGCGGCCCGGCCCCCGCCGTTCCTTTTACGCGCTTTCACGCCGCAGCCGGGCGTCCCCGCGCCGCCGCAGGCTGAACCGATTTATAACCGGTCCGCCTTTGCGCCAGACGGATACAAAAAACTCCCGGCGTACCGGGAGTTTTGACCAAGCCTTAACGCGGACGGATTAGCTGCCCGCCTTCCAGCCGGCAACGCCGGAGCCGCCGGCACTGCCGGTCCAGGTGTAGGTTTTACCCGCTACCGCGGCGCCTGCGGTGGTACTGCCATTCGGGTAGAATATGTTCAGATTGCCCGATCCGCTGACAATTCCGCCGCTTTCAATAATGATGGACGGCGCGCCGTCCGTTAAATCGCCGGTAAGTGCGCCGTTAATGACAAGCGTCCCCCCGTTTTCAACGGTTAGCGTGCCGCCGGAACTTTTGAGTTTACTGGCACCCCCGCTTTTTATGGTAAGTGTCGAGCCCGATGTTATGGTCAAGGGCATTTCTAATGTAGTATTGGCAAATATTAGTTTACCGTCCAGATCTATTCCGCTACTACCGAGGATAAGCTCAGAGGCAGGATCGCCGCTGTCCCAGCTCCAGCCGCGGTCGAAATTAAAGCCCACGGCTGGATTACCGCCCAAAAACATAGTGGAGCCGTATTCCAATTTCAGCGAGCCGCCAGAGACGGCCAAATTGTTTGTAAAATTATCCATCCTTAACGTCCCGCCGCTTTCTATGGTAAGCGCATTGCCGCCAAGGGTAATCTTATTGGAACCGGACACCATAAGCGTTACGTTTACGGGTATCGTCAAATTACCGGTAAGGGTTATATTTTGATTCAGGATGATGGTCCCGCCGCTTACGGTTACCTTGCCATCAAGATCCGTGTTTCCCGCCACCAGGGCGGCGGCGGCCGCGGCGCCGGGGTCCGTTGAATCGTCCGAAGAACAGCCCAAAAAGAACGATGATACGCTTAGCAAAACGATCATCCCCGCTAAGAACATTGTTTTCATTTTCATAAAGCCCTCCTGAAAAATAGCTCCGCCAAAAACGGAGAAACATAAAAAAAGAGGACTTCCTGCAAAAAAAGCGGTATGCTTTTATTGTATTCAGTTACAGCCCCGGAAGCGGTTATTCTTGGCGGATGCGCCGTTTCCGGGGTTCCTCTTTTATTTTAATCAGAGGCGCAGGCCCCCATTAAAACCATACAAAGCCGGGTACCGTGCGCAAACCAGAGGTTCGGCGCGCAGCGCCTCCGAAGTTTTGCGGCGGCGAAGCGTGATTACACTACCGCCCGCCGTTTGGCGAATAGCCGCAATGGCGTAAAACTCCAACCTGTTGTTTCAGCCATCACGGGATAATCCCCGACACCACCGGCCCCCGCGCAATCCGCAAAGCGGATTGCGCCTTATCTGCGTGGAGTTTTACGCCTCTTCGGACTGCCCGCCGTTTGGCGAATAGCCGCGATGGCGTAAAACTCCAACCCG
>JAISPH010000108.1 GCA_031275035.1 Treponema sp.
TCAAGGCGCTTTCCCGGTCCGCGGCGGCCATGCACGAACAGGGCTGGACTCCCCTTGTGCTTACCAGCGAGCAGGCCCGGCATCTGGTAAAACATTCTTCGGAGCGGGAGCTTCCCGAACTGGTGGTGCTGTCGGTTCCGGAAATCGTAAACGATGTAACGGTAGAGGCGGTAGGGGAAATACGCATAGAGGGTTAGGGGGGGGCATAATGCCCCTGGCGGAGGAAAACTGATTTACGTTTAAATGGGAGTCAAATTAGAATGGATTATTTTACAGAGCAGGCGCCGTCATATACTCAATTTATAGAGCAGGCGCCGTCATATACTCAATGCATGGAAAAGATCCGTACTAAATACGGAGACAGCGCAAAGGTATTGATTCAGAAAACCGTACCGGTGCGGGGTGGTTTTCTCAATCTTTTCTCCAGGGAAGGGATAGAAATGACCGGGATCGTTTCCGGCGCTCAACCCGGGCGTAACCCTGCTTCCCGGACTGCGGCGAGGAAACCTGTCGATTTAAATTCCGCCGAGCTGGATGAGGTAAAGAAGAAGATTATCGCGGCGGCCGGAAAAAGCGATCCTACTTTGCAGATGCTTTTGAGCGAAGTGAGGACCATCAAGGAAAAGATCGATTCCGTTTCTGTTTCCGCGGGTACGGGAACGCCCCCGGCGTTTCAGGATCATCCCACCCTGACCAGAATAGGGGACATACTAAATCAGAACGATTTTACTCCCCATTACCGGACAAACATCATGGACAGGGTGCGCCGGGAATTCTCTCTGGAGGCCCTGGAAGACTTCAAAGCGGTCGAAGAAAAAGTAATCGAGTGGATTGGAGAAAGCATACGGATATACGGGGAGGACCGATACCAGCGCAAACCGCGGATAGTAGTGCTGGTGGGTCCGACCGGCGTAGGAAAGACCACTACCATCGCGAAGCTTGCCGCCGCGTATATGCTGGGCGAAATCGGGAAGCGGCCCCTGTCGGTACGGATGATCACCATCGACAATTTCCGTATCGGCGCGAAACAGCAAATTGAACGTTTCGGCCTTATCATGGAGATTCCCGTGCTAAGCGCCCAAAGCTTCCGGGAACTCAAGGAGGTCATCGCGTTGAACTCCGAAAACGCCGATGTTATCCTGATCGATACTATCGGCAAGAGTCCCCGTTCTTCGGTAGAACTTGCCGAAATGAAAGAACTGCTTGACGCCTGCGGGACAGGCGCCGAATTCCACCTGGCGTTGTCGGCCACTACCAAATCAAGCGATATTACCGAGATTCTGAGACAGTACGAGCCCTTCGGATACCGGTCGGTGATTATCACCAAGATGGACGAAACGATCAGGCTGGGCAATGTGATAAGCGCCCTTTCGGATAAAGGTAAATGTATTTCCTATATTACCGAAGGCCAGCAGGTGCCCAAGGATATTCAGAAAGCGGAAGTAATGCGTTTTCTTATCAATCTGGAAGGCTTTACGGTGGATCGGACTAAATTTGAATCGATTTTTCCGGCTGATGAATCTGAACTTATTCAATGGAGACAATGATGGGAGATCAGGCAGAGAAACTGCGGGAAATGATGCGAAAAAAAAATGAAGGCGTCAGGGAATCACAGGCCGGCGCCGCTTCCGAATCCCAGAACCAGAAATCCGGTGCGGCGGACAGGGGCGGCCCTTCCGGTGAAAAGCAGGCCAGGGAAGGGAGAAAAACCCGGATCGTTACCATTACAAGCGGGAAGGGCGGCGTGGGGAAAACCAATGTTTCCGTTAATATGGCCCTGGCCTATGCCCGCCTGGGCAAAAAAGTCGTGGTCATGGACGCCGATCTGGGACTGGCCAATGTAAATGTGATTCTCAATATGATCCCCAAGTTTAATCTTTACCATGTGATCCGTAAACAAAAAACCATGCGGGAAATCATGGTGGATACCGAATACGGCATTTCCATTGTCGCCGGCGCTTCCGGTTTTTCCAAGATAGCCAATCTCAGCGAGGAGGAGCGGCAAAACTTTATCGAAGAGTTGAACACCCTTTCCAGCGCGGATATCATCATCATTGATACTTCGGCGGGCGTTTCAAGCAACGTTCTCGATTTTATCGCCGCCGCCGACGACGCGGTAATAATAACCACACCGGAACCAACGGCAATTACCGACGCGTACGGAATCATCAAGATCATCGCCACCGAAATTGACAGCCTTAACATGGGGCTTAAGCTGGTGGTGAACCGGGCCAAATCCGTGGCGGAGGCAAAAAAGGTAGCGGATCGGATGACCGGTATCGCGGGGCAGTTTTTAAATCTCAAGGTAGAATATCTGGGTTTTATCTATGATGATGTTACGGTCTCCCACGCGGTACTCAGGCAGAAGCCTTTCATGGTGATCGATCCAAGGTGCAAGGCGTCCCAGTGTGTTCAGCACATAGTCGGCCGCATGGAAAAGAGCGACGTCAAGAATACGGGGGGGTTCGGCAATATGCTCAAGCGGATATTCGGCCGGGACGCCTCCTAAAGGCAGGTTATGAATTCCAAAACAGGCGGTATCGCCGCCGTATTCGGTTTTGTTCTTTCCCTTATCATCGGACTCATTTTTGGGAACGGCACTTTCGCCGTCGTGCGGGCCCTTGTCTTCGCCGTCTTTTTCTTTGTCCTGGTCAATATACTTCTCGTCTTGATACGCCGGTTTCTCCCGGAGCTTCTCGATTTCGACCTGGATCCGGGGGGGGATTCCCGTCCCGGATCCAGGGTAAATATTGTTGAAGGAGGAGGACCCGCGGCTATACTTGGCGGTGAAGCGGGGCTTGAAAATCTGGGATCACGGCAGGGCCGGAGCGATGGGGACGGCGGTTCCGTTGCGGAACCCGATCTGAGCAGCGAGCGCTTTTCATATGATGACAACGCCGGCGCCGATCAGGGTGATTTAAGCGGAGCGCCGTCCGGTTTTGACACCGTACCGCTTCCCGGACCGGGGAGTCTGTCCGGTTTAAGCGGGGATTCGCCTGGGGGCGTACCATCTTCCGCTCCGGCTCTGGATCAGAGAGGCGAAGATGGTTATAATGGAAAAAGGAGCGTTCCCGATTCCGGGGCCGGACCCCGGACGGTACGGACAGGCGGTATGGAACTTTCGCCCCAGCCGGCATTGCGTGAAGACGCGGCTCTTCCCGAAGACAACTCTTCCGTGGATGTTTTGCCGGATTTTGAGGCTATGTCCCAGGCTTTTTTGACATCAACCAGAGAACCCGGGACGGGTGAGGCAGGAACTGAAACAAGCGGCCAAACGGAGGATCTGTTCCGGCTTTCGGTGACCGGTCAGGAGCCGGATCCTTCTTCGCGGTACTATACGGGCAACAAGCCCGTCGAGATGGAGGGGGATTTTCCGCCCAAGCATATAGCGCAGGCTATACAGACCGTATTAAAACGAGATGAACAGTGATCTGTCTTACCCGGGAGTGAGGGGATGGAAAATACCACTGGATAAAGGAATGAGTATGGCGAAGGTCCTCGGGAGCAGTCAGAAGGATTGTTCCACGGAGCAAAAAACGGAAGATGAACTCTGGATCAATTACCGCCAGAACAGGGACCCGAAAATCCGGGAAATCTTTGTGAAACAGTATGCCCCCCTGGTCAAGTATGTGGCCGGAAAAGTCGCGGTGGGTATGCCCCACAATGTTGAATTTGACGATCTGGTAGGGTTTGGGGCATTCGGCCTTTTGGACGCGATTGACAAGTTTGATCCCGACAAGGGGGTGAAATTCAAAACTTACGCCGTAACCCGGATACGGGGGGCAATTTTTGACGAACTCCGTTCCATAGACTGGGTACCCCGTTCCGTCAGGCAAAAAACCCGGGAGGTGGAAGAGGCAATCGGTACTCTGGAGGCTCAGCTTGGCCGTACCGCCACGGATCAGGAGATCGCCGGTTCCCTCGGCATGGACGAGGAAGAATTCGCCAAAACCATGATGAAGATCTCGACCACGTCAATCCTGTCCCTGAATGATGTCTGGTTTTCGGGGGAT
>JAISPH010000116.1 GCA_031275035.1 Treponema sp.
ATTGAGCAATCCACCGCCACCAATGAAAATGCGGTTTCATCTTTTATAGCCTGAAACCGTATCGTACAGCCATCGCAAACGCACAGCGTTTGCGCGCGTGCAAGGGATTTGCTGAAAAACGGCATCCTTGCCGTTTTTCAGCTTCGAGTTTTTGCTCCGCAAATACTCGCGGGATGATTGCACCCGCCGTCCCTGGCGGGTTGCTTGCGCAAGGGATTGGAGGGGTTTAGCCACGCCGCAGGCGGGGCCGGAGCGGGCCGCTATGGGCGGACAGCGCGGAGCCCCGGAAAGCCCGGTCCCCGGCGAAGCTGGGGATGCGCCCAAAAACAGCAGTTTTAATCGTGTCTGGATACTAGACCGTAAAAATCTCCACTCCCTTTTTTTGAAGGGCGAGCAGCGCGTCCTTACCGATGTCTTTGTCGGTAACCAGCTTGCTGATCCGTTCAAAATCGCTGAACATGTACAGGGCCTGTATGTCAAATTTACTGCTGTCGGCAACTACAATCGTTTCCCGGGAATTCATGATCATAAGCCGCTTGACTTCCC
Organism: Treponema sp.; assembly: GCA_031275035.1. Next base: position 547 of record JAISPH010000116.1, read on the forward strand.
CTTCATGGGGATTGGCGGAAAAGAGGCCCTCCTCCGCGCTGAGGGCGGAAACCCCGATGATGGCCTTATCGGTTCTTATCCGCCGCAGTTCCAGTTCGGTCTCCACCCCCACCACCGAATAGGTGCCCCGCATCAATTCGCCTCCGGTAAGGAGCACCTTGCTGCCGGTTCCCTTGAGAAAAATAAGGCCGATGGAGGGACAGTTGGTAACCACCAGCAAATTTTGTTTGCCGCTCAGCCTTTCCGCCACGATCTGGGTGGTACTGCCCCCGTCGATCATCACGCTGGAGTTGTCGTTGATGATATGGGAAACGAATTCGGCGATCCGATCCTTTTCCGCCCGGCGGGCAACCATCCGCTCTTCCATGCTGGTGGTCTGCCATAGCGCCGGATTATCCCGTTTTATGGCCCCCCCGTGGGTCCGGTTTATCAAACCCTGATCCTCAAGAAGCCGCAGATCCCGCCGTATGGTGGCTTCGGTTACATCCAGTTTTTCGGCAAGTTCCAGAACGTTTGCCCGGTTACAGGTTTTGACGTACTCAAGGATCCTGGTCTGCCGTTCTTCTACAAAAGCCTTTTTATTCATCACCGCCTCTACCAGGCCTTCCCGGCGCTGAGGCACATTTCAATATGGTACTTCGCTATTTCCACCATTTTTTCCGTACCTGTCTGTAAAAGCTTCATCAGATCATAATCCCCGGGGTTCGCGTCCAGGCTTGCTTTGATCGTATCAATAAACCCCTTTCGCATAACCGTACTGAAATTGATCTTGGAAACCCCCAGCCGTATGGCCCGCTGAATATCCTCCACGGGAATACCCGTACCGCCGTGGAGTACCAGGGGAACGCCGGTTCTTTTCTCTATATCCTGAAGCAGCTCAAACTGAAGTTCCGGTTTGCGCAGATACAGCCCGTGGGCATTGCCGATGGCGGCGGCAAAGCAATCGACCCCGGTTTCCTTTACGAACCGCTCACACTGCACCGGGTCCGCATAGCCGGTTCCCGGGCGGCGGGGTCCCTCGGGACTGTCGGCGGCCTGACCGATGACCCCGATCTCTCCCTCCACGGAAACGCCGCATGCGTGGGCAGCGGCAACCACCCTTTGGGTAACGGCGATATTTTCCTCCACCGGCAGGGCTGAACCGTCAAACATGACTGAGGTAAAACCATACCGTATACACCGCAGGGCTTCCTCGTAGCTGGGCCCGTGATCCAAATGGATCCCCACGGGTATGGGCAGATTCTCCGCCAGCAGTTTTACCATGCTTACGAAAACATAGCCGTTCATATAATCCACTTCGCTTTTCGCCGCCTCAAGTATTACCGGCGCCCGCTGTTCCGTGGCCGCCCGGAGAATGGCCTGGGTGTACTCCAGATTGCTGGTATTAAATGCCGCAACCGCATACCGCCCGGCCCTTGCCCTTTCCAGTAATTCTCTGTTGGAAACAATACTCATAATCCTGCTCCTCTAATATATGCCAATTTATGCCAAAAATAACGGACCCTTTAGCAAAAGCTCACACCACCAGGGTCGGCAGAAAACCTCCCACAAAGGCATCCCCTAAACCTACGGTAGTAACCCTGGTTTCCGGAACCAAAAGGGAGGCTTCACAGCATATTCTCTCTCCTCCCAGTTTTTCAATGGCGCCGCAAAAGAGACTCCCCCCGGGGTCCGCGTCAAGCTTCCCGGTAAGCCGGTATTTTTCCCCGGAAAGGGCATCGCCGAAACGGAACCGGGTGGTCGCCATGGTTATGCCGCCCCTGAGGGAGAGCCGGTATCGTTCCGCCCCTTCTCCCCAGGCCAGGGCCCAGTACTTTGTGTGAATCACTATAACCGGCGCCTGAATTTTTTCTGCAAGCTTCCCCAGCATCCGGTAAACCTGGGAAGGGTTCAGCAGATCGATCCGCATTCCCCCGTATTCCATAAATTCATCCTCATTAAGACTGTAAATATGAATATACCGGCGCAGGGCATCCTGAATAATACCGGGAAAGGCGGGTTCATAAAACCCGGCGTCTTCATAAAAGATCCGGACCTCCCGGGGAAGGCCTTTCAGAAGATCCCCCAGTTGATCGAGGCGGTTTATCAGAAGATCCCTGTCCCGAATGGTATTGAAGCCGGAAATAAGGCAGACCTGAATGTGTTCCGCATTATCAAAAAAAGCGGGGTTCAATTTCATTATGGCGTTATCCAAATCGTTGTCATAGATGATGCGGTTTGCCCGGCTGGTCCGGATATGAATATCTCCTGCGTCTATTACGATGTCCCGGTCATACTGAATGATGAGGTGGGGATAGATGCTTTCCCTGCCGCTGCTGAAAAAACCAACAGCCTCCTCCGGCAGAAAACGCCGGACATGCTCATTGTCGGTAACCAGGTGGAGACGGGAGGGGTAGCCCAATTTTGACATGGCAATGGCGGAACGGGGACAGGTCCCGCCGATGCTTACGGTATAGTTGAACCACTTTGCAAAATCCTCCACCAGCTCTGGTCTTTGCAGGAACCGTTGTCCCCCCCGGGAATTTTTGACAAAATTGAGGATTGAAATGATCAGGCTCCGCAGATCCTCCACCGGTACATCCCCGAGTTCATCGGCCCTGATATGCAGCCGGGCGATCAGATCCTCCAACACCGGGGAATTCCAGGCAAATTCATAATCAATGTTATTCCCCAGCCCCAGGGCGATCTTTTCTTCCCCCATTCCCCCTCTCCACCGAAAAGTCCAATATCAACATAATGAAAGTCAAAATCAATCATACTTTGAACTTTTTCTTTAGTCAATAAATAAATCAAAAGAATATATACATTAAATCTGTATTTTTATGTAAATTATGAAAAAAATAGCTTGACAGGGGAAGGATATGGCCGCATACTGTAAGCATCTATTTTTCAGGAGGAATTGTATGAAGAGGAACATGTTCCTGTGGGCCGGTATACTCATGCTGATAGCGCCTTTCTGTCTCTGGGCAGGGGGCGGCAAGGACAGGGGTTCCGGCGCCAAGACGGTAACCATTGAATTCGCTCAATGGTGGCAGATCGAAATGAAGACAGGTTCTTTTGAAAAGATCATTGCCGATTTTGAGGCCCAAAATCCGGACATCAAGGTAAAGGTGATATCCAATCCGTCTTCGGAGCAGATAAACTGGCTCATGGTCGCCGCCGCATCAAACACCCTAAGCGATGTGGTAGGGGTTGAACCGGCTCTGCTTGATTCATGGATCAAGCAAAATGTTCTGGATTCCCTGGACGATCTCATCCTCCGGGATAATTACGATACAAGCCGGTTTGCCAGCGTTCCCAAGGTGGACAATAAAACCTGGATATTCCCGGTGGCCACCTTTATCTATCCCCTGTACTACAACACGGAACTTTTCAAGGCCGCGGGTATCGGCAAAGCCCCGGCAAC
>JAISPH010000166.1 GCA_031275035.1 Treponema sp.
GATTCAAATATTCTTTTATAAGCATATTTAAGGCACTCTATTTCACTTGCTACCGGTTGCCAGATAAGATTTCCGGCAGTAGTTTTACCTATTTTGTCATAGCCAAAAAATTGATTATACCCCCGTCTTCCTGAATCAATAGCAGTATGTAACCCTCTGGTGGTTCTTCCAACAATAAGATTCCGTTCGTATTGGGCGATAGCGTCCAGTATTTGCCTGAACATTTGAAATTGAGGGTCTTTAAGGTCTAGCTGTTTGTTGTTTTCATAAACGGTAATATTGTATCGTTCAAACAGGTTGAAAATAATAGCAGAAGCGTATTGGTTTCTGGACAAACGGGAATGTTCCCATACCCAGATAGCATTTATTTTGTTGCGTTTTATTTGATTTACCAAGTCGGCAAAGGCTGGTCTGTTGTTAAAAGGATCGGCATCGTCGTCGGTTATCTGAAAACCTGATTTTCCTTCGTCTGAAAATACCAAAAAAGGTAATTTATGCGACAAGGCAAATTCGATTCCCTTCTGCTTTTGCTGTTCAATAGTAGAAACGTCCCTATCTTTCTTTTCCCTGCTTGTCCTGCAATAGATTGCCAACACAATACTTCTCCCTAATTAAAAGGTAAATAATTAGTAGAAAAATATTTTTGACAATAACTTTTACTCCATATGCTTCGCCGCCGGTAGGCGGCTCGGGCTCCGTTTGGCTAGGTCATGGCTACGCCATTCCCACGCCACACTCCACCCACAGTTTGTCGGCCATGGAAATGCTACGCATTTCCTTATCCGGGCCGCCAAACCGTTATATACAACCGGAACGGTTTGCGACGTGGGCCGTCAGGCCCATGTTGGCAAAGCCCCTTGCGTAAACCAGTAATTATGCGCCGTTGCTGACGGAACCCCTCCGGGGCATTTTACCAGGCAAGGCTGTAGACTATGTGTGGTACCCTCTGTGTCCTTATCTCTGTATAATTTGACAAGAGTCTCTGTAACGTGTCGTCTCCTGCATATAAAGTTGTTCAGAAACCCCAGTTTCCGTCGAACCAAGAATCGCCAACAATCGCTTAAAAACAACAAAAAACGTGGATTTCTTAATGAAATCCACGTTTTTTGGGAGACTTGTGAGATAACCAACCGGGTTATCGAACAAGTCCAATATATAAAAACAAATCATCTGTTTCTTGCGCAGTTATGTTTACGAAGATACTTGCTGATATAACTGTAATAATAAAAATTTTCTTTAACGGTACTAATATCTTTCCCTTGATACGTTATGCGATTATTTAGGGTCTGTCCATAATGTAGGCACATTATGGACTCGGACCGCAGGTCCATGACTATCTTAAAAAACGCATGGACACATGTTTTCTTGAAAATGTTAAGACAAACCATCCGGTCCAGAAACCCGCCGCCGCCTTCCGCAGGGGTTCTTTCAAAATTTGATATTTTGAAAGAACCCCCTTATAAAACGAAGCTACACGGCGTCTCGTTTGATCTTCTTCGTGGTGGTCATTTCCATGGGCGTATCCAGGACCGTCACCCTCTCAATCCGTTGATAGGGGAGGAGCCTCTGGTTCACCTCGGCGATGATCTTTTCTATGCGGTCCCTGATCTGTTCCTGGGAGGGCGCCCCGCCGGAAGCGGCGCCGGGGGCGGCGAAGAAGTCGGGGCTGGGATAGACCAGGGCTTCGATGCCCTCGGTTTTCATCTTCTTGTCCAGTACATAACCCCGGACCAGGATCTGATCGATCTCCTCAAAAAGCTGGAACTCGTTCTCGATTTCCTCGGGGTACACATTCTTGCCCCCCTCGGTGACGATCATGTTTTTGGCCCGGCCGGTCAGGTAGAGATAATTTTCGTTGTCCAGATAGCCCAGGTCCCCGGTTTTCAGGTAGCCGTCGGGGGTAAAAGCCGCGGCGGTTTCCTCGGGCATCTCGAAGTAGCCCTTCATCACCACCGGTCCCTTTACGATAACCTCGCCGACCCCCCGTTCATCCGGGTCAAGGATCTTCATGTCCACCTGGGGGATCACCTTGCCCACGCTGGTTTCCTTGTAGTGCTCGATGGGGTTAAGGTTGATGATGGGGCTGGTTTCGGTAAGGCCGTAGCCCTGGACAAAGTCAAGGCCAAGCTGGTTGTACTTGCGGAATACGCTGGGCGCCAGGGGGCCGCCCCCGCAGATCAGGGTCCGCAGGGTGGAGAGGGACGCCTGTTTCAGGATAAAGCCAAACATCTTCTTTCCCGGATTTACTTTGAACACCTTTTTGATAAAACCGGAAAGGCCCATCATGGCGCTGATGAGGCCGTATACCACGGGACCCTTTTCCCGTATGCCCCGGAGTATCCCCGCCAGAAGCTTGTTGAAAAGCATGGGGACCCCCAGGAGCATGGTGATCTTCGCCTCCTTCAGGTCCTTGAGGATGGCCTTGGTAACCATCCGCTTGCCGAAAACGACCTCCGCCCCGGTGGAAATGGTCTCGATAAGGACCGCCAGCATGGTATAGGCGTGGTGAATGGGAAGCAGGGCGTAAAACACGTCGGTATGGTATACCGGAAAGGGGGTTCCCTGGGCCAGGTAACAGTCGGAAACCAGGTTCTGATGGGTCAGCATAACCCCCTTGGGGACCCCCATGGTCCCGGAGGTAAAGAGAATCGCCGCCAGATCCGTTTCTTCCGCCCCCTCAATCTCCGCGTCGGGGCCGTCCAGGTCGTAGACATAGGAACCCACCCCCTTCCGCAGGGAGACGACCTCCTCCAGGGCTCCCCGGTTTGAAGCGTAACGCTCGAATTTCTCTTCATCCACAAAGAGCAGTTTAGCCCTGGAGGTCTTTATGAGCAGGTCCGTTTCGTCGTTTTTAAGCTGATAATCAATGGGCACCACCGTGGCTCCGGCAAAGAGGATGCCTAGGTACGCGACGGCCCACTCGGGGGAATTTTTCCCCGTGACCGCTACCTTGTCTCCCTTGCGGATGCCCCTGCTGTGAAGCCACCGGGCAACCGCCTCGATGATCCTGAGGGACTCGTTGTAATTAAGGCTGATACGGTCCGGCTCGTAAATGGTGAAGCAGGGTCTTTCGCCAAAGCGGCCGGCGATAATCCGGTACATCTCGGGCAGGGTCGGCCACAGTCCCTTAAACGCCTTGCCCCGGTATTCATCCAAAAAAGCCCACGGTGTATATGCCATGCGTACCCCCTATGCTGATAAGGACAGACCACCTGACAGCGGCGGCGCCGCTCTGCCGGAAATATGCCGGTCTCCCCTGTTTATCTGACACCAAAAGACGGTTGAGGTTGCAAAGATTTTGAAGATATCTCATTTTAGAGGCGTTTCAGGGTCTCTTGCCGGAGCTTCCGTTACGGCAAGGGATCCGGGCCCCGCCCGGGACTTGTCCGGAAACCAGCCGGGTTCTTGAACAAGTCCATTACCTTTTTCCCGTTAAATGGTTATAGTGGTATGATGAAAAATCGCCTTTTCCTTGTACCCGCCGCCGTACTGCTGCTGGCCTCCTGTTCCGCCCGGATCGACGGGAACCTTAATAGGGACGGTTCCGCGGAGCTGGCCATCCGGGCTTCCCTGGAACCCCGGATGGCGGCGCTTATCCGTTCTCTGGACGCCGCCTCCGGCGCCGGGGAGATGGTTATCGACGGGGCCGCCATAGGCCGGTCCATGGCCGCCGCCCCGGGCATTTCCTCGGTTTCCCTCCACAACGCCGATCCTGTTACCGTGGAGGGGACCATCGCCGTCTCGCGGATCGATCAGTTTCTGATGCTCCCCGAAAGCCGGGGGGGCGGCCGGCTCCGCTTTATCCGGTACGAACAGGGCGCCGGCGGGGGCCGGCTGGTGATCAGTCTGGACCGGGATTCCGCCCCCCAGCTGGTTTCGCTTATTTCCGGGGAGGTGACGGAGTACCTCTCCGCCCTCATGGCTCCGGCCGCCACCGGGGAGGTTCTGACCAAAGCGGAGTACCTGGTCCTGGTGGCCTCGGTGTACGGGAAAGCCGTAGCCGGTGAGATAGCCGCCGCCAGGATTAACGCCGTCCTTGATTTTCCCGGCGCCGTCAGCGCCGTCCGGGGCGGTTCTTTCCAGGGTTCCCGGGTCCAGTTTGAGGTTCCCCTCCTGGATTTGCTGGTGCTGGAGTCTCCCCTGAGTTATGAAGTTACCTGGAAATAGAAAAAGGCGGAACGGGGCCAAGAAAGCTTCCGGCGGCGGCCCGGAGGGCTTTTAGGGTCAAAAAGTAAGCCCCCCCTAACATTCGATAAAAAAATATAGAATACTTGCTTAAAAGCTTATTTTCGTATAGTATTTACCGTATGGTCTTGTATCAAAGATAAATTTTTATCTATGCAATATGGGGGTATCCATGGCAACAGCGGCGGCGGCCAAGGGAATAGATTTTCCCGCTGAGCTTGTCTCATTTATTGACGAATGGAAGGTAAAACCCGGCAGTCTTATCATGATTCTGCATAAGACCCAGGAAACCTTTGGGTTTATCCCCCGGGAGGCGGCGGAAAAGCTCTCCATTATGACCGGCATTCCTCTGGCCCGGATCTACGGGGTTATTACCTTTTATCATTTTTTCAAAACCACCAAGCCTGGAAAGAACAAGATCTCCGTATGTCTGGGGACCGCCTGTTATCTCAAAGGCGGCCAGGATCTTATTGAGGAAGCCCGATCCTTACTGGGCCTTGCCGAAGGCGGGGTAACCGAGGACGGGCTTTTTTCTATTGATCCGGTCCGCTGCGTTGGCTGCTGCGGCCTGGCTCCGGTGATCACCGTAGGCGCCGAAACCTACGGCAAGGTGACCAAGGACCAGCTGCCGGAAATCATCGCCAAGTATCAGCATTAGCGTCAATAAGGCGGCGGCGCTTGCATTTCACCCTATGTGATTTGGTTACCGACATCACCCAGAATGCGGCTGAGTCGGGAGCTGCGCTGGTGGAGCTGGATGTTCGGGAGACGGACAGGGGCCCCAACGGGCATTCGGAGTTCCGTTTCGCGGTTAAGGACAACGGCAAGGGGATGGATCAGGATGAGCTGAAGCGGGCTATCGATCCCTTTGTTACCGACGGGATAAAGCATCCTCACCGGAAGGTGGGGCTGGGGATTCCGTTTTTAATACAGACCGCCGAACAGTCCGGCGGCGGCTGGGATCTGCGGTCGGAAAAAAATACGGGAACCACCGTAAAAGCCTGGTTTGACATGGAGAATGTGGATACTCCCCCGGTGGGGGATGTTCCCGGACTGTTCCGCACGGTGATCCTGTTCCCCGGTCCGGGGGATATGCGTATCCGCCGTTTTAAAGGGGAAGCAGGTTACGAAGTGTCAAAGTCGGAACTTGCCGAGGCTCTGGGGGGGCTGGAGGATACCGCTTCCCTGATACTGCTGGATAAGTATCTGCGATCCCTGGAAGAAGAATAGGGGAAAGCCGGCGTACAGTACGGTTCTTTCCGCCCTTTGTTAATATGAAGCATAAATTCTTATAGAGGAGAGAGAGATGGCTAAAATGACCTTGGAAGAACTGAGGGCGCTCAGGGATACTAAAAAAATGGATCTGAGAAAACGGGATGCGGAAGGCAAGGAGATCCAGGTTATCGTGGGTATGGGTACCTGCGGTATCGCCGCCGGGGCAAAGGTTACCCTGGATGCATTTCTCAAGTCCCTGGATGAGAGCAAGCTGGTGGACAGCGTGCTGGTCCGCCAGACCGGCTGTATGGGGCTCTGCCACTCGGAGCCCACCGTGGAAGTTATCGTTCCCGGCATGCCCGCCGTCATCTACGGCAAGGTCGATTCCGCCGCCGCGGATGAAATTGTAAAGAAACATATTATTGGCCGGGAACTCCTGGACAATCATATCCTGGACCGGCCCGCCGCCGACATCATGAGCGCGAAGTAGGGGGAAGAAAGCATGGCCTATAACCATTACATCCTTACCTGTGGAGGGACCGCCTGCGAGTCCAACAAGGGGGCGGAGATCTATGAAAGGCTTATAGCGGAAGCCGAAAAGCACGGCGTTAAGGGTGAGGTGCAGATCGTTAAAACCGGCTGCTTCGGCTTCTGTGAACGGGGGCCCATCGTCAAGGTGCTGCCGGAAGAGTCCTTCTATGTGGACGTTACCCCCGAAGATGCGGTGGAAATTATCGCCGAACAGATTGTAAAAGGACGGGAAGTGCCCCGGCTTCTCTACAAGGGCGAGGGGGAACAGAAAAAGGCCAACGTGGTGGAGGACATTGAATTCTACCAGAAGCAGGTCCGGGTGGTTCTCCGCAACTGCGGCGTTATCAATCCTGAAAATATTGACGAATACATAGCCCGGGAAGGCTATGCGGGGCTGGAGAAGGTCCTCTTTGAGTGGACCCCCGAACAGCTTATCGAAGAGATGAAGATCTCCGGCCTCCGGG
>JAISPH010000173.1 GCA_031275035.1 Treponema sp.
TTGTCATTTCCGATAATTTTAAATCGGCAAGCATTGAAACGGAATCCCTGTCAATCCCGGCCGCCGCTTCTTTAAAGACAGCCTGGCTTACCAGGATTACCGGCGGTTCAAATTTGAATTTGGGGATAATTCTTGCCGTGGCCGCCGTGGTAATTATCAATTTTATTCTGGATAAAACCACCCTTGGCTATCAGATGAAGGCGGTCGGGTTTAACCGTTACGCCGCCCAGTACGGCGGCATCAGCGTAGCCCGCAACACAATCCTGGCGATGTCAATTTCAGGGGCCCTGGCGGGATTGGCCGGCCTCACGTATTACTGCGGATATTTAAATAATATTCAGATTGGCGTCATGCCGGGCCAGGGTTTTGACGGCATCGCGGTGGCGCTGCTGGCAAATGTTTCCCCTTTAGGGGTCGTGTTATCCGCTCTTTTCTTTGCGGTTCTGCAAACGGGCAAAGGTTTTATGAACGCCATGCTGCCGATACCGCCGGAAATTGCCGATATCATCATTGCGGTCATTATCTATTTTTCGGCCACCAGCGTCTTAATCCAGACAAAGATGGATAAAATCAAAAGATTTTTCCATTCTCCAAAAACAGGGGAGGCGTAACATGTGGGACTTTATTCAGCAAATAGCGCCTTATGCTATAGCATACACCGTCCCGATTTTTGTTACCGCGCTGGGGGGGTGTATATCCGAACGAAGCGGCATCATCAATATAGGCCTGGAAGGACTTATGGTGGTAGGATCCTTTATCGGGGGTATATGTGTATATTATCTGGGACCCCATATCGGATATGGAACAGCCGCATGGATTGGCGTCCTATTGGGTATGGCCGGAGGCGTCTTGTTTTCGGTTCTGCATGCCTTCGCCTGTATCAATCTTTCGGCGGATCAAACCATCAGCGGCATCGCCGTTAATATGGTAACGGGAGCCTTGGTTCTTTTTTGTTCCCGCGGTATTACCGGTACCGCCACCCTGGTGATAAACAGCATGATCCGGGTAGATGTTCCGCTGTTGAACCGCATACCGGTTGCCGGAAGACTGTTGTTTACAGACACCTATACTACCACCTGGCTTATAACGATCCTTCTTGCCGGCGTTTGGTTTCTTATCGAAAAAACGCCCTTTGGACTGCGGCTTCGGGCCTGCGGCGAATACCCCGAAGCGGCTGCCGCCGTGGGCATACGGGTAGCGCATATACGCTACATCGGGGTGCTCTTTTCCGGCGCGCTGGCCGGAATAGGAGGAGCCGTTTATACCGTTACCATTGCGGGCCAGTCCAGCGGATCGGTCGGCGGTCTTGGCTTTTTGGCAATCGCGGGAGTCATCTTTGGTCAGTGGCGCGTATTCCGTATATTATTTGCCACTTTGTTTTTTGGCTTTTCCGTTACCATCGCTCAGATATCGATGCTGCTTCCGGTTATGACAGGTATTCACCCGCTTATCCTAAAAATATTCCCCTATGCGATCACCTTATTGGTATTGGTCGTTTTTTCAAAATCCTCACACGCGCCGGCGGCAGAAGGGAAAATCTTCGATTATAAGAAAGGATAGCTTGCATATCCAGGAAGCCGGCTTCCCGGCCTTTGCTTTTTTTACTTGGAATATAAACTTTTCCGTGTTATAATCGCCAAATCGGCTGTTCCATGGACAGGCTCCGCCGCTTCCTGTTTAAAGGCTGCAAGAATGCGGTTCCCAAAGTAGTCATGTTGTATTCAAGTCAATAATGTGTCTGCATTATTAACATAGTAAAAGGTACCATGAAGAAAAGAAATGTTTCAGAGAATTTTTTCGTCTATTTTGATATTACCAAAAACCCACAGGCTCCCCTGTATATTACCACCGTCGGAAAGGCGTCCATAGCCCCCCATGAAACCTATCCGTATAATTGGAAAGAACATCCAAAAAAATACACTATGAATTGGGAAAAGGGGCGTGTTCTGGATGAGTACCAATTCTTGTTTATCAGCGAGGGAAGCGGCCGGCTGCGCTCATTTGAGGGGGAATTTCCCATAAGGCCGGATAACCTTGTGGTGCTTGTTCCCGGAGAAAAGCACCGGTATATTCCGGACCAGGAAACAGGCTGGACCGAACATTGGATAGGATTTACGGGAACGATCCCGGACGAATGGATAGCCGGAGGGCTTTTGGAAAAGGTTATCACCATACATCCTATCCTTAACCACATGGAAACGCTCACCGCCTTTGAAGAGGCGGTTAATTTCGCCCGGGACCGGCGGTATGCCGTACAACCCCTGATCGTTTCCTGCGTAACCCGGATTTTTGCCTATCTCACGGAAGATCAATATTTAAGGCTTAACAGGACAAGCTATGACATCATCGAAGAATCAAAAAACATTTTCGAGAAAAACATTTACCACCCTATTGGAATGACGGATCTAACGGGCATACTGCACATCAATTATCAGCATCTTCGTAACCAGTTCAGGATAAAAACTGGCCTTTCCCCTTATCAGTATTTTTTACAGATGAAAATTGACAAAGCAAAAGAACTGCTTCAGGAGGGCGCCTTAAGCATTAAAGAAATATCATACAAGCTGTCCTTTGAAAGTCCCTACTATTTTTCCCGGCTTTTCAAGCGAAAGACCGGCATAGCTCCTTCCCAATGGAATAGTACCGCCTACCTTGAAGACCTAAACTGATAAACGGCCGAGGAGGATCTCCGGGGGCGATGATCCGCGGAAAAGTTTCATAAGGCCGCGCAATCCCCGCCCCGCCGCATCACCGGACCGGTACGGAGACATCCGCTATCCCGTTTTTAATTTCCCTGTAGCGGAAACAGCCGGTGATATGATCGTTGATAAGGCCCGTGGCCTGCATGTGGGAATACATGATGGTACTTCCGAGAAAACGGAACCCCCGCTTCTTCATATCCGCGGCGACCCGGTCCGATAATTCCGTCCTGGCTGGCAGTTCTTCGAGGCTTTTCCACTTTCCGGTTACCGTTTTACCGCCGGTAAAGCCCCAGATATAACTGGAAAAGCTGCCGAATTCCCGCTGGACTTCGAGGAAGCGCCGGGCGTTGTTTATGGAAGCCTCTATTTTAAGGCGGTTGCGGACTATCCCCGGATTGGCAAGCAGTTCCGCCTTTTTCTTTTCCCCGTAGCGGGCTACCTTCCGCGGATCAAAGCCATCGTAGGCTTTGCGGTAATTTTCCCGTTTTTTCAAAATGGTTATCCAGCTTAGTCCGGCCTGGGCGGATTCAAGCACCAAAAATTCAAACTGTTTCCGGTCGTCAAAGACAGGCGCCCCCCATTCCGTGTCGTGATACTGCATGTACAACTCGGAACCCATGCACCATTCACATCGTTTCAAGCCGGTCCCTCCCGCTGTCCCGGCGCTTTACCAGGAGCTCGTAGAACATTTCCTTCTCCCCGCTTTCCTGATCCGCCAGAACATCCAGCTTCCGTATGGGTATGGTATCCAGCTTTTCGCTTACCACCCTGGTTACCAGAGCCTGGGCGTTGTAACGGGAAGCCAGATTCGCCAGAATCCGGGCCCGGATCACCGGATAGCCCGCGGCCCTGTAGCCTGACGCGGGGGAATAGCTGAAGGCGCATTCCCCGGCATCGACGCCGAAATGCCACGAGGCTGCTTCGGGGCTGTCCTGGAGAAGATCGAAGATGAAGCCCGCCGCCTTGACGGCAAAACTTTCCCCAAAGGGGAGGCGCATCCCCAGAAGGGCGTTCCGCTCCAGGGGGGAGCCGAAGGCGATAAAAACCAGATCCCCCTCAAAGCCGGCAAGAACGCCGCCGGCCCGGGCAAACCTATTGAAGACCCGGTCCCTGAACCGGGCGGTTTCGGCGGAGGCCGCCAGGGGATCGTGCCGGGGAATGGGGACAAGGTTTTTTACCGCCACCACGGCGCTTTCCGCAAGAACCGTTTCGGAGGGAAGGGGCCGGCGGCGGCGGACCAGAACCTTGAGGTATTCGGGGGAAACGTGGGCCCCATAGGCGCCGCGGATCAGTCCTGCGGCGTTTTCCTTGACAAAAAGGGCGCAACATACCGAAACCCCGGTTCCGGCGGCGCAGGCCGCCAGAGGTATCAGCGGATCAATCCAACAGGAGCTGAAAATAAAGCTGAGGGAAAAGGCCGCCGCCGTAAGGAGGAGGAAGCCGAAGCCTATCCCCAGGGAGAGGAGGGGCCCGGTCTTCCGTATCAGGATTAGAAGAAGCAGCGCCGCCCCCAGGGACCAGAAAAAAATATGCCGTTCCGATCCGGGAACGATGGCCCTGGCCGTGATGATGCTGTTGGCCAGAATCGCCGAAGCCTCGGCATCCGAGGGGAGCGCGCCCGCCCTCCGGCCTGAAATGCCGGGACGGGGCCGGGCCTGATCCGGCGCGCCGGACTCCCCGCCGTTTCCCTCCCTGGAGGAAGGGGCCGAACCCAGAATACAAAAAGAAAAAGCCAGAGCCTCCTCAAGGCGGGTCCGCAGTTCCGCAAGCTCCGCATACCGGGCGCGCAGAGACGCCACGGCCCCGCCGGCTTCGTCCGGAGTATCCGCAAAAAAACGATCCAGGGCGCGAAAATACCGGCGCCGGGCGTCGATCCAGGCCCCCCGGTCTCCGCCCTCCCCTATCAGCGTTTTCCTGAGAGAGAGGGCATGATCGTAGAGCACCCCCGGATACGCGCCGGGCTCAAGGCCCTGGTAGATCCCCAGGTCCTCCGCTTCTCCCAGCATACGGCGAAGCTCCCGGTCCGCCTCTTCGTAGGCCAGCAGATCCGCCAGAGAAATTTTCCGCAGCGCCCCGGGACCGGGCTTTTCAACAAGGAGGGCTCCGCCGCTGTCCAGGGGGATAAGCCGCTCCGCCGCTTCGCCTGTTTCCCCGGACAGGGGAGATGGAAAAACCCGGTAGGACAGGGCCGGTCCGAATTCGGTATAAACAATGCTGAAACCGCGCCGTTCTCCGGGGACAAGCTTGAGGGCGGCATAGACGGCATGTTCGGTCTCCCCGCCGGCACTGCGCAGCACCGGGGCAATGCGGCGGAGCACGCCCTCCGGGTCGGGCCGGCTCCTGGAATAGATCCCCGGACCGGCGGCGGCCGCGGCGTTTCCCGGGCCGAGGGAAGCCTCCGCCCTTTCTTCGGGCCCAGGACCGTTTCCGGGGGCGGACCGGTTTATCCTGATCCTGAGATCGCCGGGAATGATTACCCTGCCGAAACGGGCCGCCGCATCCTCAAAGCGGCGGAGACCGGTCTCGTCCTGGCGGACCAGGGCGGCTATCAGCCTCTCCTTGCCCCGCCCGGTAAGGCTTATCAGATCCTCCACATACCGGTCCGCCTCACCGGGCGCTATAAAACCCATGCGTATGGCCTCAAAGAGGTTCCGTATATTCCGGCCCAGCAGTTCGTATTCTTCGTCAAAACGGAGGAGCAGCTCTTCCTCATTGCCCGCGGCGGATACCCCCAGAACCGGAGCCTGGATAATCAGGGCCCCGGCGTCCATTTCGATCAGCGCCGTTATCAGCTGCGCCGCCGCCAGGGGATGTACAATATTTCCCTCGGCGCTCAGGACCGGTCCTCCGGTTCCGGTATCAATGATGAGGACCTCCCGGGAAACCGGCGGCGGCGGGCGGAAGGACATCAGATAGTCGTAGTGGGGGCCAAGCCGGGGGCCGGAAAGGAGACGGTTCATCAATACCGCCGCAGCCAGGGCGGCGCAGAAGGAAATAAGGCCCCGCAGAAGTATCTTTTTTTTGGAAACAGGATGCGCCGCCATGTTCGAATTATAGCACTTTTTCCCGTTGGGTTATATACTGATAGCAGGCCCTTAACGCGCCGTAAATGACGGCGCTTTCAATAGAGTTGTTCAAAAACGGAAGTTCCGGACAGCTCTATTGTTAAGAGCGGCTTTTTCAAAATCTGATATTTTGAAAAAGCCTCAATATGAACCTCCCCGCCCTGAAAGGCAGGGTGTCTTGTAAACGTTACCTTGTTTACAAGGTTCGTTCTGTAAAGAAATTATTTAACCGTGGGATCTACTGCCGGTTTTTGTTGGTGTTACCAATTCTAACCGCCCTAAAACTCGCACACGAAAGTGTGCAGAGGGTATTAGATCCCACTGCGAATAAACAAAATTAACAGGAGTGGATATGAAAAAGCTTTCATGCTTTTGGATAGTGATGACGGTGATGCTGAGTCTTGGCGGCTGCGCCAAAGCTCCGGTGGAAGAAATGGACAACGCCGCCGCCGCGGTAACCAGGGCGGAGAACGATCCCGATGCCGCCGCCTATGCCGAAGGCGCCCTGATCCAGGCCCGGAATGCCCTGGCCAATATGCAGAACGAGGCGGCGGAGAAACGTTACGATGCGGCCAGGGCCTATGCCGCAGAGGCGGTACGGGCGGCGGAAAAGGCCGTTTCCGACGGCAAGGCCGGAGCCGCCAGGGCCAGGGAAGAGGCCGCGGCCCTGCTGGCGCTGTTACCCGGCGCCATTGCCGAAACCGAACAGACCCTTATGGCGGCGAAGGGAAAAAATCTGGATCTGGACCTTGAAACCCTGGAGGCGGATATGGAGTATGTCCGCCGTACCGCGGATCAGGCGGCGGTTGCCGCCGCGGCGGACAGAAACAAGGACGCCCTGGAACTGGGCCAGGCGGCCCGTTCTACCCTCAGCCAGATCAGCGCCAGGATCTCCGAAGCGGCTGTTCTGGTATCCAGGAAAAAGTAGCGGAACATAGCTGGTAACGCCCCAGTCCCAGGGCGGCGTTCCGGCGTATCGCCGCAGGCCCCAGCCAGGAGAGGCCCATGGCGGTCCCCTTGAAGCGGACCCGTATCGCATCATCATCCAGGGCAAGGATCTCCTCTCCGTTTATCCAGGCCGGCAGGGGCCCCTCCCCGGAGGCGGCGCCGGGAATGAAACGCCGGTTTTGGATACAGGCGTCCTGACAGCAGGTACAGCCGTAGAGCCGCCTCCCCCAGCGCCGGACCACATCCGGGGGAACCCGTTCCCCCCTGCCCGAAGCGTACCACTGTATGCACCGGGTCAGATCCAGGCGTCCCCCCTCCAGGGCCCCGGTGGGGCAGGCGGCGGCGCAGGGGGGCCTCTCCCCGCAGGTTCCGCAAAAATCATCCGCCGGGCCGTCTCCCTCCAGGACAAAAGGCAGGGTCATGGCGGCGATGATTACCAGGGAGCCCGCTTCGGGGGTGATGATAAGGCCGTTCCTCCCCGGAGCGCCGAGGCCGCAGGCCGCGGCCAGGGGTTTTTCCGGGACCGGGGAATTACAGAGGATACGGTAATCGCAGCGCCGGCCGCCGCGGCATGAACGAAACTGCCGGGCAAGTCCCTGGAGCCGTTTTACCGCCTCCCGGTAATAGTTGCGCCGGGCGAAGGGGGCGATGGAGAGGAAGGCCGCCGCTTTCGCAGGGGGACCGGGAACCGGGCTGCCGTAGGCCAGGGCCGTTACCAGCAGGGACGGAGCGCCTTCGGCAAAATTCCGTCCCGGGCCGGAAGAACCGCCGGCATGAACGCCCCCGGCCGCAGACTCAAAGGGGGCAAGAATCCGGGCCCGGACAAAGCCTGCATCCAGGGCAAGACGGCGCAGATCATCCTTTACCCTTGACGATTCCTTCATTTTATCGATACTGTACGCATATCCCCGGATTAAATCTACCGGGGATGCACCGGACCAGGCGGAACGGCCGCTGCAAGAACGAGGTTGTCATGTCCTTTTTTGATACAATTTTTTCTCTTTTCGGCGGCGACAAAAGCCCTGAGGCGGGGATGAAGCGGCTCCTCAAACAGATAGTCCGAAGCATTGCCCAAAACAAGTACAGCCGCTTCTATAACCCCAAATCGGAATCCGCCGCCCCCGCCCTGGGAAAGTTTTTTTTTGACGCCTACCGTATCATCTCTCCGGCGCAGGTGTTTCTCCAGAGCGCCGCCAAATCGGATCAGCTTAAAAATCTGGTCATCGAATCCTTTCTGGAAAAAAAACATCTTGCCCTGCAGGCCCGTCTTACCAAAGACGCCATAACGGAACGGGCAAAGACCGTTCCGGTAAAGGATCTCATCAAGCAGCTCCGGGGGGAGCTTTCCTCCTTTATCGGGATCTTCGACAATACCCGGATAAGCGCCGTGGACAACTGCTACAACACCATCCTGGGTTTTATCCAGTTTGTTACCTTCGATTTTTATTTTCTCCTGAAAAAATTCGACGCCTCCCTGGAGGAGCGGAATTTTTCCCGGCCCCTCAAACTGGAGAATATCCGGGCGGAGTACCTGGCCGAGGATATTAAGGACTTTCTTGAAGCCGCCGGAGCGGTGGATCCCGCCCAGGACTGGAAGACGGCCCTCACGGCGCTTAAGACCTACAAGGGCGATATGGACGTGATCAACGGCGACCACTGGAGCAGGCTGCTCAACCTTGTCCGGGACATACGGCGCTCGGGAATCCTGGAACTGATAATCCGCCATGTAGAGAAGAATCCTTCCTGGCAGTCAAATCCCCGGATTCCCGACGAACATATTGTCGATTCCTACATCGAAGCGAAGAAAACGGAAATCGAAGAGATCATTCACAAGATTCAAAACGATAAGCGGACCGCCCAGCTGGATCAGCTGGCCAAAATCGTTTTTGGTTCCGCCGATGTGATACGCCTCAAGTACTATACCGAAAAAAACGGCGAGATCTATGTCAAGAAAAATCTTGGAGGCTTTATCCTGGCGCCGGGGCTTAACTACCTGAAGGCCTTTCTCCTGGACTACGTAAAAAAGGATATCCGGGAACTCTGCGATCTCTTCCTTATCCGGGGACAGTGGACCAATAATCTGCTCTCCCAGCAGCTTTCCGACGGCTACCACGAAATTATGGCCGTGGCCGAAGAGATACTGAGTTTTGACGAAGCCCTGGCGGACAACGGAGAGAACGGCTCCCGGCTCAAGGCGGCCATTGTTAAAGCGGACCGGGACAAGGGGCAGGCCAAGTATATCGGCATTATCCTGAAAAGCGTCAACGACCAGGCCCAGAAGATGATAAACCGGTCCGCCAATTCCCTGATTGTCATCGGCAGAAATTTTAAAAGTATCCTGGAGGATTATCCCAAGAATCCCCACGAAATGATAATCAACTGGAAGGAGCTGGAATCGGCCTCCGAATCCCCCCTGCCCCAGCGGATCGCCGCGGTCTATAAAAAGCTCTACGCCTTTGTCCAGATCATGCAGTTCTTTGCCTGTTCCCCGGAAGAAGAGGAAGAGGGGGAAGCGTAAGCGCAGACGGCCCCGGTGCCCGCCGGCGGAAGCTTACTGCAGCAGTTTCCAGGAGAGGAGATTTACCATGCCGTCGCAGAAGGGAGGAGGCGCTTCCGGCTCGAGGAGGCGGACCTTAAATTCCGCTTCCTGCCCCTGCAGTTTCCGCAGTTCCCGTTCCTGTCCGGGGGGCACGCCATATATCTTGCCGCCGCTTTCGATGGCCGCATAGGTATGGGGTTCATTGCCGTAGATCCGTACCGTACCCCGCAGGGTTTGGGTTCCGCCCAGGCCGGCGCAGCCGGCCAAAAAGAGGACCGATAAGACTCCGGCCAGCAGGACCCCGGAAAATGACCCTCCCCGCCTTGAAAGGCGGGGTATGGACCCGCCTGCGAATAAACGCCGTTTCATCATAACGCCGCCTGGATACTCACGAATTTGGCCTCGTCAAAATGCGTATCTCCACACCGGGGTACTCCTCTACGGTAACGGTAAGGGGCCCGTTTACAGTAAGCCAATCCGCCCTGGACTGGACAATAATCGAGTGGGGAGGCATCTCGAAGGCGTATTGTAAATTAAAGATGAGCGGCCCCTTATTGACTTTTGTTCCGGAAAGGACATAATCACCCAGGGAACCGGAGGAATTAGACGTGCCCATAATATTAAAACCCGTAAATTCATAGTCTGTACCGTTAATATTCCTTTTGTCCGTTTTGTTAAAGGACCCCCGGTCCCCGCTGGTCTCTTTATAGATCAGGGCTTCCCCGTATTTGGACAGGGCCTGCCCGAAGTCCCTGACCAGCGGATTTGCCCCAACGGAACCCAGGGCCGCGGAAACGGATGCCTCGTTCACTCTGCCGTTCCCCGCCATGGCCTTGATAAGATCCGCCCCGCCGTAGTTGCGGGCCAGATAGGCCCCGAAGGCATAGACATTGGAATAGGAATAAAGCTCCTCAGCAGTATCAGGATCGCCCCACTCGGTGATTCCCGTAAGGGAATAACAGTCGAGGAACAGAGGTATCCTCTGCCGAACAGGATGGCCCGAATCGGTAGAGCTTATACCGATCAATGGGGCGATCATATCCTCCGCCAGCATGGAGAGCATCTCGTTGTACCATGTTTGGGAATTAAGACCCTTTATTTCCTTTTCGTTCCAGTGGATCATGTGCTGGTATTCGTGGATCAGGGTTGAATGGACGGTACCCGGGGCAGAATCCGTAAAATGAGCGTCTATATAGAATATCTCCGCCTCGTTGCTTTTATACTTATAACCCGATGCATCAAACTGCCATTGCTCATACCAATCCTTACCCCAGAAATAACCTATCACCCCGCCGGTTTGGCCCGCGTTATAATCGCCGTCAATATCGTAGATCAGGATCTGTATTTTAGGATTCTCATCCCTGCCGCCGGGATAACCAGGATAGCCGGGGCCGGGGCCGCCGCCGTACTCGTACCCGAAAACCGCTGTTGTAGGGCCGTAAATCTCATCGAACTTAGCGGCCACCGCTTGGGCCTGGGCTGTGGTTACTTTGTTATCCGTAGAACTTGAAGAACCATTATTGTAACTTTCATCCGCTACCCACACTTCGGCATGGGTCGAATCTGCCCGCAGGGTCGCTGTTTTCTGTTCCCATATATAGTTTCCACCCGCTATGCCCTTATCCACCCAGAATGATTTTTGACTAACATCCACTACACTAAAGGACGGAGCGGACATGGAACGGAGCTGCGGCCCGCCGGGGATCTCCCGGTCCAGGGGCGGCGGGTTTGCATTAAAGCGCTGGGCACCGGGATGATCGTAGCGGACCACGGTTTCTCCTCCGGCGCCGGAAAAAAGCCCGGAGACCGGAGCCTGAGGAAGCGGCGCCGGGGAGACGGCGCCGGAACGGGAGGGCTGAACGGGGACACGGCTGGCGGCGGGACCATCATAGACATGACCGGTGGCTTCCCACGGAACAAGGCGGCCTGTGTTATTGACCTTGACGACAAAAACACTGCTGGTTTTACCGCCGCCCCCATCAGGTAACCCCAGATCGCTCCAATCCAGATCTACCGTATAGACCCTGGGTCCCTCGGAACCGCTGTCCAGGGAACATCCCGCCGCCAGAAGAACCAGTACGGACAAAAAGCAGAACAGCGCCGCCATAGACATGACCCATGGGTCAGCCTTTAAGCTGATCCTCCGCTTTGCGCTG
>JAISPH010000193.1 GCA_031275035.1 Treponema sp.
CCCGGAGCTTGCTCCGGCTCAGACAACGCAACACTTACAATAATTTGGTATTAAACCAGACGGTATAATAAATTTCCTCTCGAACGAGCCTCCGATTCAAAAACAGCTCTAAGTTTCAGCTACCGCGGGGCTTGCCCCGCGGAGGTTCATTCCTTCTTTTTTTGCTCCGGGGTTACTCCTTTCCCCGGGGCGTTTTTTTACTCTTGTTCAATTGCGCCGGGATCAGTATACTAATTTGGTAATATAAAGAAGGAGCCGGTATGGAATGGCGGGCAAGTCATATTTTAGTTAAAGACCGTTCTTTAGCGGAGGATCTGTTGAGACGCATTAAACAGGGGGCCCAGTTTGAATCTCTGGCCCGGGAATTTTCAACCTGTCCCTCAAAATCTCAGGGCGGCGACCTTGGCTGGTTTGGCCCAGGGAAGATGGTTGCTCCCTTTGAATCGGCGGTAAAGGGGCTGTCCCCCGGTTCTGTTGGAAGCGTAGTCCAGACCCAGTTCGGGTACCATATCATTAAATGTACGGGCCGAAAGGAGTAACGTACCGGCCGCCTCGTATCCGGGGCGGATAGTCAGTTCCTGTGGAATAAAGATACCCCATCCCCGCCGCGGAAGTTTCGTAGCGGGGAATGAGCCCCGGTTATTGCTGAATATATCCTGTTAGTTGGCTTGGCGCGTGAATCTCGGAGGATTTATGGCGGCGAAGGGAACCGATTTTAAGTCTATCCTCAGACTTGATTCTGAACTTAATCAGATTCAGGATCTAGATCTCCTTTTGGAACGCATTCTTCTGGAAGCCCGCAAGGTGGTCTGCGCCGATGCCGGTTCTATCTATGTGCTGGAGAATGTTAAGGAAGAGGGCGTTGAAGTTGAAAAGCTGGTCATAAAATATTCCCAGAACGATACCCTTCAAAAAAAGCTTCCCCCGGGACAGAAGCTGATCTACTCGGTTTTTTCCGTGGCGATAAACGACAAGACCATCTCCGGCTACTGTGCCCTGACCAGAAAACTGGTTAACGTGTCCGACGTATACAACATAGCGGCGGGAGCTTCCTATTCCTTCAGCACCTCCTTTGACATCGTCTCCGGCTATAAGACCACCTCTATTCTGTGCATACCTCTTAAAACCGCCGAAGGCCGCCTTCTTGGGGTTATTCAAATGATCAATTCCAAGGATAAAAAGGGGAAAACCGTTCCCTTTACCAGGGATGATGAATTCCTTATAACCCATTTTGCCGCGAACGCTACGATGGCGCTCCAGCGGGCCCATGTAATCCGGGCCATGATCCTCAGGATGATTAAAATGTCCGAACTTCGTGACCCCAAAGAAACCGGTACCCATGTAAACCGGGTGGCGGGGTATGCGGTGGAGATCTACGACCGCTGGGCCTTTCGGCACGGCCTTTCAGACATGGAGCGGGAACAGTTTCGGGATATGCTGAAAATTGCGGCGATGCTCCACGATGTGGGAAAGGTGGCGATTTCGGATATTATTTTGAAAAAACCCGCCCGGTTTACCCCGGAGGAGTATGTCATTATGCAGCACCATACTGTTTATGGAGCCCTGCTTTTTGATGATCCCCAGTCGCCGCTGGATAATATTGCCCGGGATATCGCCCTGACCCACCATGAAAACTGGGACGGTACGGGGTATCCCGGCTGGATAGATCCGGTTACCGAAAAGCCCCTTAAAACGGACAAGAACAATGCAATTCTTGGCAAAAAAGAGGAGGAGATTCCCCTGTCAGGCCGTATCGTAGCCCTGGCGGACGTATTCGACGCCCTCTGTTCCAAACGGGTTTACAAAGAGCCCTGGACCGAGGATCAGGTGCTTTCGGAGATCCACAAGCTGAAGGGCTCCAAGTTCGATCCCGAGATAGTGGATGTTTTCTTCGAGATTCTTCCCAGTATTAAGCAGATCCAGAACCTTAACCCCGAGAAAAATTAGTCCCTTCTTCCCGAAGCAGGCGGCTTAAAGAGCGGTCCAGGCCGTCGGCAAAATGTTTAAGCTCCCGTTTCCCATAAGAACCGGTCCGTTCAATGCCCTGGCCGCTTTCGGCAAGTCCCACGGTAAAATCCCGCAGGGAGAGCCTCTCCCGGATATTCTCTCCGGTATAGCTCCGGCCCCGGTCATCCAGCACCATAATGGAGGCTTCCACCAGCCGGGCCGCCAGGGGTATGTCCCGGGTAATCACCAGGTCTCCCCGTTCCGCCAGCTCGGTGATACGGTTGTCCGCTGCCCCCTCCCCGGAGGGGCAAAGTTCCATTACCGCCGTTTTTCCGCCTATATCCGGGATGGGCCGGTTTGCGGCAAAAATCGCCTGAACGCCGGTTCTGGCGGAGGAGCGGAGGATCAGTTCCCGGGCCGGCCGGGGACAGGAATCGGCGTCTACCAGGATCTTCATCCGGGCCGGTCCGCCGGCAGGCCCGCGGCATAAATGGCGCAGCTTCCCTCAAAGGAAGGATCCGCGCCGGCGGGGATAAAGGCGCTTGCTCCGCGGCCAAGGGCCATCTTTTCCCCGTTTTTTTTGAAGACCGCCTTCCCGGAACTGACCATAACGATGGCGGGACCCGGAACGGGGAAGGGCCCTTCTCCGCCGCCGCCCCGAATCGCCGAAAGGGCGAATTCCCGGCTTTCTCCGGGATAGGTAAAGCAGTTTCCTCCGGGCCTGAGTATCTCCGGCTTAAAAGGAACAAAGCGGAGGATACGGACAAGTTCCTCCATGTCGATATGCTTGGGGGTAAGCCCTCCCCGGAGCACATTGTCCGAGTTGGCCATCAGTTCCACCCCCAGCCCCCGAACATAGGCGTGGAGCACCCCTGCGGGGAGGTAGATCGCCTCCCCCGGCTCAAGGGCGAGGAGGTTGAGGTAGAGCGGGGCGATGACGCCCGGATCGTCCGGGTAACATTCTGCGAACCGGGCGGTCAGTTCCCACTCCGCAGCATATTCAGGAACCTGCCGCTCGAGCCGGGGACCGGCTTCCAGGGCATGATCCGTCAGGGCCTTCCGGGCTTTTGGGGAAAGGCCGAAGAGGGCGCCGAAAAAGTCCCGCAGGGATGCTCCCGCCGGGTTCAGGGCTCCGCCGAGGGGAGCGCAGGCCTCCTGGAGCAGTGTCCCCGCCTCCCCCAAAAAGGCTTCCAGGAGCCGGAATATGGTTTCCGGTTCCCGGAAGCCGCACATGGCCCTGAAGGGGCCGAGGGCGCAGAGTATCTCCGGCTTATGGTTGGCGTCCTTGTAGTTTCTCCGGGGATCATCCGGCGCAAGGCCCTCCCGGTTTTCCCGTTCCCAGCCCTGACGGGCCTGCTCCAAATTGGGATGGGCCTGGATGGAGAGGGGTTTCCCCGCGGCGAGCACCTTGAAGAGAAAGGGGAGGGCGCCGAAGTTCCGGCCCGCCTCCCCGCCCAGCCAGCGGACGGGGTCCTTTTGAATAAGATCCCCCAGGGTGATTTCCCGGCCCTGATACTCAAGGACAGAGGGTCCCCCGGGATGTACCCCCATCCATAGTTCCGCCCAGGGTTCCCCCGAAGGATTTGGCCTTCCCAACAGGGCGGGGATCCACTCCGGCGAACCCCAGGCATAGTGCTTTATCCTGTTGGCAAGGGGAAAGATCCATTCCATCAGGGGGTTCCGCTTATTTCCGGTCCGCGGTCCGGGGCGGACAGGGCTTCATCGATACGGGCAATCAGTTCCAGGGTAAGCCGTTCCGCCTCCTGGGATTCATAGAGGGGCTGTTGTTTCCCCGATTTCAATTTTTGTATTTCATCGCAGAGAAGGAAACCCGCCAGGATGGCGGTTTTAAGGGGGTCCCGTATGCCGGTCGATCTCCGGGTACTCTCCACCACGGTACGGTAACGGTTAAGAAGGCTTTCCAGATAAGCAGGCTCTTCATCGGCGGCGATGGAAAAAGAAGCTCCCAGTATGTCAATGCGGAGATCGCTTCTCGGCATGCAGGCTCCTTAAAAGATATCCAGCTCCTGGGCATCCTCGGTATCGCCGGGAAGGTCCGGCTCTTCCGGCATTTCAGGTTCGCCGCCGGAAAAACCGGGATCCCCGGAAGGCGGATTTTCAACGGGCCCGGACGCCTGATTCCGGGTCTCCAAAACAAGATCCCCCTCTCCGGACTCCGCCGCAGAAAGGGGCTCCCGGGGCGGGAAATTTTCAGCCTTCAAATGGTTTCCGGAACAGTCTGGACTTTCGGCTTCCGGGATAATTGCAGGGGCAGTCCCGGCGGAGGAGAGGCTTTTTTCTATGGCGTCTTCAAACTGATTAAGCCTGTCCAGGGCGGAGACGATGCCCTTTTCGATGCGGCCCTGATCTTCCTTGAACTGCTGTACTAAAACCTCAAGCTCATCAATCCGTTTCCGGCAGCTCTCCAGCGTAACCCGCAGCCGGCTGTTCTCTCCGCTTACCTGGTTTACATAGTCGATTGCTTTGGCAACCTTTGTTTCCAGGAGCCTGACTTGCTCAAGAGTTACCATTATGCAGTTCCCAGGGCTGTTTTTGCCTGGGCAACCACGGCTTTGAAGGCGTTGGCGTCTTCTACCGCCAGGGAGGCCAGGGCCTTCCGGTTAATCGTTATTCCCGCCTTGACAAGACCGTTTACCAGCCGGGAATAGGAAAGCCCCTCCGCCCGGCAGGCGGCGTTAATACGGATGATCCACAGTCTGCGGAAATCCCCTTTCCGGTCCTTCCGGTCCCGGTAGGCATAGAAAAGGCTCTTGGTTACCGCATCCTTAGCGGTCTTATAGTTTGAATGCCGCCGGCCCCAGTAACCTTTTGCCTGTTTAAGTATCTTTTTCCGGTGGTCCCTTCTCCTGGAACCGTCAACCGCTCGTGACATAAACGCTCCTCATTAACCGTAGGGTAACAGCTTTTTCTTGATTACCGGGACATTGTCCCCCGAAAGTATTCCCCCATGGCGGAGATTTCGCTTCCGCTTGGCGGACTTCTTGGTAAGAATATGGCGAAGGTTCTGTTTTTTGTACTTTACCTTGCCGCTTCCGGTGAAGGAATAGCGTTTGGCGGCGCTTTTCTTCGTTTTCATCTTAGGCATAGAAAATCCTCGATAAAAGGCTGAGAGTTTTATCCCGGAAAACTCCGAAATACCGGCGGAACCGGTACCTATTTCTTTGTCTTGGGGCTCAGCACCATGGACATAAACCGGCCTTCCATGGCCGGGGGCTTATCCATGACATAGTCCCCTTCGATACGCTGCAAGACATCTTTTAGAACATCCAGGCCCAATTCGGTATGGGCAAGTTCCCGGCCCCTGAAACGGACCGTTACCTTGACCTTGTTCCCTTCGGCGAGAAATTCCCGGACATGCTTCGACTTAAAATCCAGATCGTGCTCGTCAATTTTAGGCTGCATTCTGATTTCTTTCAGTTTTAGCAGCTTCTGTTTTTTCTTCGAGTCCCGAATTTTCTTTTCGTTCTCGAATTTGTATTTGCCGTAGTCCATGATCTTGACCACCGGCGGATTCGCCTGGGGGGCGACCTCCACTAAATCAAGACCCTGCTCCCTGGCAATCCCAAGGGCCTCAACGGTGCTTAATACCCGCTGTTCCCCCTCATCCCGGATGAGGCGAACCTCCCGCACACGAATCTGTTCATTAATCCGTAAATCCTTATCCGCCAACTGACCTCCTCGGTTCTCCCGGTGCCGGGAAAACTGCGGTTTCCGGCGTAACGGGGTACCGGAACCAATTTGAGTATATCAAATTGAAAGAATTATGTCCAGCCGGTCCGGTCCCCTGCGGCGTTTGAAGTATCTTGCGGACCCTTAAACGCTGTGCTAGCTTAAAGGTATGAGCCTTTTTTGTTTTCTCTGGACTCCCCTGTTCTATCTTTTTTGGACCTCGATTTCTTCGGAAGATTCCAGCGCCGGAGGAGTGCTGGCCCTGCTTTTGGGGAGTATCGTGGCGTTAATTCAGTTCTTTCTGGGGTCCTTTGTCAACGCCGGGGGCTTTGGTTTTTCCCGGTGGGTAAGCGCCTGTATCGACATTGTAAGCCTTCCCGCGGCTCTGCCCTTTATCCTGGGGGGGCTTTTAATGGCTTTACGCCTCTTTTCCGGTCCCGACGATCTGACCAACTTCGCCCTGCTCTGGCTTATCCCCGGGGCCGCTATCCGCTCGGTAAGCTGGAGCTCCGTAAAAGATCCCTCCCTCCTGGTGCTGGTTCCCGTTCTCTGGACCGCCATAGCCGTGGGGATTCCCTTCTTTTTACGGATAGCCCAAAACGGTTTTGGTTATATCGTCATTCTGCCCATTATAGGTATTGCGGCGCTGCCCTTTCTGGCGGCTACCGCTTATTGGGCCTTCTTTTCCCAAAAACTGATCCTGGGGACAGGGGTCCTCTGCGCCGCCCTTATACCTATGGGATTTTCCGTGGGCATATCCTTTTTTCGGAACCAGGGATGAAACCGCCCCCGGGCCGGGCCGGGCGTTTGTTCAGGCCCTTCTTGCTGATTCTGGCCCTGATGATTCGCATAGACGCCGCCGCCCAGGAGAAAAACTATTCCCTGGGAGGGGGCTTTGAGGGCAGTTATCGCTTTGTCAGGGGGCCCGCCGCCGGGGGCAGCTTTAGTTTTGACTACCGGATAAAGGAAAGTACCGCGGCGGGGGTAAAACTTACTTCCAGTTACAACATTACCGACGGCAGCCTTTCCCTGGAACCGGAGGGTCTGGTCCGCTGGTACTACTTTACCCCGGAATGGGCGGAATTTTTTGCCCAGTTTGATCTTGGCACAGGATTTGTCGTCAAAAATGCCAGGGCGGAAACGGTTTTTTTTGCCGGCCTTACCATGGGGATACGCTTTCCCATAAAGAAACGCTATTATCTGGAGCCCTATATCGAAGCAGGCTACCCCTTCCTCCTTGCCGGAGGGATACTGGCGGGCCGCCGGTTCTAAGGGCTTCCAAATCCGGGGGCACATACCGGGGCAGGCTGCTCCCGGACGGAACAGCCCGCCCGCAGGGGCCCCGCCGTCTTGGGGGAAACGCCGGAATCCAGCCGGCGTTTCCAGAGCTTTCTTTTGGCCCTTCGGATACCTTAGGCTTGACCAGCCGAACCCAGGACATTTTTGTTTTTTTCGGCGTACATCTTTTTAAGCTCATCCCGGGCGGGGCCCAGGTATTTCCGGGGATCGAATTCGTCGGGTTTTTCCGCAAAAACCTTGCGGATCATGGCGGTCATGGCCAGCCGGCCGTCGGAATCGATGTTGATCTTACAGACCGCGCTCTTGGCGGCTTTGCGGAGCTGTTCTTCGGGGATTCCTACGGAATCCTTCAATTTTCCCCCGAACTGTTCAATGATTTTGACGTACTGGATGGGTACCGAAGAGGAACCGTGAAGTACGATGGGAAAGCCGGGGATCCGTTTTTCAATTTCCTCTAAAATATCGAAACGCAGGGGAGGGGGAATCAGGATGCCGTTGGCGTCCCTGGTACACTGTTCCGGTTTGAATTTGGTCCGGCCGTGGCTGGTACCGATGGAGATGGCCAGGGAGTCAACCCCGGTTTTCTTTACAAAGTCCTCTACTTCTTCGGGCTGGGTGTAGTGGCTGTGTTCCGCCGAAACATCGTCTTCTACCCCCGCCAATACCCCCAGCTCGCCCTCCACGGAAACATAATCCTTCCGGGAATGGGCAAATTCGCAGACCTTTTTGGTGAGGGCCGCGTTTTCATCGTAGGGCAGATGGGAACCGTCGATCATTACCGAAGAAAAACCCGTTTCGATACAGTCCTTGCAGAGCTCAAAACTGTCCCCGTGGTCCAGGTGAAGCACGATGGGAATATCATAGCCCAGCTCATGGGCGTATTCCACGGCTCCCTTGGCCATGTTCCGCAGCAGGTTCTGGTTGGCGTATTTCCGGGCTCCCGAGGAAACCTGAAGAATAACCGGAGACTTGGTCTCCACAGAGGCCTGAATAATGGCCTGAAGCTGTTCCATATTATTGAAGTTATAGGCCGGCAATGCATAACCGCCGCTTACCGCTTTTTTGAATAGATCTACGGTATTCACCAGACCCAATTCTTTATAACTGGTCATATATTACTCCTTAGTGGTGTTTGTTTAATACTAGGACATGGAAAGGTTTTAAGTCAACGGTTTATGCAATCCGGTGAAAGGGCCTCCAAAGCAGCGGGGAAGGATCTGTATAAAAACATACAAATACCTGTTATAAGTGGTATATGGGGAAAATCCTGTTCAGGGCGGGGCTTTTTGCGGCCTTTGCCGTACTTTTGGTTTCGGCGGCGGCATTTTTTATCCGTTCCCCGGCGCTTCTGGTTACGGACGCCTCCTTTGAGGATCTCTATGGCCGCAGCCGGAGCCGGGGGAAACGGCTGGAGCTTTCCCTCAGGCTTTTCCGCCGAGTTAAAACCGTAGAAGTCGCCGGGGACGCCGGGGCGGATCTGGCCGCCTTTGCGGCGGAAGCGGCTCTTCCGTCCCCCTATTGCGTGCTTTTTCCGTACCGGTACTATCAGGGAGCTCAGCGGTATGCCCGGCGTTTCCCCCAGGTGCCGGTGGCGGTGCTGGGGGGCAGGGTCCGGGACGGAGCCGGCATTCCCGGTTTTATTCCCACCGATACGGCGGCGGATTTTTACCGGGCCGGTCTCTGCGCCTCGGTTTTAGCCCGGGAAGGGACGGTTTTGGTCATGGGAGAGCCTTCTCCGGTAGAACGGGAGGCTTTTCTTGATGGTTTAAGGGCCGGGGATTACGGGGGAATGCTCCAATATGCCGGTGAAGCCGAAGAATCCCTGCCCCGGGCGGACTGCATAATCATTGCCGGCCCCGGCTCGTTCTCTTCTGTCCGGCAGAACCGGGCGCCGCTGGTTCTCTTTTCCTGGGTCAACCCTGAACTGACCCCCGGAGAATGCCGGGTGATCTTCGACGATTCCCCCTGGGCCTTAGCGGCGGAGGCGGTTAAAATGGCTGTCCGGGGAAATTTTGGCCCCCTTCCTTCGGAGGCGCTTGTTTTAAAGGGACGAATAGGGGAAAAAGAGGTTTTACGGAGCCTTAAAGAGGCTGTACGCTCCGGCGGATTGTAAATTTTTTTCAGAATACCGGAAAATCGTGCGGAGAGGTTTGACAAAGGTCTTATAAGGAAATATAATCTATCTTAACCTCGTTTCCCGATATATGGAAAAAGGAGTATGGGATGAAACATCGCGGTTTCACAGTTGTTTGCCTGATGCTTTTAGCAGGCATAACAGCATCGTCAGTTTTCGGTGATGAGTATACCGTTAATCTTGAATCATTTGTCATTGACAGTTTTGACGGCGACTCAAAGTATGAATGGAAGGAGAATCACAGCAGGTTCGCCACCAAACTGGACGATACTGACTTTCCTAAGTTGAGCCTGGTGGAAGCCTGGCCTCAGGCGCTGTTCGGCACCAATCGCCAGAGCCGGGAGTTGAAAAGCCTTGGTATTTGGGGCAAGTTTGACCGCCGGGGTTATAACTGGATAGATATTTATCCGGTGCTTAAAGAGGGCGGGGAA
Organism: Treponema sp.; assembly: GCA_031275035.1. Next base: position 9,502 of record JAISPH010000193.1, read on the forward strand.
GATGCGGGACCCTATGAGATTCCCGTCCCCGGCCGGGCCCACTATCTGGATATGTGGGTGTGGGGTTCGAACCTTAACTACTATATCGAAGCCTACCTGAGGGATTACCAGGGGGTGGTCCATGTGCTCCATCTGGGAAATGTGGGTTTCCAGGGCTGGCGGAACCTGCGGACATGGATTCCCTCCAATGTTCCCCAACGGAACCGGATTTTGCCGAATCTTACCACAGATACCTTTGCGGATGCGCCGGATAAAACCTCGATTTACCTCAAATTTATCAAATTCCGCATCTGGACCACTCCGGCGGAACGGGTGGACAATTTCTATATTTATTTTGATCAGTTCAAGGTGCTTACCGATACCTTTGAAACCCTGTACGACGGCGATGAGTTGAATGATCCTGAGCATATTCAGGATCTTTGGGGCTCACTTAATTAGGAGGAACCAAACATGAAACGATATTTTACGGCGGTTCTGCTGTTTTCCCTGGCCGGTTTTCTGTTTGCCCAGAATGAAATAGGCACCCCCACCGCCGAGACCCTGGGTATTGACGTAGCTCAGCAGAAGTTAAAAGAGATTTCCATCGATAAGTTTGAATTCGACGGATATTGGAAGTCTTCCATATCCTCCGACGCCGGTTTTACGACAACCCGGCTCTTTGAGGGCGGCCCCCTGGGTAAACAGCCGGTACCGGATGAGCAGGATCTTAATATCCCCGACCAGTATGTGCTGGGTACGAGGGTGGACTTTATTCACCGGGGTCATACCAGTTTTACCCTGTATCCCCAGCGGCCCATCCCCATTGAAGGCATCACCAAGACTATTTCCCTGTGGGTAGTAGGCCGTAACTTTAACCATGAACTAAAACTGCTGCTCCAGGACTTTTTCGGCAGGAATTTTGAACTCTATGTGGGAAAGCTTAATTTCCAGGGCTGGAAGAAGTTGACCGTGGCGATTCCCCCCCAGTCCGGGGACGGGGAACACGGTATAGTCCAGCGCAGTTATCATTATAATAACCAGATGGGGATTAAGATTACCGGTTTCAGAATTGACTGCGATCCCATGGAAGCCTACGGCAGTTACTACATCTATTTTGACGATCTCCGGGCGGTTACGGACCTCTTTGCCGAGGATGACCGCGACGCCGACGACATGGCCGATGCGTGGTAGAACCTCAGCCTAAAAAAGGACCGCCCCGGGCGGTCCTTTTTTAGGTCCTCTCTTTCCGGGCCGTCTTTTTCTTCGCTGTTTTTTTGCCGGTTCTCCGTATCCGGTATACCCAGGAAGCGCCCCGCTTTTCAATCCGTTCCACCAGTTCCATCCTGGCAAGTACATAGAGGGCTTTCCGGGCAACGGCGGTATGTATCCGGACCTTTTCCCCCAATTCCCTGACGGTAAAGGATTCTTCTTCCCGGAAGGGAATAAAACGGCGGTAATCGGCGGGGCGGATCAGGGGAACCGATCCCTGGTACCGGGTCAGGGTTCTGTCTACTATGCTGTCCCCGCCCCGGCGCCAGGACCCCCGGCCGTCCCTGACCCGTCTTTCCTCGGTTTCCACCAGGACAAGTTCGATGACCAGATCCTCCAGCATGGGCAGATCCGGCGCATAGACGAGGGCCTTGAAGAGATCCCAGATGGTGCCCTTCCGGGGGCTGGTCCGGCGGGAAAGGAGGGTCCCCGCAGGATCGTAGCGCTCGATGATCTTCCGGGTAATAATAGGATGAATGATCCGGACCCTGCCGGATTTTACCAGCTCCCGGACTTTGGCTTTGAGGGGGCCGAAACTGCCGGTTTGAACTTCGATCAATTCCCCCGCCGGACTGAGACCGTCGCATACATAGGTTCCCCGGATTATTTCGGTCTCTCCCTCTCCGGCATAGTGGAATTTAAGCGCCCGGTGGAGGCTGCTTTCATGTTCGGTACCGATGCTCACGGGTGTCTGGTCCGCGCGTCCCGGGATTTTGCATAGGGGAGGAGCTCTTCGGCGCTCATCAGTTCCAGAAAATGATAGGTTTCATTGCTCCCCTTGTTTTCATCGGTTTTTATGCGGGAAACTCTGAATACGATCATCCGGTTGGTGGGCAGGGGCAGTTCCAGGGGTCTGCCGTTTACATCTACCAGGTCGTTCAGAGAAAGCCTCCCGGGGATTTCCTGTACGTCTCCCTCGGGAAAAACGATGAAATATTCGTTTATGAACATGGGGGGATGATAATATCTTTTTGTCCATATACACAAGGTACGGAATTTCCGCCTTCAAATTCAAGAAACCGGACCTTTCATATGAACAGCGTACAGCTTCACTAAACAAGGGTATAGCCGTTTCTCGGGTTTTTTTCACTATTTATAATTTTTTCTGGAATTCGTTATTGACTGATATTTCTCTATAGGGAAATAATGTAGAATAGTGGGAGAAAGTGGGGAAAAGTGGATCTTTTGACCGGCGAATTTAATAATACCCTGGACGATAAGGGCAGGGTGAGCATTCCTTCCCGTCTCAGGGAGAAGCTGCAGGAAAACGTGCTGATCCTTACCAAGGGTATCGACGACTGCGTTTGGCTGCTGCCCCCGGAAAAATGGGAAAAGGTTTCCTCCACGCTGATTAAAAATACTTCCCTTTCTTTGAAAAAAGCATCCCAGGTACAGCACCATTTTATCGTTCCCGCCCAGGAAGCGGAGATTGACAAGTCCGGCCGGGTGGCTATTCCCCAAAGCCTCCGGGAGTATGCGGGACTGACCAAGGACTGCGTCATCCTTGGCAGCGGGGAGAGTTTGGAAATATGGGATACCCGGCGGTACCAGGCTTACCAGAATTCAAGTGAGGATACCCTTATGGATGTACTGGAAGAGATGGGACCGGCGGATCTCTTTTTATAGGAAATAAAGATCGATGGAGATTGTCCATACTCCGGTATTACTGGAAGAAACGATTGCCTACCTCGCCCCCCGGAAGGAACGGGAACTTATGGTGGACGCTACCTTGGGCGAGGGGGGGCACAGCTTTGCTTTTCTGTCCCGTTTCCCGGATCTCAGGATCATTGGCGTCGACGCCGACCGGGAGATACAGGAACGGGCCCGGGAACGGCTTAAGGAATTCGGCGGCAGGGTGCATTTTTACTGCGGCTGGTCCCACGACTTCTTTGCGGATTTTCCCCGGGACAGCAAACGGCCCGATACCATCCTCATGGATTTGGGGATCAGCCTCTATCACTATGAAAAATCAGGCCGGGGTTTCAGCCTGAAAAAGGACGAGGCCCTGGACATGCGCATAGATAGTTCCGCCGGAATCAGCGCGGCGGAGCTTATTGCCCGGCTTTCCGAAAGGGAACTGGCGGATCTGATCTACCGGAACGGGGAAGAGCGCTATTCCCGCCGTATTGCCCGGGGCATAGCGGCGGCCCGGTCCAGGGGGACCATCACCAGTTCCGCGGCGCTGGCGGAGATTGTAACCAGGGCGGTGCCTCCTTTTTGCCGGCATGGTCCTATTCATCCCGCCACCAGGACCTTTCAGGCTCTGCGCATCGCCGTGAATGGAGAATTGTCCCGGCTGGAGGATCTTCTGGAGGCGGCCCTGGATGTCCTTGAGGTGGGCGGCCGTATGGGGGTTATCACCTTTCATTCTTTGGAAGACCGGATTGTAAAAAATTTCTTTCGGAAGAAAAACAAGGACTGTACCTGTCCTCCCGAAGCGCCGATATGTAGATGTGAGGGCCGCCGGATAATCACCATTTTGACCAGGAAGGCGGTTTCTCCAGCGGATACGGAGGTACAGCATAATCCGCCCTCCCGGAGCGCCAAGCTCAGGGTCGCAGAAAAAGTTCTTGAGGATGGTCAATGATGGGGCGGCGCATACTAATGTATTTTTTAATCCTGACCATACCTCTGTTTTTGGGATTGACCACCCTGCAGTCCTCCCGGTACGCCCAATTGGAGCGGGAAATGCGCCGCCTTGAGACGGTTCAGGAGGAGTGGATAGAGAGCAATAAACGGCTTATCGCGGGCATTGCGGCGCTTTCCTCTTCGGAACGGATAGAACATATTGCCAGGAACGATCTGGGGCTTCAAAAAAAAGCCCCCGAAGAGATTCTGCAGATACGGATCGAAGGAGACGGCGATGGCTGAGATCCTGATGTCCTTCGACCGGCTGGCAACGGTCCTGGGGGGGCGGATCATCTCGTTTAATCCCGCCCTCCGGGGCTTTTCCTCGGTGTGTATCGATTCCCGGAAGGCCGGTCCCGGCGCTCTCTTTGTGGCCCTGGCCGGTTCCGTCCAGGATGGACATGACTATGTGGAGGCCGCCTTCAAGGCGGGGGCCGCGGCGGCGCTGATAGCGGAATCCCGGCTGGGACCGGCCCTGGAAGATACGGCCCGCCGGTCCGGATGCCTGCTCCTGACGGCGGCGGATACTCTGCGGGCCCTGCAACAGGCGGCGGCGGACTATTTGTCCGGCTTTCCGGGCCTTATTCGGGTGGGCGTTACCGGTTCGTCGGGAAAGACCACTACCAAGGAAATTGCCGCCGCCATGATAGGCGCGGAGAAAGAGGTGATTGTCAATCCGGGGAACTACAATTCGGAGACCGGGTTGCCCCTGGCGGTATTCGGTGTCCGCTCCCGGCATCAGGTGGGAATCTTTGAAATGGGGATGAACCGCAGGGGAGAGATAGGGGAATTGGCGGCGGTACTGAGACCGCATATCGCTTTAATCACAAATATAGGCTCCGCCCATATCGGTATTATCGGCAACAGGGAGGGGATAGCTCAAGAGAAAAAGGCGGTTTTTTCCGCCTTTACCGGAACCGAGCTTGCCCTGATCCCCGAAGATGACGAGTACCGGGATTTTCTCGCCCGTGATCTGCGGGGGCGGTCCGTCTTTTACGGGCCCGGTTCCTGCCGGGAGCTGGGATCCGTCCGGGAACTGGGGCTGGAGGGAACCGGCCTTGACTGGGAGGGACGCCCCCTCCGCTTCGGCCTTCCCGGCGTCCATAATATAAGGAACGCCCTGGCTGCGGCGGCTATTGCCAGGGCGGTGCCGGTCAGCGCCGCCGCCATACGCCGGGGACTGGAATCGGTACGGCCCCTTTTTGGCCGCGGTGAAATTCTCCGGGGGCCCGTAACGGTGGTGCAGGACTGCTACAATGCCAACCCTGAATCCGCGGCGGAGGCGATCCGTTTCTGCGACGCGGTTTCCTGGCCGGGCCGGCGGATCTATATCATCGGGTCCATGATGGAGCTGGGGGCCGCTTCCCCCGGGGCCCACCGGGAACTGGGCCGTCTCCTGGCCGCTTCCAGGGCGGATATGGTCTTCCTCTACGGAACGGAGACGGCCCCGGCCCGGGATATTCTGGAGGGACAGACTCCGGGGCCGGACTATTCCGGGGCCGGGGCGGATGCCGAAACTTCAGCCTGCGCCTTATCTTTGGCAAGGCGGAAAATTCCCTTTTTTTACACCGATAGTATGGATGAATTGTCCCGGGCGGCGGCTGATTTTGTACGTTCCGGGGATTTGGTACTGTTGAAAGGTTCCCGGGGCTGCGCCCTGGAACGGCTGACCGGAGCGCTCCGGTCAGCCGTGGAACTTCCTGTACAAGGAGGGGTTTAATGTTTTTGAAATTCATCTATCCCCTGGTCCGCTACTTTACCCCGTTCAACGTATTTCAGTACCTGTCCTTCCGCGGAGCCTATGCGGCGCTGACTACCCTGCTCATCTGTTTTTTATTCGGTCCCCGGATCATCGAAGCCCTGAGGCGGCTGAAGATAGGCCAGTCCGTCCGAAACGACGGCCCCGAGACCCATCTGAAAAAGGGGGGAACCCCGACTATGGGGGGGGTGCTGATTATTTTTTCGGTGATACTCTCCATGCTGCTCTGGCAGGATATGAACAATAAAAAGGTCTGGCTTACCCTGGGGGCCTTTTTTGCCTTCGGCCTTATCGGTTTTATCGACGATTACCTCAAGGTAAGGCGGCGCAATTCCACAGGGGTTTCCGCCGGGGGAAAACTTATCGCCCAGTTTGCGGCGGCCCTGGGGATCAGTCTTATCCTCTATTTTTCGGGGGAAGAGGGAATTACCGCCCTCTATGTTCCCTTTTTTAAGAATCCTGTGGCGGATCTGGGGGTATGGTGGATACCCTTCGCCATGCTGCTTCTGGTAGGAGAGTCCAATGCGGTAAACCTCTCCGACGGCCTGGACGGGCTTGCCGCGGGGCTGCTCCTCCTGGTTTTTATCACCCTGGGGGTTCTTACCTACCTTTCGGGCCGGGCGGATTATTCCTCCTATCTGGGAATACCCTACATTACCGGGGCGGGGGAACTGGCGGTATTCTGCTTTGCCGGGGCGGGGGCCTGCGTGGGTTTTCTTTGGTTTAATTCCCATCCTGCGGAGGTCTTCATGGGAGACGTGGGGAGCCTGTCTCTGGGGGGGGTCATCGCTACCATATCCCTTATCATAAAAAAGGAAATACTCATCCTGATCATCGGCGGAGTCTTCGTGCTGGAAGCGGCTTCGGTGATTATGCAGGTGCTGTACTATAAGCTGCGGAAGAGGCGGATCTTTAAGATGGCGCCGCTTCATCATCATTTCGAGTTGTCCGGCTGGGCGGAAAGCAAGGTGGTTACCCGCTTCTGGATTCTCGGGGGCTTGTTTGCGGTCATTGCCCTTTCAACCATAAAGATACAATGAACAGGGAAACGGCATATCCGATAAACGTAGAGTCCGCAGGCCGCACATCCCGGGGGGACCATGTTCTAATCGCCGGGATACTGCTTCTTACAGGTCTCGGCCTGGTTACCCTTTATTCGTCTTCCTACGCCTTTGCGGAACGTTTCTTTGGGAACGGTCTTTATTTTATTTCCCGGCAGGCCGTCCTGGGAACGGCGGGGCTGATTCTCTTTTTTCTGGCCTCCCGGATCCGCCTGGAGATTCTGCGGAAGTGGATCAAGCCTTTGGTAATAGGAACCGCGGCGCTCTGTCTCCTTACCTTTGCGCCGGGGATCGGGGTGATAAAAAACGGAGCCGCCCGGTGGATCAGGCTGGGGCCTCATACCTATCAGCCTTCGGAGCTGGTCAAGCTTGTACTGCCCCTCTACCTGGCCCATATCTTCGACAAGAAGAAGGAACGGATCGATTCCTTTGCCGCGGGGATACTGCCCCCGGTGCTGGTTACGGGACTTTTCTTTGCGCTTATCTGTCTGGAGAATAATTTTTCCACCGCCGTCTTTATCGCGGTGAACGTACTTTTTGTGTTTTTTATTGCCGGGGTACGGCTCAGGTATTTCCTTGCCGCCGCAGTGATCCTGCTGCCCCTGTCGGCGCTGCTGATCCTAACCAGGGAACACCGGATACGGCGGCTTATCAGCTTTATATGGCCCGAATGGGATGTCCTGGGAGCGGGGTATCAGGTCCGCGCTTCCATCCTCACCATAGGGTCCGGGGGATTCCTGGGCAAGGGGCTCGGCCAGGGTACCCGGAAAATAGCCAGCGTTCCCGAGATTCATTCGGATTTTATCTTTTCGTCCTTTGCGGAGGAATCGGGGCTGCTGGGGGTTTCCCTCTTTTTTGCGATCTTCATTATCTTTACGATTCAGGGTTACCGGGCTTTCCTGCGGGTGGAAGATCCTTTCAGAAAACTTCTTGCCTTTGGCATGGTAACCATGATAGCCTCCCAGACCCTGCTCAATATTGCGGTGGTTTCGGGTTTCCTGCCTGCTACCGGCATTCCCCTGCCGTTTTTTTCCGCCGGCGGGTCGTCCCTGGCAACCACCCTGCTCATGTCCGGATTGATTGTTAATGTTTCCCGGAGCGAAGGGAAACCGGAGGTAAAGCGTGTCTAACGGTTATGTTTATGCGGATGAAGTTATTTCCGCCAGAACAGCGTCGCCATCAAAACTGGACAGGTTTCTTAAGCGCCTGATTATGATTATCGTACTGATGCTGGCGGCGGAGCTTGTCTGGCTTACCGGGATCAGTCCCTGTATGCCCCTGTCCTCTGTGGAAGTGTCGGGGATACCCGGCATTGACCGGGGAACGGTGCTGGCCCTGGCGGAGATCGACGGGCAGTCCTCCTATGTGTCGGTCCGGCCCGGGAAGATAGAAGAGGCCCTTATGGCCCTGCCCCAGGTAGGAGCCGTCAAAGTAACCAAGCAGTTTCCCGGCAAGGTTAAGATCCTGCTTGAAAGCCGGCGGGCGGTGGCGCTGTCTCTGGCGGGCATAGGGGGAAGGGTGCGGCCTGTTTATTTTGACAAGAACGGGGTGGTCTTTAAAATTGGCAGCGCCGAATCTTTGGGGGATCTTCCTCCTTCCATGCCCATTATCTCGGGGCTGATCTTCGAACAGGCCGCGGTGGGGATGCGGCTGCCCCCGGAGTTTACGGAATTTTTTACGGAACTGGAACGGATAGGCGATGATGCGCCGGAACTGCTGACGGCCCTTTCGGAAATACGGATCAACAAGAAAGCCTATGATGGGTTTGATCTGATCCTCTATCCTGTCCATAATCCGGTAAAAGTCAGGATAGGAAACAATTTGAACGAGGATCTCCTCCGTTATATGATATTGGTTATAGACGTATTTAAGGATAAAGGTATTGATGTGGAAGAGATCGATTTTAGAACCGGGACCGCGTCGTATATGGTAAAGGAGGCTTCCTCTGGCTAACGGAGATATAGTAGTCGGTCTTGATATAGGCACGACCAAGGTCTGCGCCGTAATCGGCGAACAAAATGAAAACGGGACCATCGAAATAACCGGCGTGGGGATTAGTCCCTCCACGGGGCTCCGCAAGGGGGTAGTGGTAAACATTGAGGCCACCCTTAAATCCGTCGCTTCCGCGATTGAGGCGGCGGAGATGATGAGCGGCCGCGAGGTACATGCCTGCTGGACCGGCATCGGGGGCAGCCACATCGACGGGATCAACTCCAGGGGGGTGGTGGCGGTTACCGGCAGGAACCGGGAAACCCGGGAGATAGGCGGCGACGATATAAACCGGGTACTGGAAGCGGCCCGGGCGGTGGTAATTCCCATGGACCGTCAGGTTCTGGAGGTGATTCCCCAGACTTACATCGTGGATGATCAGAAGGGTATACGGAATCCCCTGGATATGATCGGGGTCCGGCTTGAGTCGGAGGTACACATCATTACCTGTTCCGTAACCAGCGCCCAGAACCTTATCAAATGCGTTAACCGGGCGGGGTTCAGGGTCAATAATCTGATACTCCAGACCCTGGCGGCGGGCCGTTCCACCCTGACCGAGGAGGAAAAGGAACTGGGTACCGCCCTCATCGATCTTGGGGGGGGGACCACCGACGTGATGGTCTATTCCCAGGGAGCGCCCTATTCGACCATCACCATCCCCGCCGGGGGGGCCCAGGTAACCAGCGATATTTCAATAATAAAAAACATTTCCTTTGAAAATGCGGAGCGGATAAAGCTTGATGCGGGTTGCTGCTGGGAGGAACTTCTTGAAGGGGACGGCGAGATCATTGTTCCCGGCGTAGGGGGACGGCCTCCCCTGCCCATACCCAAGTCCCAGATCCTGGGAATTATCCGGCCCCGGATGGAGGAGATCTTTACCATGGTAAAGGAGAAACTGGACAAGCTTGCCCTGACCCGGCCCTTGGGCGGCGGCATCGTACTTACCGGAGGGGGTTCCCAGCTTCCGGGCGCCGCGGAACTGGCCTTTCATATCTTTAGGCTTCCCGTAAGGGTAGGTTTTCCCCTGCCCGTAGGGGGGCTGGTGGACGAATACCGGAACCCTGTCTATGCCGCCGCGGTAGGACTGGTTCTGGAAGGGGCAAGCCGGGAGGGGAAAACCGGAAACGGGACCGAGCCCCATCCCCGGGAAAAGGGCCAGACCTCCCTCTTCGGCAAATTGGCGGAATGGCTGAGGAAGGAATTTTTTTGAACAGACTTGTTCGGAAACTGAAGTTTCCAAACAACCTTGACAGGGTTTTTCAAAACTTGCTGTTTTGAAAAAGGGTCAAATATAGTAAAGGCGGATTTGGGGCCTTGTGGCAGAAAGTATTTGGGAGGGGAATATGAACATTCAGGTTTTTGAGGAAAAAGTAACGGGGCCGAACCCGACGGTTATTAAGGTTATCGGCGCCGGCGGCGGCGGTTCCAATGCGGTAAACCGCATGATCGAATGCGGCGTACAGCGGGTACAGTTTATCGCCCTCAACACGGATCAGCAGGCCCTGAACCTAAGCAGGGCCTCGATAAAGCTGCCCATCGGGGCAAAGCTGACCGCCGGCCTCGGCGCCGGGGGCAAACCGGATGTCGGCGAAAAGGCGGCCATGGAAGACCGGGAGATGATCGCCAACGCCCTCAAGGGCGCCGACATGGTCTTTGTTACCGCCGGCATGGGAGGCGGCACCGGCACCGGTTCGGCGCCGGTCATCGCCCAGGTGGCCCGTGAATGCGGCGCCCTGACCGTGGGGGTGGTTACCAAGCCCTTCGATTTTGAGGGCCGGTATAAGATGCGTCTTGCCATGGAGGGCATAGACAAGATGCGGGAGGCGGTGGATACCCTCATCGTCATTCCCAATCAGCATCTCCTTAAAATTGTAGAACGCAGGACCCCCATCAAAGAGGCTTTCCTCAAGGCCGACGATGTGCTCCGTCAGGGGGTGCAGGGAATTTCGGATCTGATCACCGTTCCGGGGATCATCAATATCGACTTTGCCGATGTAAAGACCACCATGCACGGCCAGGGCGACGCCCTCATGGGGATAGGCGCCGGGACCGGAGACAGCCGGGCGGAAACGGCGGCCTCCAATGCGGTGGAAAATCCCCTTCTGGAGGATACTACCATCGAAGGGGCCCAGCATATCCTTATCAATCTTACCGGCGGAGAGGATGTTTCCCTGGCGGAATTTCAGGATGTGGTGAACATCATCACCGCCAACGCCGATCCCGACGCCATGATCATCGCCGGGACCGCCATTGACACTACCATGACGGATAAGCTTCAGGTAACGGTAATTGCCACGGGATTCCAAAACGAGGCGGCAAGGCTTGTCCAGAAGCCCCAGAATCTTGAAGTGGTCAAACCCGGAACGGGAGATTTTATTCCCTACGGGGATTTCATCAAGCTCTACAACCGTTCCAAGGGACCCCAGGAATTTCTTGGCCGGCGGGGCTGCCGGGAAGACGATCTGGATGTGCCCACGGTGATAAGGGATCCCAAATTTGCCGAACGGGAAGGGGCTGAAAAGAACAGCGCCGAAAAGAACGCGTAGGAAGATCCCATGCCTAAAGACGGAAATCTACAGGAATATTACTCCCGGCTTATCGCGCTGGAACGCCGTTCTCCCCTGACCGCGAAAACCTACCGTGCCGAAATCCGCCGTTTTTTGGCATGGCTTGAGGCCGAAGGTCTTACCATTGAGAGGGCCGGCGTCTCCTCCCTTGTCCGGTATCTGGATCTGCGCAGAATCCGGGATGGGATTGATTCCCGTTCCGCCGCTAAAGCGGTATCCATACTGAGATCCTTTTTTAGATACGTGAACGATAAGAATATACGGCCCGATAATCCGGCGGCGGTGCTGGAACTGCCCCGGAGACACATGCATCTGCCCGAGGTTCACAGCCGGGAAACGGTGGACAAGCTTCTTGGGATGATGGAAACCGAAACGCCCCGGGGCCTGCGGGACCGGGCCCTCTTTGAGTTAATCTATTCGGCGGGGCTCAGAATCTCCGAGGCTTCGGGTCTTAATATCCGGGATCTTGACTTTTCCCGGGAACTGATCCTGGTCCGGGGCAAGGGAAGCAAGGAGCGGCTTGTGCCTCTGGGGGAGGAAGCCGCCCGGTGGCTCAGGCGTTATCTTAAAGAGAGCCGTCCCATTCTTGCGGGGGCGCGGCCGGGGGACGCCCTCTTCGTCGGACGGACGGGAAAGCGGCTTTCCCGGAAGGGGATCTGGAAAAATTACGCCGCCCTGGCTGGTCTGGCGGGCATAGGCTCCAAGCTGCATACCCTGCGGCACAGTTACGCCACGGAACTTCTTGCCGGAGGGGCGGATCTGCGGTCGGTACAGGAACTGCTGGGACATGCGGATCTTTCCACTACCCAGATCTATACCCATGTGGATGTGTCCCTCCTTCGGGAAAGCCACCGGCGGTACATGCCGAAACTGCGGAGCTACGCCAATGAAGATTAAAAAAGAGGCCCTCATGGGACTCCTGATAATCGCCGTTATCGCCGCCGTGGCGGCGGTCTCCTATACCTGGACCAAGGTGAAGAACCGGAATACCTTGGCCGGAGCTCTGGCCGAACTGAGCCCCCGGGGCGGTCCCCCCGAGACCATTGAGGGGCTCCGTCAGGCCATCGCCCTCTACGAGGAGGAACTGGACCGTTATGTTAAGACCGCGGCCCAGACCGGGGTATATTGGAAGATCCTTGCCTCCCGGCTCCAGGACAAGGGCCTCCACGTGGAGGCCCTGGACGCCCTGGAACGGGCCATCCGCTACCACCCCGATGATGCGGCCCTCCTCTATATGACCGGAGTTTCCGCCGCCGTCGCCGCAAAATCATCGCTGGATTTTGGGGGAAGCCGGGAGAATGAAAACCGGACCCGGTATTACCTCCTGGCGGAATCGGCTTACCTCCAGGCCATTGCCCTTGATGGCGCCTATGCCCGTCCCTGCTACGGCCTTGGGGTGCTCTATGTTTTTGAGATGAACCGTCCCGCCGAAGCGATACCGTATCTCCAGCGGGTATTGGAGCTTCGGGGTAATGACACCGACGCCCTGTTTGTTCTTGCCCGGGCCTATTATATGACCGGGCAGCGGCAGGAAGCCCTGGATGTCTACGGCAGGATCATTTCTTTTACCAGGGATAAAATCAAAAAAGCGGAGGCTGAAAATAACCGCCGTTTTATTATGGATGACATGAATGGATAAACGAGGCCTGCTGGATCTGATCATAGGACGGCTTCCGGGTATCTCCGCCCCGGAACGAATACTTCTGGCCGGGCAGTTTGAGACCGAGGAGGATCTGGCGCCGCTTTCAAAGCGGGATCTGGAGTATATCCTGGGCCGGCCCCTGCGGCTTGTTCCTGATATGGATGCGGCGCGGCGGGCCGCCGAAGAGGACAGCCGCCTGGCCCGGCTTTCGGGAATAGGCTATATTCCCTATGCCGCCGCGGCCTATCCGCCGCTGCTCCGGGAACTGCCGGATCCGCCGGCGCTGCTTTTTTACCGGGGCCGGCTTCCCAGCCCGGAACTGCCCCTGGCGGCGGTGGTAGGTACCCGCCGGCCTTCGGGGGCCGCCGCGGTTCAGGCCTACGACATAAGCCGGGAACTTGCCCGGGGAGGCCTTCCGGTGGTTTCCGGCCTTGCCCTGGGAATAGACGCCATGGCCCACCGGGGAAACCTGGAGGGGGGCGCCCCTACCGCCGCGGTCCTCGGTTCCGGTCTTGACCATATCTATCCGGCGGCAAACCGTATGCTGGCCCGGCGTATTGTTGAAACCGGCGGAGTCCTCCTGGGCGAATATCCCCCGGGAACGGAGCCCCGGAAATGGCATTTTCCCGCCAGAAACCGGATCATCGCCGGCCTTGCCCGGGGAACCCTCATTGTGGAGGCGCCCCGGAATTCCGGCGCCCTGATTACCGCCCAATTTGCCCTGGACCAGGGGAGGGACCTCTGGGTTGCCTCCGCCGGAATGGTCCGGGGCGAGGGAACCAGGCGGCTTGCCGCCGACGGGGCCGGGATAATTTCATCGGGGAAGGTTATTCTTAAAGAATGGGGATTAGCCGCGGACAGTCCGGAGGAACCGGTTTCCTTTAGCGGATCCGCCCTGGCATTGTCTCTGGCGGGATCTCTTCATATTGAGTTGAAGGAATAGCTCATGGCGGCAAAAACCGAGAAAAAGTCAAAAACCGGGGCCCGGGCGGGAAACAAAAAAATTCTGGTGATCGTGGAATCCCCGGCCAAGGCCAAAACCATCGAAAAATACCTTGGTTCCGGTTATACCGTCAAGGCCTCCATGGGACACCTTATCGATCTGCCCAAGTCCCGGCTGGCCATAGACGTGGAACATAACTTTGAACCGGAATACATCACCGTCCGGGGCAGGGCCAAGCTTTTGAAGGAACTCCAGAAGGATGCTAAAAAGGCGGATACGGTGCTCCTGGCAAGCGATAATGACCGGGAGGGGGAAGCCATTGCCTGGCACCTCAGGAACGCCATCACCGCCAAGACCGCCAAGGTACCCATTCAGCGGATCGCCTTCAATGAGATTACCCCCATGGCGATCCGGGATGCGGTGGCCCATCCTTCGTCCATCGATGAGGCCAAGGTAAACGCCCAAAAGGCCCGCCGGATTCTGGACAGGCTGGTGGGGTACAACCTTTCGCCCCTGCTCTGGAAAAAGGTAAAGAACGGCCTCTCCGCCGGCCGGGTCCAGTCGGTGGCCCTCAGGCTTATCTGCGAACGGGAGCGGGAAGTGGAATCCTTCATCCCCGATGAGTATTGGACCCTGGAGGCGGATTTCAAAACGGAAAAATCCGGCAGGATCTTTACCGCCCAATTGGTATCCTGGCAGGGAAACAAGCCGGAACTGAAAAGCGAGGCCGCGGTAAAGGCAATTATCGACGCTATCGCCGGTTCCGAAGCGGCGGTACAGGATATACGGGAAACCGAAAAAACCGTCCGGCCCAAGCCTCCCTTCACCACCTCCCAGATGCAGCAGACTGCGGCGAACCGGCTTGGTTTTACCAGCAGAAAAACCATGCAGGTAGCCCAGCAGCTTTACGAAGGGGTAAATATAGGAGAGGGGCGGGTAGGGCTCATTACCTATATGCGTACCGATTCGGTGCGTATCTCCCAACTTGCCCTGGAAGAGGTCCGTTCCTGGATAGGGGAACATTTCCCCGGGGATCTTCCCGCCAGGGCCGCCGAATATGCTCCGGGGAAAAAGGCCCAGGATGCCCACGAAGCAATCCGGCCCACCTATGTAAACTATGTCCCGGAATCAATCAAGGATTTCCTTACCAAGGATCAGCTCCGGCTCTATACGATAATCTGGGAACGTTTTGTTTCCAGCCAGATGAATCCGGCGAAGACTAAAACCATCAGCATTGATATTGCGGTTCATCCCGGCGGTTCCGGGGAGGGGATCTTCCGCATCGCCGGAACCAGGATCATTGAAAAGGGATTCTACAAGGTGATGAAACTTCTGACTTCCAAGGAAGAGAAGGGAAATGTTCTGCCCTCCCTTAAAACCGGAGACAAAGTAAAGGCGGAAAAGTTTTACCCGGAACAGCACTTTACCCAGGGGCCGCCCCGCTATACCGACGCTTCCATCGTTAAGACCCTGGAAGAAAAGGGCATAGGCCGGCCTTCCACCTATGCCCCGATCATTTCGGTGCTCCTGGACCGTTACTATGTGATCCGTTCCAACAAGCAGCTGGTGCCCACCCTCCTGGGCCGGATGATCTGCGATATGCTGGTGGAATATTTCCCCCATGTGGTGAACGCCGCCTTTACCGCATCCATGGAAAGCAAACTGGACGAGGTTGAAGAACGCCAGCTTCCCTGGCCCGAGATGATACGAAAATTTTACGATCCCTTTAAGGATCAGGTGGATCAGGTGGGAAAGACCCTGGAATCCTTTAAGGGTTCCCTGGATGAACCCACGGATTATGTTTGTGAAAAATGCGGTAATCCCATGGTGAAGAAGCTGGGCCGCTTTGGGTTTTTTCTGGCCTGTTCCGGTTTCCCCGAATGCAGAAATACCAAATCCATACCTCTGGCAAAGTGCCCCAAATGCGGCGGGGATATTGTAGCCCGGAAGACCAAGGGGCGGGGCAAGGAATTCTACGGCTGTACCAATTATCCTGACTGTGATTTTATCAGCCACTTCAAACCTATAAACATGAACTGTCCCAAGTGCGGCCAGTTCATGGTGGAAAAGTACGATAAGAAAAACGGCGCCCATAAGGCATGTATCAACCCGGACTGCGACTATCTGCACAGCGAAGAAGAGGAGCCGGCGGCGGGCGGAACCGGAGGGGCCGGTGAAGAATAGGGTAAACTCCGGGGAGGCGCTCCGGCAGGGGAAGGCCGCCGAATATCTCGGCTATCTCCGTTCGGTCCGGGGAATGTCGGAACGGACCATCAGGGCCTATGGAACGGATCTGGAACATTTTTCCGCCTACTGCGGCGGCCATAACACCAGTCCGGAGCAGGCGGGTCCCCGGGAGGTTCAGGGCTTTATCGGCGGCCTCAGCGCCGGGAAGGCCGCTCCGGTCAGCGTAAACCGGACGCTCTCTTCGCTCCGGGGATTTTACCGCTGGCTCATACGCTTCAACTACCGCAGCGACGATCCCGCCGGATCCCTGAAGAATCTTAAAACCCCCAAAACCCTGCCCTCCTTTCTTTGGGAGGGAGAGATGGCCCGCTTTTCCGAACTCCCCGATACTGCGGGGATACTCTGGCCCCTCCGGGACAAGGCCCTGATTCTGGTTATGTATTCCGCGGGGCTTCGGATCTCCGAACTGGCGGAGCTTTCCCTTCCGAATCTGGAAAGTAATTTGAGCGGGGCCCGGGTCATCGGCAAAGGCGATAAGGAGCGGTATGTTTTCTTTTCCGGCGAAGGACGGGAAGCCCTGGCGGCATACCTTCCGGCCAGGGAGGCGCGGATAAATGCGGAGGCTCCCACGGAGAGGCTTTTCATTAACCGCAGGGGGGGGCCTCTGTCGGTACCCGGAGTACGGTGGGTTATTGCCCAGTACGCCAAACGTGCCGGCCTGGGACATATACATCCCCATGCCCTGAGGCACAGCTTTGCCACCCACCTGGTCAATTCCGGCTGCGATGTCCGGCTTGTACAGGAACTGCTGGGCCACGCCAGCCTCTCTACTACCCAGCGTTATACCCATGTGAACATGGAACGCCTGAAGCAGGTATATAAAAAAGCCCACCCCCATGCGCGGGCGGGAACAGGAGTGAGTAATGAGTAACAGCAGCTTTCGTTCCACCACGGTCCTTGCGGTCCGCAGGAACGGCAGGGTCGCCATGGCCGGGGACGGCCAGGTAACCTTCGGCGAAACGGTGATGAAGAATAATGCCCGCAAGGTACGCCGTCTTCTGGATGGAAAGGTGCTCTGCGGTTTTGCCGGCGCCACCGCCGACGCCTTTACCCTCTTTGACCGTTTTGAGGCGAAACTCAAGGAGTACTCCGGGGATCTGGCCCGGGCGGCGGTGGAACTGGCCACGGACTGGCGGATAGACCGTTCCCTCCGCCGGCTCGAGGCCATGCTCCTGGCGGCGGATCTTTCCAAGACCCTGCTCATTTCCGGCACCGGGGATGTGGTGGAGCCCGCCCTGGACGCCCTGGCCATAGGTTCCGGGGGCAACTATGCCTATGCCGCCGCCCTGGCTTATCTGAACGGTTCGGATCTTCCCGCGGCGGAAATTGCCGAGCGGAGCCTTAAAATAGCCGGGGATATCTGCATTTATACCAATACTCAGATCACTATAGAGGAACTGGAATGAGCGGCGTCAATCAGGACCGGCCTGCCGCCGGAAAAAAAGCGGCTCCCCTGATCAAGGGGGATCTTAGTCCCCGGGAAATTGTGGCGGAGCTGGACAAGTATATCGTGGGTCAGAAAAAGGCGAAGCGGGCGGTGGCGGTAGCCCTGCGGAACCGGGTACGCCGGCTCAAGCTGGATCCGGAACTGCGGGAGGATATCGCCCCTAAAAACATCCTTATGATAGGCCCTACAGGGGTAGGCAAGACCGAGATTGCCCGGCGGCTTGCCAAACTGGCGGGTTCCCCCTTTATCAAGGTGGAGGCCACTAAATATACCGAGGTAGGCTATGTGGGCCGGGATGTGGAGTCCATGATCCGGGACCTGATGGCCGCGGGGTTCCAGATGGTAAAGCAGGAGATGCAGGAGTCGGTTACCGCGGAGGCGGAAAAACAGGCCGAAGAGGCCCTCCTGGATCTGCTCCTTCCGGGAACAGGAAAAAAACCCAGGGATGTCAAGGATAAAAACCAGCCTACGATGCGGCCGGTGGGGGCCTTTTCCATTAATCCCAACAATACCGGCGTTCCCGGTTCGGCCCTCATGGGCGCCGCCATTCAGGTAGGCATACCGGTAAACCGGAATATGGAAGACCAGGAATCCGGGCAGGAGGAAAGCCGCGCCGGGACGGAGGATCCTGCCGGGGAAGTTCCCAACAGCACCAGGGAAAAGTTCCGTTCTCTCCTCAGGCAGGGAAAACTGGAGGACCGGATGGTGGAGATCTCCGTGAGCCAGAACCCCCAGTTTCCCGTGGAGATGATAGCCGGGGGCATGGAGGAACTGGAATCGAGCCTTTCGGGGATTGCAGGTTTTTTCGGCGGCGGCAAGAAAAAGAAACTGGTTACCGTAAGCCGGGCCCGGGAGATTCTGATCAGCGAAGAGTCGGAGAAACTCATTGACCGGGACCGGGTCAGCGACGAGGCCCGGCAGCGGGTGGAGGAAACGGGAATAGTCTTTATTGACGAGATAGATAAGATCGCCGTTAAAGGAGACCGGGGGGGCGGCCCGGACGTATCCCGGGAAGGGGTGCAGCGGGACATACTCCCCATCGTGGAGGGGGCCACGGTTAATACCAAATGGGGGCCGGTAAACACCGACCACATCCTCTTTGTGGCTGCGGGGGCCTTTAATGTCAGCAAACCTTCGGATCTGATTCCGGAACTGCAGGGCCGTTTTCCCCTGCGGGTGGAACTGGATTCCCTGGGCAAGGATGAATTTCTCCGCATCCTCACGGAACCCAAAAACGCCCTGACCAAACAGTACCGGGATCTGCTGGGCACCGAGGCGGTGGAGATTGAATTTTCTCCCGAGGCGGTGGAACGCCTGGCCGCCCTGGCGGCGGATGTTAACAGCCGGCTGGAGAATATCGGAGCCCGGCGGCTTCACACCATCATGGAGGCCCTGCTGGAGGAACTTTCCTTCGAGGCTCCCGACATCGGTCCCGTCAAGATACCCATTACCAGGGAGTATGTGGACGAAAAACTGAACGATCTGGTTAAGGACCAGGATCTGGGAAGGTATATTTTATGATTCGCAAACGGAATACCCCGGAATTTTTTCAAAATCAGCCGGATTTTGAGAAAGGCTCAATATGTTTTTAAATTTGCCGATGATTGAAATTGGGGGTTTGTAATGACTGTAAGCAGTTTTGAGAAGACCGTTGATTTGCTGCACCGGGCCATGGACGCCAGCCTGGTCCGCCGGAATGTTATCGCCAATAACCTGACCCATGCGGAGATGCCCAACTTCAAGCGTTCCGACGTAGCCTTTGAAAGCGAACTGAAGCGGGCTCTGGAAACGGAAAAACAGCGGCCGGTTCTGGAATTGACCCTGACCAATCCCAAACATATTCCCAATTGGCGGGAACGGGATTACCGGGATGTAGAGCCCCGTCGGGTTCTGGATTATCTCAGTACCTCCAAAAATAACGGCAACAATGTGGACCTTGATCAGGAGATGATGCTGGCTCTGAGAAATCAGATGTCCTACACTCTTCTGGCTCAGGCGGAAGCTTTTGAATTCGGCCAGATCAGCCTGGTATTACGATAGGAGCCGGTAAATGGGACTTTTTGGTTCAATTAACATAGCGGCCACGGGGATGAGCGCCGAACGGTTCCGCTCGGATGTCATTGCCAACAATATCGCCAACGTCTCCACCACCCGTACCCCCGAGGGGGGACCATTCCGGCGGAGCAGGGTGATCCTGCGGTCCCGGGCGGAGGAACCCTACTGGCGTTCTCCTTTCCTGCCGGAGATGCTGGATAACGGCGCCGGTAAGGGGGTCCGGGTAGCGGAGGTACAGAAAGATTATAGTCCCGATAATCCTCTGCGGCTGGTCTACAATCCTACCCATCCCGACGCCATTCAGACCGGCCCCCGGGCGGGGTATGTGGAGATGCCCAACGTCGATATCGTTACCGAAATGGTGGATATGATCGCCGCATCCCGGGCCTATGAGGCTAACGCTTCCATAGTGGAAGGCGCCAAGGCTATGTTTTCGCGGGCCCTGGACATCGGCAGCAGATAGAGCCTTTTTCAAAATCTGATGTTTTGAAAAAGCATTGATAAAATTTGAATACAAGCGGAGGGGAACATGACTATTTACAGGCCTGAATTGGTAAACGGCGATAAGGTACCCATGACGGTAACCCATCCCAATCACCTGGTCTCCCTGAAACAGCCCTATGCGGCTTCGGGGCGCGCCATATCAACCCTGGGTGAAAAAATAGGCGCCGAAGCGGTAATCCGTTCCGGTACTTTTGAAGACGCCATGCTCAAGGCCCTGGACAAGGTAAGCGGCCTGCAGCAGGAATCAAGCAGCCTGGCCCAGGCGGCCATTACCGATCCCGGTTCGGTGGATATCCACGATATAACCATTGCCCAGGCGCGGGCCAAGATGTCCTTAGATATCACCAGAACCATACTAAGCCGCCTGGTGCAGGGCTGGAGGGATCTGATCAATATCAGATAGCGCCGGAGATCTCCCGCCGTTCCGGGGCGGGGATCGTCTGCGGGGCGCCGCTTGGAGATAAAAAGTTCTTCTGGGGAGGGGAATAATGAACGAATTGTTAAAAAGAATTATCGGCCAGATCACATCCCTTTGGGGGAAATGGTCTTTGGTGCAGAAGATCATCCTATTGGGCATTGTGGTCGCCGCCGGCGGCGGCATAGTGGCTCTGGCGATGGTATCCTCTGCGCCCACCATGGTGCCGGTCATCGACGCTCCCATCAGGGACGAGGACGCCCGGGACCGGATAATCACCAGAATAAACGAAGAAGGGATCAGGACCTCGGTTTCCGCCGCGGGAACCATCATGGTACCCGATGAAAAAACGGCCCGGCGAATCCGGTCCCTGCTTATCCGGGAAGACCTTATCCCCTCGGGGACCGATCCCTGGGCCATCTTCGACGAGGATCGGTGGACCCTTACGGACTTTGAACGGAACATCAACCTTCAGCGGGCAATTAGAGATATGATAACGGATCATATCAAGGCCCTGGACGAGGTGGACGACGCCAATGTTACCATTGTTATGCCCAAGCGGGAACTCTTCGCCTCGGAGCAAAATCCGGTTACCGCCAGCGTTATCCTGACTCCCAAACCGGGCAGCGACATCACGGAAAACCGCAAAAAGATTGAAGGCATCCAAAAGCTCCTCAAGTTCGCCCTGGAGGGGCTCAAGGACGAGAACATCGTCATCACCGATCAGAACGGCTTTCAGTTAAACGATTTCGCCGGCCTTGCCGAATGGGACCGGCTTACCCGGATCGAGCGGGAGCAGAAGATTATCCAGCTTCAGGAAGCCAAATACCGGGCCCTGGTGCTCAACTCCCTCCAGCAGACCTATACCCCTGACCGGGTCCGGGATCTTAACATCAAAATTGATATGGATATGTCCCAGAAGAACGTCAATACCTCTGAATTTTTCCCCATCACCATACAGCCGGATAATCCCAGTACCCCCTACGATGATTCGGAGCGGGTAAAGTCCATAACCCGTTCCCAGTCCACCTCGGATACTTCCTGGAAGGGTACGGGCTTTACCCCCGAGGGTCCTGCCGGGGTGGAGGGACAGACCGCCCCGGCCTACCGGGATATGTCCAATCTCTACGGAGAGGTTACCCAGCATACCCTGACCCATAACGAAGAAATCAACAGCCGTCAGATTCAGGAAGAACGGAGCCCTGCCATAGACCGGGTTACGGTTTCGGTGAATATCGACGGTCAGTGGAAATGGAAGTACGACGAAAAGGGAAAGCCCGTGATACTGGCCGACGGTTCCATAGACCGGGAGTATACCCCCATTCCCCCGGAGGATCTCCGGGCTACCCAGGCCCTGATCCAGAACGCCATCGGCTATCAATCGGGCTGGGGCGAGACAGTAACGGTGCAGAACATACGCTTTGACCGGACCCGGCAGTTTGCCGGCGAGGACGCCGCCTACTTCAGGCAGAAGCAGATCCAGATGACCATTCTAATTTTCCTCTCGGGACTGGCCATACTCTTGGTTTCCTTTATCGTTTTCCGTATGATATCCAGGGAGATGGAGCGGCGGCGGCGCCTGCGGGAAGAGGAGCTTTCCCGGCAGCATCAGATGATGCGGGAAAGCGCCCTCCGGGAAGCGGAAGAAGAGGGGGTCGAAGTTTCCATGTCCGTGGAAGAACGGAAACGCATGGAATTGCAGGAGAACGCCATCAATATGGCGAAGGAACATCCCGCGGATGTGGCCCAGCTTATCAGAACCTGGCTTTTGGAGGAATAGAAAATGGCTAAGACTTCAGGGTCCTCGGCATCCATTTCAGGTTCCGGCAAGAAGAAGAGCAGCAAGGAATTTACCGGAAGGCAGAAGGCAGCTATATTCCTGGTCAGTATAGGTTCGGAAATTTCTGCGGAGATATTCAAGTACCTCCGGGAAGATGAAATTGAAACCCTCACCTTCGAGATTGCCCGGCTTGAAACCATAGAGCCGGAACAGAAGGATGCGGTCCTCATGGAGTTCCAGGAACTCATGATGGCCAATGAGTTTATCTCCACCGGCGGCATCGACTATGCCCGGGAACTGCTGGAAAAATCCCTGGGGAGCCAGAAGGCCATTGACATCATCAACCGCCTTACCTCAAGCCTCCAGGTGCGGCCCTTTGACTTTATCCGCCGTACCGATCCGGCCCACCTCCTCAACTTTATCCAGCAGGAACATCCCCAGACCATCGCCCTGATCCTGGCCTACCTGGAACCGAATAAGGCGTCGATCATTCTGCAGAACCTTCCCCACGAGGTACAGAGCGATGTGGCCCGGCGTATCGCCACCATGGACCGTACCAGTCCCGAGGTGCTGCGGGAGGTGGAACGGGTGCTGGAGAAAAAACTTTCCACCCTGTCCAGCGAAGACTATACCGCCGCCGGCGGCGTCGAGAGCATTGTGGAGATCCTTAACCTGGTTGACCGGGCGTCGGAG
Source organism: Treponema sp. (assembly GCA_031275035.1). Next base: position 32,480 of record JAISPH010000193.1, read on the forward strand.
AAGCAGATCATCGAAGCCCTGGAAGACGAGGACCCGGAACTGGCGGAGGAGATCAAGAAGCGGATGTTCGTTTTCGAAGACATTGTCATGCTGGACGACCGGGCTATTCAGAAGGTCATGCGGGAGGTGGATTCCCAGGAGCTGGCCAAGGCCCTCAAATCGGTGGATACCGAAGTCCAGGACAAAATCTTCAGGAATATGTCGAAGCGCGCCGCGGGTATGCTCAAGGAAGACATGGAATACATGGGTCCGGTCCGCTTAAAGGACGTGGAAGAGGCCCAGCAGAAGATCGTCTCGATAATCCGTCATCTGGAAGATACCGGCGAAATCGTGGTCGCCCGTTCCGGCGAAGACGAATTGGTTGTATAGGGCCCGGTTTTTATACGGCCCATTTAGGAGTTTTCCCGCGGAAAACTTCGAGGGGTAGACATGGCAAAGGCGGTATTCAGACCCAACGAGGTAACGCTCAGCGATAAAAAGATAGTCCTCGATCCTCCCCATGCTTTTCCCGATTTAGCCCATCTTGCGGTTAAAAAGGAAGAGGACCTGGATGAGGTGGAGGAGATTGAACAGTACCAGGGGCCGACGGCGGATGATCTCCGGCGGGAAGCGGAGGATTTTAAGTCCCGGTGGGATACGGAACGGGAGGCCATGATCCGTTCCGCCAGGGTGGAGGCCGACAGCATCATCAAGGAGGCGGAGGAGGCGGCTTTTCAGGAAGTAAAGCGAAAGACCAGCGAAGCCCAGTCCCTTAGGCGGACGGCGGAGGATGAAGCGGAGAAGATCATCGCCGAAGCGAAACAGCAGGCCCAGGCCATTGAAACTGCCGCCCGTTCCGCTTTTGAAGCGGAACGGCAGGAAGCGGAGGAGCGGGGCAGGGCCGCGGGAAGGGAGGCGGGCTTCAGCGAAGGCAAGGCCGAGGTGGAGCGGCTTATTCAGCGGACCCAGACCATACTGGAACGGGCCCAGGACAAGCGGGCGGAGATCCTGGCGGAAACGGAACAGCAGATCATCGACCTCGTGCTCCTGATCTCCCGGAAGGTGATCAAGGTTATTTCCGAAAACCAGCGCAATGTGGTGATTTCCAATGTTGTTCAGGCCCTGCGGAAGGTGAAGGGCCGGGGAAATATTCTTATCCGGGTAAACATGATGGATCTTAAAATGACTTCGGATCATACCAAGGAATTCATCAAACTGGTGGAGGGAGCCAAGTCCATACAAATAATCGAAGATTCCACCGTTGATCCCGGGGGCTGCGTTATCGAGACCGATTTTGGCGAAATCGACGCCCGGATATCGAGTCAGCTTGCAGAACTGGAAACCAAGATTCTGGAAATTTCTCCTATCAAGGGCAGGGCAAAAACGGCGGCCATCGGCGAAGGAGTCTAGGCTGCGGCGGGCCTGCGGAAGGAAATATGGAAACTTTATTTGAAAAGTATATTGTTACCGCCGAAAGGGTTGAACCCATAAAGTGCGTGGGCCGCATCGTTAAGGTCCAGGGCCTGCTGATTGAAAGCCTCGGTCCCGGCGCAGTGATCGGCGAGGTCTGCAGAATTGTGGCGCCCAAGGGCAGGGGCAGCATTCAGGCGGAGGTGGTGGGACTCCGGGGCGAGATGGTGCAGCTTATGGCCTACGAGGATACCGGCGGCATCGAGGTGGGGAACAGGGTAATCGCCTCCGGGACCCGCCTGGAGGTGGCGGTTTCCAATAAGCTGCTGGGCAGGGTCCTCAATTCCAGGGGTAAACCCAGCGATGGCAGGGAAGACATTGACGCCCCGGTAAAATATCCCGCCATGGCAAGCCCCCCGGACCCCCTGAAACGCAGGCGTATAACCCGGCGTATCTCCACGGGGGTACGGGCCATCGACGGCCTCCTTACAATAGGCCGGGGCCAGCGGCTGGGGATCTTTGCCGGGTCCGGGGTGGGGAAATCCTCCCTCCTGGGAATGATAGCCCGGAACACCAGCGCCGACGTTAACGTGATCGCCCTTATCGGGGAACGGGGCCGGGAGGTCAATGACTTTATCGAAAGGGATCTGGGGAGTGAAGGTCTTGCCCGGAGCGTACTGGTGGTGGCGACCTCCGATGAGCCCCCCCTGTCCCGTCTCCGGGGGGCCTATGTAGCCGCCGCGGTGGCGGAGTACTTCCGGGATCAGGGGCTGGACGTGATGCTTTTCTTTGATTCGGTAACCCGCTTCGCCCGGGCCCAGCGTGAGATAGGGCTCGCCGCCGGAGAGCCCCCCGCTACCAGGGGCTATACCCCCAGCGTCTTTGATTCCATGCCTAAACTGCTGGAACGTTCCGGTACCGCCGAAAGGGGCAGTATCACCGGCTTTTATACCGTCCTCGTTGACGGGGACGATATGGATGAGCCCATATCCGATACGGTCCGGGGAATCCTGGACGGCCACGTGGTACTTTCCCGGCGGCTGGCGGCGCGTTACCATTATCCGTCCATCGATGTTTTACAGAGCGTTTCCCGGCTGGCCCCGGCGGTTTCCGGGAAAGCGGCCGGCCAGGCCGCGGGAGTTGTCCGCCGGAACATGGCCATCTATGCGGAGTCCGAGGACCTTATCAACGTAGGGGCCTATCATGCGGGTTCCAACCCGGCGATTGACGAAGCTATTGCCAGGCATCAGGGTATTGAAAATTTTCTTATACAGGGACTGGACGAAGGCTCCTCCCTGGAAGAAACCCTGTCCCTGTTAAGCGAGGTTTCGGGGGTTCCCATACCTGAAGAAGAGATGATCGATCCTGCTCCCCGGAAGGTCTTTCCCGGTTCTCCGGCGGAGGACCGGCAGGAACCGTCCGCCGCCGGATTTCCCCAGGGTTACGATAAAACCCCGGACGGTTCTGCCGGAACAGATATCCCCGCCGCTGGCGGCGTCCTCTCCGCGGATACGGTTACGGTTCCATGAAGCGTTTTAAGTTCGGCCTGGAAAAGGTACTGGAACTTCGGGCCTACCGGGAACGGGAAGCCGAAATAGAACTGGGCAAGGCCATAGGTATTCTGACGGAAATAGAAAATAAGATTTTCAACCTTGCCCGGGAACGGATCAAGGCCGCGGGGGAACGTTTTTCCCAGGGACCCGGGCAGATACAGAACTATGACCGTTACATACTGAGGCTCGATAAAACCCGGGACCGTCTTCTGGAGGACGCCGCCCGGGCGGAGCTTAAAGTTGCCGAAGCCCGGGAAACATACCTCGCCGCATCCGGGGAACGGAAGGCCGTCGATAAGATAAAGGAGCGCCGGCGGGAGGAGTACCGTAAAGAGGCGCTGGCGGAAGAGATCAAAACCCTGGACGACAGCTCGGGCGGTTCTTTGGCGAGAAAGCTGGTGATGGGATAGGCCGGCGCTTCCGTGATCCGCCGGGGCGGAGCCGCAGCGGCTAATCCCTGGGCCGCATATAGAATCTGCCGTTGATCTGTTCGGTTTTAAGGACGTTGATAAAGGCGCCGGGATCTATCTGCTTTATCTTTGCGATAAGGGGGTTCACCTCGTCGGCGGAAACCACCGAGTAGAGCAGCGCCCGCTTCTTCCGCTGGAAGAAACCGCGGCCCATAAGGGAAGTGGCGGCATGGTGCGTCATGTCCCGAATTAGTGCATAGACCTCGTCGGGTTTAACGGTAACGATGAGCATGGTCCGCTGCTGGTATCCCCGGTAGAGAAACGAGAGGGCCATGGTTGCGGTAAATTGAAAGATGATCGAGTAGAGCGCCCTGTCCAGGGCAAAGAGACAGGCCGCCGCCGCCAGGACCATGCAGTTTCCGGCAAAGATATAATTCCACGCATCCTTCCGGTATTTTTCAGAGATGAAAATGGCGATAAAATCCGTCCCCCCCGAACTTGCCCCCGCATAGAGGCAAAGGGCGATGGAAACAGCGTTGAGAAGGCCCCCGAATACCGCGGACAAGAGGATGTCGTGGAGCTGGATAATTTCGATAAACATCGGCGGCATCCAGTCGGTAAGAAACCCGCTTACGATAATCTGGAGGCAGGAGTACAGGGCAAACCTTTTTCCGATATATTTAAGGCAAATGAGCGCCGGCGCCGCATTGAGCGCATATAAAATGATGCTGAAGGGTATCCGCACATTGCCGAAACGCAGGGCCGTTTCCTGGATGAGCAGGGTAAGGCCCGTAAAACCGCCGGGAACAAGCGCCCCCGCATGGATAAAGGTATTGACGTTAAACGCCATTAAACCGGAACTGAGGAGAATGAGGCACAAACGTTTCGGGGTGCTGCCGGACGGCTGCCCGGCAGAATCCATTGTTCCTGTTTCCTTATGTTCCGGCATTACGGTTTGCTACATCCAGCCCATGATGCCGAAGATGATAAGCAGCAGTATATCGACGCCGTATATATACCCCAGGGCCTTGAACTGATTTTTCCGAACCTTCATGTCATGCACGAGAAAGGCCGCCGCAAAAAAAGGTACATAACCGATAAGCCAGATAAGCCAGGGGGCGCGGGCATTCCACCAGGGATAATCCCAGCTCAGTACCCCCGCATAGTTAAGAAATATTTCCACCGCCACCCCTATCAGCGCATAGACGCCGGTCAGCAGTATCCGGTTGTTGACGCCGAGGATCTTCTTTTTCGGATCCCTGGGCAGCCCTGTGCAGGCAATAATGCCCGCAATGGCAAACATGAAGGATATTTCGACGTTATAGCCGATGAGCAGCTGCAGCGCCGTATCCCCCCGGGGGGCGCCCCATACCGGAGCATAGCCGGTGGCGTGAAAAACGATGCTGTTCCATACCTCGTTAAAGAGATCCATCCCCCACAATGCCAAACCGCCCAGTACCACATCGATATGCTTCTTGCGGATTTCATGGAAATATATGTACTGTACAATGACCAGCAGGGGAATAATATACCAGTGCATGGTCTCCTGCGGGCGGCGCAGGATTGCCAATGAAGCCAGGGCGGATTCTGTCATAGATAACCTCCTATAAAATTCCGGCGGAAATACGGGGGGACACTGAAAAACATCAGTTTTTCAGTGTCCCCTTACCCCCGGCAGCCTGTTGCGCTTGTGGATTTTTGCGCCGCCGGGGGCGCAAAAACCTCGATTACCGGGGCCGCTTCGGACTAAAAGTCCGCGGGAGTTTGCAGGGTAAAAAACCGCCTAATCTGCGATTTTTCGGGGTTTTACGCGCGAAGCGCAGCAAACTCCTAGTATTTAAATTCTGATTCTCCTATAAATTCCCGAAGAATGCTTGTACCCGGCACATACTGGGGCGGTATGGGCGCAAAGTTTTCAAGAAAGGCAAGGAGTCGTACCGCCTCGGAGTATTCCGTCATGGTGGGCTTTACCGAGCGGAGCAGGGGTTCGGCATATACCTTCAGCACCGACAGCTCGTAATCCAGGGCCGAATTGAAGGCCGCGTCGGCGCTGTCCTGGAAGGGGAAGATATGCCTCCGCTCGCCCTGTTGAACGCTGGGCCACATCCTGAAAGTTTTTACCGCTCCGGTACCCCGGAACTGGTAGTCCCGGACCATACGCCGCAGAAGCCGGTTATCGCTGGTGGGGATGCGGTTATGATCGTCCAGGTTAAGCTGGGTCAGGGCGGATACGTAGAGCTTGAATTTCTTTTCCGCCTCTATCTGGGAGGTCAGCTCATCGTTAAGGCCGTGGATACCCTCTACGATCAGGAGGGACTGTTCATCCAGGCGTATGGGATTTCCCCGCTCCCGCCGGGTTCCGGTCTTAAAATCAAAGACGGGGATGTCCACTTCCTTTCCTGCCAGGAGATCCAGAAGCTGCCGGTTCAGGTAGGGAACATCCAGGGCTTCAAGGCATTCCAGATCGGGCTGGCCCTTTTCATCCTTGGGGGCCAGACTGGGATTCCTGTAATAATCGTCCAAACTTACCGCGATGGGGATCATGCCCATCACCTTTAACTGGATGGAGAGCCGTTTGGCGGTAGTGGTTTTGCCGGAACTGGAAGGGCCGGCGATGAGGATGATCCGGACCGTATCCCGGCGGCGGTAAATTTTTTCGGCAATCTCGGCCATCTTTTTCGACTGGAAAGCTTCGGCTATTCTGATATAGTCCCTGAAGGTCCGGTCCGCCACCAGCCGGTTAAGGTGGCCTACGGCATGGACCCCGACGATGCGGCCCCATTTTTTATATTCCCGGTAAACCGAAAACAGTCCGGGACTGTCCTCGAAGGGATCTATCGTTTTTTTGCCGAAGCCGGGGGAACGGAGGAGAAAGCCGTCCTCATAGGGCAAAAGCTGAAAAACCGCAAGGAAGCCCGTGCGGTATACCAGGGGGGCGACGTAGAGATCCACAAAACCCTGACATTCATTGATCTGTACCTTGGAGTCGCTCCGCTGTTCAAAGAGGAGCAGGGTATCGGACTGTTTGTTTTTTTCAAAAAGTTCCAGGGCTTCGGCATAGGCCATATAACCGAAGCTGATAGGAAGATCCGCCCCGACCAGGGCTTTCATCTCCCCTTCAAGTTTCTGTACCTCTTCGGCTTCGGGCTTTTTCCCGTCGACAAAGGTATAGTAGTAACTGTTCTTCATGGAGGGGCCGATATAAAGGCGCCGTTCGGGAAAAAGCTTCCGGGCGGCCACGGCCAGGATAAAGGCCAGAGACCGGCGGCAGATCAGCAGCCCGTCGGAGCTGTCCAGAGATACGGGCTCCAGGGTACAGTTGACCTCCAGCTTTGTTGAAAGGGGAAGTATCTCGTTATTCACCCTGACGGCGGCCAGCCCGCCGGGGATCCGGCCGAAACTTTCAAGAAAGGTATCCACCGGAACGCCGAAGGGACAGGTAACAGGAATCCCGTTTTTTGCGCCCCCCGGACCGGTTTTGTCAAACTGTACCTGGATGGTATTGGTAACGTTCATGTTTCTTCCTTAATTTGAAGCGGCATGTTCAGAGATCGCCCAGGTGCTTTTGGATAAGTTCCAGTTTAAGATCCCGCAGTTTTTCGGTAACCGATACCTTGTAGATGTGGGGATTGAGGAACCGCTTGTAGCTCTGATCAAAACTTTCAAGTCCCGTCTTAACCCGCTGCTGTATCTCCTTCAAAGAGGGCTGCGCCGCCGCGGGTCTTCCCTTGTCAAAGCGGATCTTCAGCAGGGGCTCCGCCTCGCCCTCGAAGACATGGTAAAAATGGCGGTAGTCCGCGGAGCTGTGCCAGAAGACACAGCGCCTGCCCCGTTCCGGGGGAGCTTCCCCCTCAAGGCCGAGTACGTCCACCACCGCCATGTTCTGGGAATCTTTGATACGCCAGAGCTGCTTGACCCCGGGGTTGGTGGTTTTTTCGGGATGATCCGAAACCTTGATGACCGGCGCAAGATCTCCAGAGGCGCTTTCCCGGGCCGCCAGCTTGTATACCCCGCTGAAAGCCGCTTCGCAACCCCCGGTAACCATTTGGGTTCCCACTCCCCAGCTGTTTACCGGAGCTCCCGCATTGGTCAGAGTTTGGATTATGGACTCGTCCAAATCGTTGGATACCGCAATAGTTGCCCCGGTAAATCCCGCGGCATCGAGGATCTTCCGCACCTCCACGGAAAGATAATGGATATCCCCGGAATCCAGGCGTATTCCGAAGTTCTTTCCCTTGGCCGCCAGCTCCCTGCCGATCTTAACCGCATTCTGGACGCCGCTTTTAAGGGTGTTGTAGGTATCAATAAGGAACACCGGATGTTCCGGGTATATATCCGCATAGGCCCGGAAAGCTTCCTCTTCGCTGGGATAGGCCATAACCCAGGAATGGGCCATGGTTCCCATCACAGGGATGCCGTATTCCTTCCCTGCCAGTACGTTGGAGGTACCCGAGGCGCCTCCGATAAATGCCGCCCGGGAAGCGGACATGGCCCCGTCGGGACCCTGGGCCCGGCGGAGGCCGAATTCCATGATGGCTCCTTTGTTTGAGGCAAGCCAGACCCGGGCGGTTTTGGTGGCGATCAGGCTTTGGAAGTTGATGATGTTGAGGAGCATTCCCTCTATGATTTGACATTCAATAAGCCCCCCGTCAAGGCGAAGCAGAGGTTCCTGGGGGAAAATAACGGTTCCCTCATCCACCGCCCAAAGGGTTCCGGTAAACCGGAAGTCCCTCAGGTAATCCAGAAAGGGCTCTTCAAAAAAACCGAGACCCTTCAGGTAGGCGATATCCTCCGGGGAAAATGAAAAGGATTCCAGCGCGTCCAGCAGGGGGCCGAGTCCCGCAAATATGGAAAAGCCTCCGCCGAAGGGCTGCCGGCGGAAAAACATATCGAAAACAGCCCGGCGGTTTATGTTTTTTTTCCAATAACCCTGGGCCATGGAGAGGGAGTAGAAATCCGTAAACAGGGCGGAAAAATTTTTCACAGGACATCCCCCGCAGCCGCGAAAAGGACCCCCGCCTCTTCCATGCTCTTAAAGGCCCTTTCCACGGAACCCTCGGGATAACCCACCTCCCGGACCGCATCGGTGATCACCGTAGTTTTATACCCCAGCCGGACTGCGTCCAGGACACTGTAGAGTACGCAATAATCCGTAGCCAGTCCGCCGATAAAGACGAATTCAATCCCCAGGCCCCTGAGGTAACCGTCCAGTCCGGTGGAGGTATGGCGGTCGTTTTCAAAAAACACCGAATAGGAGTCAAGATTTTTACGGAAACCCTTGCGGATAACCAGATTGACATAGTCCAGATCAAATTCATCGTGAAAAGCGGCGCCGGGACTATTCTGGACACAGTGGTCGGGCCAGAGTACCTGCTGTATCGCAGCCGGTATAAATTCAGCTTCTCCGTACTTCCGGCGGACCGAAGGCGGCGGTCCGGGAACGGGTAGAACGATAACGTCGTTGACTTTTTTTCCGGGGTGGGATGATGCGAAGGAGCTGTGATGAGCCGGATGCCAGTCCTGGGAAGCAATCACTTTTCCCCCCTCTTCCACAAAACGCCGGGCAATCCTGTTGAGGGGCTTAATTACACAGTCCCCGCCATGAACCGCCAGGGCTCCCTCCGGCCGTTTAGTCCCGTCCTTTGCCGTATAGGCGGGACAGAAGTCATTCTGAATGTCTACTTCTATCAAAGCCGCCTTTGCAATATCGATCCCCATAGCGCGCTCCCATTCTATACTATCGTTATTTCTTACCGGGAATCAATAGGACATCAAAACAGGGGTATCTCATTGCTATTAATAGTGAAGGAAATGATTAACAGGTTAATCGAGAGCAGGCGGTTAATCCAGGACGGACCGGCGCTTATTCGGAAGTCCGGTTAATCTCCCGCAGCTCTGCTGCGGCTCAAATGAAGAACCCCGCCGCAAGCAGCGGGGTATCTTCGTTCCGAGAGGAATGTGATTATATATGGGGATACATACCATATTTCGTAGACGTTGCACTGATTAACCGCCCCAAGGCTCCCCCGCGCAAGCGGGCTCCTGGGTATGTACCCCACGGACGGAATCAAGCGACGCTTACAAAAATTTGGTATTGAACCGGATGGTATTATAAACTTCCTATCGAACGAACCTCCGTCCCGGCGCAACCCAACGCCAAGGATACTGCGGAACTCTGCTCCGCAGAGGCTCATTACCGGGGTTAAACCCTTCGAGTCCAGGCCCATAACAGCAACAGCCCCTGCCGGGGCTGCGTTTTCTGGGCCTTCCTGGACTTGAACCAGGGACCTACGGATTATGAGTCCGCAGCTCTAACCAACTGAGCTAAAGGCCCGAATACATACGCAAAACCAACAAAAAGCGAATCAACCAACCCTGCTGCAGAGCGGACGGGGTATGGTTTGGTCTCCAAAGTATGGATTTTATGCGGGTTTAATACCCACACAAACCCATGCTTTAGCTGGGGATTAAAACCGCCCCGGAGGCTCCCCCGCGAACCGGTGAGCGGGTTCTTGGGTATTAAACCCGCTTGCGAATAAAAGCCGCAGGGCCCTGGTTCAAGGGAGATCCATTTGACCTGCGGATTAAACCGCCGCCCCGACCCGACGTAAGGCGGGGCATAAATCCTTCCTCCCGGCTCCAACTCCAAAGGGGCTGATGAGCCCGCAGTTCTAACCAACTGAGCTAAAGGCTCTTATACCGTAAACCGGAAAAAAAGTCAATGAAGCGGTTCGGGAGTTACTCCCTTTACGGAAACCTGGTTTATACTGCCGTTAGATATTCCGATTATCAAAACAGGGGTATTTTTGAGTAGCCGGGATCACCGGAAAGCATGAGTCTGCCTGCAAAGCGGTTGGTTTTCCTGGTATTCCCCCGTTATGGAGTCTATATGCCAAAAACAACAAAAACGCGTCGCCTTGGTCTGTTCTTCGCCCTTCTGGGTTCCCTGGTTTTCAGCCCCGCCGGCGCAGCGGAGGAATTTGTCTATCTCTATGCGGCGGGTGATAAGTACCGCATTCTTTCAACCGTACATGAGGATGTGTATATTAACCGGCGTCTCAGCCACCGGGCGGAGATTCTGAACCGTGTTTCGGTTGAAGTCAAAGACGCTACGGACGGTTCGGGCCGGCATACGGCGCATTTCGAGACCGCCGAAAAGGCGGCCGGGGCGGGGACAGGCGGCCGGAGTTTTCAGTGGTCCCGGGAGTACGATTCCGAATTCGGCCGCGACAGGCTGGGTTATATCACCATTGATCAAAAGTACTATATGCCCGTGGTGAGGAATGTGCCGGTTTTCCCCGGACGGGATTTGAAGGTCGGGGAAACCTGGACCGCCGATGGCTGCGAGATGCATGACTTCAGGGACAGCTTCGGTATAGATGCGCCTTATCGTATTCCCTTTACGGCAAACTATACGTTTCTTGGGGAACGTATCTGGAAAGAAAAAAGTTACCCCGCCTTGACCGTTTCCTACCATATTTTTGTTGAACCGGAGGCGGCGGCGGGAAAGATATGGCCCACCCGGATTATGGGTTCTTCGGATCAGCTGATTTTTTGGGACGCCGGCCTGGGGCAGCCCAGGTCCTATGAAGAGAGTTTCCGCATTATTTTTGAATTATCCAACGGCGTAACCGTGGAATACCGGGGCCGGGCCGAAGCGGAGATTATCGAATCCGAGGTGATGGACAAGGGCAGGATCCTCAAGGAGATTGAAGAGACGATTGACCGCCTGGGGATACAGGACGCCAGCGTCCGGGCGGTGGATGAAGGCATCGCCATCAGTCTTGAAAATATCCAGTTTCAGCCGGATTCGGCGGTATTGGCGCCTTCGGAACAAAGTAAGATCGACAAGATTGCGGAGATCATCGCCGGGTACGCCGGCAGGGACATTCTGGTCGGGGGCCATACCGCCCTGGCGGGGAACGCCGCGGGACGGATGCAGCTTTCCCGGGAACGGGCGGCGGCAGTGGCGGACTACCTTATCGCAAAGGGGATCCGTACCCAGGACCGCATTATGGTCCGGGGATACGGCGCCGGCAGACCCCTGGCGGATAACGGCACCGAGGCAGGGCGGCGGCGGAACCGGCGGGTGGAAATCACCATACTTGAAAATTAAGCGGGGATATGATACCACCTAGCTATCCATGAATCTTGGCATTATAGCTTGTCCCGGCGGTGAAGTATTTGCCGGCGAGGTAATTCTTCACCTGAAGAAATGGTATCACCGTAAGTATGAGCACACCACGGCGGAAATGGCCAGGCGGTATAATCTGGACGCCGAGTCGGTTGCCAGGCAGATTAGCCTGATCAACGATATTGCCTCCATCGGACTGGCCCAGGAGCCGGTTTCAAAATGTCCCCGCTTTAAGGTTCCCGCCCGTTTTACCATGTTTTCCAACGGCGAATTGAAGGCCGAGATCCTGGAATCAATCCGCGGCAAGGATATCTTTATTGTTCAGGATGTGGAAAACCACTATCCGGTGAACTTCAACAACGGCGAAAAAAAGATCCTCTCAATCAACGATCACCTGATGACGGTGTTTGTTACCGTGGATGCCGTTAAGCAGGCGGGGGCGGCTCAGATCACCCTGGTTATTCCCAACTATCCCTATGCCCGGCAGCACAAGAAAAAGGGCCGGGAAGGTCTTACCGCCAGCCGGGTGGGAACCATCCTGGATTCCCTGGGGGTAAACCGGATCATCACCCTGGATATTCATTCCGGGGAAATAGGGAACGGCTTTAAGTTTATGCGCCTGGAAAATCTTCACGCCAGTTACCAGATTATCAGGGCCCTGTCCAGGATCACCGATATCGGCGATGATTTTGTCGTAGTGGCCCCCGACACCGGGGCGGTGGACCGGAGCAAGTTCTACGCCAATGCGTTGAAGAAACCCCTGGCCCTGCTCTATAAGGAGCGGGATTATTCCCGGGTTTCCAAAGACGCCCTGGATAATAATATCGGAGAGATACGGCTTCTGGGAGACGTGAAGGGCAAGATTGTCTTTGTGGCGGATGATATGCTGGGCACCGGCGGGACCCTCCTCAAGGCCATGAAGTTTCTCAAAGAACAGGGGGCGGGAAAGCTTATCTGCGCCGTCAGCCTTCCCCTCTTTTCGGGGGACGCCGTTTCCTTTTTTGACGAAGCCTACCGGAAGGGTTTCTTTTTCAGGATCATCGGAACCAATGCGGTATACCACGAAGAGCTGCTCAAGCGGGAATGGTATGTCAGCGTGAATATCACCAAACTCTTTGCCCAGACCATTTCCCGGCTGTACCAGGGGCTTTCCCTCAGTTCCCTGCTGGATAACCGGGAGGTGATAGAAAAGCTGCTCTCCGAGGCTCCCTCCGCGGAGATCTGATGACGCCGGGTCCTGTTTTCTGCGCCGACATAGGCAGCTCTTCCTTAAAGGCGGCCCTGATCGATTATGACGGCCGTGAGCTGGGTTTTGTCCGCCGCCCCTATGGCCGGAAAGAGGCGCTTGCCGGCGACTGGGAGGACGCCCTGGCCGGCGCGGCGGGGCTGCTGTTCTCTCGGGAGGGCGCCGTTAAACCAGGGGCGGTCTGCGTTTCCGGGAACGGGCCTACCCTGGTTCCGGTAAGCGCCTCCGGGGAGGCTCTGGCTCCGGTCCACTGGTACAATCCGGCGGCCTCCGCCGCCGGGAACGGAACCGCCTCCCTTTTTCTGCCCTATGCGGCGGCCCTGATGCAGGAAAGGCCCGGGGACTATGCCGCCGCGAAGTACCTCTTTTCCTCCCAGGAATGGCTGGCCCACCGTTTGGGGGCGGACCCCGTTACGGTCCTGCCCGCCCCGGCCTACGAGCCCTACTACTGGGACGGGGCCCAGTGCGGAGCCTTCGGCATTGACCGGGGGAAATTCCCCCCCTTCGTTCAGCTGGGAACGGTCATAGGCCGGCTTTCTCCCGCCGGGGCGGCCCGTTTTTCCCTGCCTCCGGGGATACCCATTATCGCCGGGGGTCCGGATTTTATCATGGCCCTTATCGGAGTGGGGGCTCTGGAGGAGGGGATAGTCTGCGACAGGGCGGGCAGTTCCGAGGGGATCAACGTCTGCGTTCAGGGGGAGGCCCCCGCCGCGGCGGGATCGCTGCGGATCCTTCCCCACGTACAGGAAGGCTGCTGGAATGCCGGCGCCCTTATCCCCGGTTCGGGCCGGCTCTTTGAGTGGTACTGCTCGCTTGTACTGAATTCACCGGAACTTAAAGGCGCCGGGGCGGTCCTGACCGGCGCCGCATATGAAGCCGTCATGCGGCGGATAGCCGCGGTCCCCCCGGAGGCCGTCCCCTTTTTCTTTCCCCCGGCGGGCCTGGTCTTTTCCGGGACCCTGCCGGAACCGGCGGAACTGGGACGGGCGGTGGCCGAGGCCGTCGCCTTCCGGGTCTGTTCCGCCCTGGAGGATTTGGCCCTGGGCGGCTTTCCCGTCGGGGAGATGCGTCTTTCCGGGGGCCAGGGAAAGAGCCGGCTCTGGAACCAGCTCAAGGCGGACATTACCGGCGTAACCCTGCTGGTTCCGGAGATAGCCGACGGAGAGCTTGCGGGGGATGCGGCGGCGGCGGCGCTGGGCCTGGGGGAAGCGGCGGATCTGCGGGAAGCGGTTTCCCGGATAGTGCGCATCAGGGAACGCTTTGTTCCCGGCCCGGCCTGCGGCTTGTACCGGGAACGGTACCGGCGTTACCGGGCCCTTGGCGGG
>JAISPH010000148.1 GCA_031275035.1 Treponema sp.
CGGGGCCTTCATTGGCGACAGGGCCCGCATTGGCGACAGGGCCCGCATTGGCGACGGGGCCCGCATTGGCGACGGGGCCCGCATTGGCGACGGGGCCCGCATTGGCGACGGGGCCTTCATTGGCGACAGGGCCCGCATTGACTACGGGGCCCGCATTGGCTACGAGGCCCGCATTGGCGACGGGTCCTGCATTGGCAACGGGTCCTTCATTGGCGACGGGGCCCGCATTGGCAACGGGGCCTCCATTGGCGACAGGGCCTTCATTGACTACGGGGCCCGCATTGGCAACGGGGCCCGCATTGGCGACGGAATTCGGCCGGTGATTATACATATTATTGGCTCCCGGTTTCCCGTTTCGTATTGGGGCGAGGACCGGGTTGATATCGGGTGCCAGCAGAGGAGCATCGAAGATTGGCTCACCGGCTACGAAGAAATTGCCCGGGTGTATGATTTCACGCCGGATGAGATAACTGAATACCGCCGCTATGTAGCGTTTGTAAAATCCGTCCATTCTAAGGAAGCGGTGAACGTCAATAAGGATGAGTTATAAGGAGGCGTCATGATCCTGGCTTTGTTCATCGGCACCGGAGCGCTGTGCGCGCTGATGCTCTTTGGGGAGTATTTTTTCGGCCCGAAAGATATTGATGACCGGCAGGGCTTCCCCTGGTCAAGAAACAAGGGGCGGAAAAAATGAAAGACCTGCCGGCGCCGGACATGACCGGCGTGATTATCGAGCGGTTAAAACAGGCTGATTCGAACATCAGAATAATCTGCAACAGAACAGAGCCGGAAGAGCGGGAGCTGGTAAAAGAAACCCTCCGTCATGTCAACGATGCCCTTGCCGTTCTGAAAGCTCTGCGCCGGGGCCCGGGGCAGCGTAAAAAGGCGCGGCAGGAGGAAGGGGCGAAAAGCCGCCGCGAAGGCTGGCTCAGCGCCATTATCGGCGTATGCGACTTTTTCATACGCCGGCAGCGGCCGGACATTGCCGCGTCCCTGCTGGAAGAATTTTATCTGGAGCGGGAAGAATTCGTCAAATTCCATTTTGACCGCTTTGAGCTGCGTTCCATGGATAAGGCGGGTCTATTCGTTAACCCGAAAGAAGGAGGAACGGTACGGCGCTGCCGGGTGTGCGGATGCACCGACGACGACTGTCGTCAGTGCGTTGAGAAGACCGGGCATCCCTGCCACTGGGTAGAGGAAGACCTTTGCTCCGCCTGTGCGGATGAGGCATAGAACAGAAACAGGCCGTGAAGGAGGAACCATGGTAACGGTGAGGGAGAGCGAAAAAGGGAAGCTGCTTGAGTATAACGGGGTACAGTTCTGGATACAAAAGCGGTGGCAGCGGGCGGACGGGCAGCTGACGCCGGCGGGGAAGCAGGCGATGGCCCGGGCGCTGGGGGAACACGGGCGGCATTGGGATTTTAACGCGTGCCGGGCGTTCACGGTGGTACGGGAAACGGAAAAAGCGGTTTTGGTCCGGTGTCCGGTAGCGGCGCCGGAAACGGATCTTCCCCACCGGAAACAGGAGTCGGCGGAGTTCTGGATACCGCGGTCAATGATCCGGAACTACGGGTATGTACGGGGGAAGGTACGGGAAATAGAGCGGGGCTTGCCCTTTGGGGGGAAGCTCGTATGGGGGAAGGGGGGCTTATGACGGCGGAACAGGTGAAGGAAAAGCTGCTTGCGGTCTATGAAGGGCGGGAAGGATTCAGCGTGAGTTTCAGCGGGCTGCCGAAAACGTTCTGGGGGAAATACTTACCCTGCACCCGGAGCATCGTGATCGATCACCGGAAGATGGCCAACGACATGATGCTTATGTACACGGCCCTGCACGAGCTGGCACATCATGTTTGCTACCATGACAAAGGGCAGGAGGGAAGGCAAAGCCATACGAAGCTCTTTTGGGGGGTGTACCACGATCTCCTGGACCGGGCGGAAGCCCGGGGGATATACCGGCGGAGCGGGGATCCGGAGATAGGGGCGCTGGTAGAACGGGCGCGGGAGAAGGACCGGGCTGCGGCGGCGCTGCAACGGGAACTGGGGGGCATCCTGGGAGATCTGTGGGAGCTGTGCGAGCGGAAGGGGGTACGTCCTGAAGACGTGATAGAACGGCAGGCAGGGTTATCCCGCAAAACGATGAAGGCGATGCTGCGGGCGGCGCAGCTGACGGGGATGGCGGAGGCGGAACGGCTGGGCCAGGACGCGCAGGAACGGCTGGGGAAGGCGCGGAAGGAAGGGGGCCTGCGGGAATTAATGGCGGCGTATCTTGCGGGCCGGAGCATGGCGCAGCTGGACCGGGGCAAAGAAGGGCGGGACCCGGATCCGCTGAAACGGCTGGAAGCAGAGGCGGCGGCGCTGGACCATAAGATACAGCTGCTGCAGGAACGGCTGTTTTTCGTGAGCGGCCGAATCGTCGCGCTGGAACGGCAGGAGCAGGCGGGATGAACGCAGTATCGGCAGAAGGGCTTGAAGTCTATTGGAAGGAGTACCAACTGGGGCGGCTGGGGTTTCCGGATTTGGAAAACCGGGTGCGGGAGTTTATCCGGCGGGGGATGGCGGGGAAGGCAATAAATGAACGGGAAGCGGCGGCGGCGTGTTTTTACGCCTATCTGCGGGGGCGGCTGCGGCAAGAGCCGTGGCGGACGCCCGGGGAATGGGAAGCGGCGTACCACGAGGAGCTTCCGGCGGCGGCGCTGGTATGGGTACGGTGGCTGGGAAATGAAAACTGGCAGCCGGCGCGGTGGGGTGAAGCGAAAGGGTTCAGCCCGGGAGCGCTGGAGACGGTGGTCTCGCGGGGGCATGAGGAGCCGCCGCGGCCGGACAAGAAGCAATTGCAAGCGGAACGGAACCGGCTCCTTGGTTTCGGGATGGAGGCCTGACGATGAGGCGGGCGATCTATGTGGACGGGGAACGGTTTGGGGCGATGCAGGACGCGTTAGGGTACCTCGCTCAACGCCGGGGAAAACGGGTGGATTACCGGGAGCTCCGGCGCGCGGCGGACCGGAACGGGACGATAGCGGTGGGGAGGGGGGGAGGCGGTACGGGCATCCTGGAAGGCGTCGCCGGCGGAGGAGCAGAAGCAGACGGAAGGGGCGCCCCGGGTTTTCCGGAAGGGAAGGCCGTTATTGCGCTATCCCCCCGGGGAAGGCCCGCGGTATGACGGAAGCCGGCAGTGGAAGTAAGGATAACAACCTATGGAGCATTTTATGGAACAGGTAGCGGTAACGGATCTGGTATACGAGAGCAACCGGAAGTACGGGACGGACAGGGGATTTGAGCAGCTCAAGGAAAGCATCGGGGAATACGGGATATTGGAACCGATTCTGGTGCGGCCCCTGGGGGACGGCCGGTACCGGGTTATCGCGGGACGGCGGCGGGCGCAGGCCGCGGCGGAGGCGGGGCTTACCGCGGTGGACTGCATCGTCCGGGAGGATGACACCGACGACGAGGAGCTCGCGCTGGTGGAAAACGTCAACCGGCTTGAGATGCATCCCCTGGAGGAGGCGGACATCTTCCGCCGGATGAAGGACGCGGGCGCGACGGTGGAATACATCGCGCGGTACTTTGCCCGTTCCCGGACGGCAATCTCCCAGCGGCTGCGGCTGAGCGGCCTGGCGGCCGGGGCGCGGGAGATGTTCCGTGAAGGGCGGCTGGACATCCAGGGGGCGGTATTACTCTCGGGCTTGGCGGAAGATGACCAGGAGGCGTTTTGCAAAAAATATGAGGGGAAGGAAGCCGCCGTCTGGCAGGCGCAGGACTATATCGTCCGGACGCAGCGGTGCCTGCTGTATCCCTTCCTTTTGGCGGACGGGTGTGAAAGCTGCGAGGAACGGACGCGGAACGGGGACGGGAGCCTTTTTGAGGAGGATTACCGGTTTGACGACGTGTGCCTCAATCCCGACTGTTATAAAGAACAATGGCACCGGCTGCTTCGGTGGGCGCTCCGGGAAACGGAGCGGGGAGATCCGGGGGGCCGGGAGATACGGCGGATAGCCTTTGACATGAGCATTCCGAAGCATTTATACGAGCATACCGGCGAGGTTGAATTTGACGGGAAACGGTACGAAGTGCTGAACCCGCAGCGTTATATCCTGGACTCCGGAGAAACGAAGCGGAAAAAGAACGTCTATTGGCGGGTGGCGCGTGACAGGGGGAGCATCCGGGTGACGAGATGCGGCTACGAGACGCGGGAAGCCCAAAAAAAGAGCGCGGCAAAACAGACGGCCCGGCAATTAGCCGCCGGATACGGCAAGGAATTACTGGGCGCCCTGGGGGCGGAATGGCAGGAAGCGCCGGAAGCAATTGCCGGGGATCTCAAAAGCCGGGGAATGAACCAGTATGATTTCAGGGCCTGCATGGAGAAAAGGATACGGCGAAGGGTGGAGGAGCGGAACCTGGCGCACCCGGGGAGCCGGAATTACGCAGGGATGTATCTCCGGCACGCTTGGGGGGCATCCGAGGAGGGGCTGGAAAAATACACCGGGTTTAAAAGTTTCGAGGACATCCCCCTTGAAGGGAAGGTACAGGGACTCTTTCATTTCCTCATCAGCCTGGTTAGAAGTTTTGAATTCCGCCCTCCTACATTTGATAGCCTGGCGGCCGCGGACCCGGCATACCGGGAGACCCTGTTTTGGGAGTACGCGGGGATGGATGAAGCAGGCTACCGGGCGTTATACCTGGAAGAGGCGCGGAAAGTCGTGGAGCATCTGCGGCAAGGGGGGACGGCTAAAGCCCTGGAGGAGGAGGCGGAACATGAAGGGAGTAATTGAGCTATTGGAAACAGCAAGAAAAAAGTTCAGCTTTGTTGATGCCGGGATTGTTTACACCGTTTGCGAAGAGCCTTTCAGGGACGGGTGCAAATTTCTTGAGTCCGCCATATCCTCTTTAAAAGCACGTTCCCCTGAATCCGAACCGGCACCGGATAACCCTGACGATTGGGAGCCGGAGGATATTAGCGGCGAAAAAGCCCCATTAAAAAAACTGTGGGAGGAATTTTTTCAATGGGACAACGGCGCAAAGGGCACAAATGATGACGAGGCCGAACGGTACGCAAAACATAAAGGTGCCGTTGATTATCAGATTATTGCTTTTATGGCTTTTGTAGAAGGCCGCGCCTGTGGACTGAAGGAGGCGGAAAATGAAATGTAGCAAAACAACACAGGTTGATACAAACGTTAAAATGGTGAATTGCCTTGAGGCGGAAACATATGCTGGAAAAATCTGGACTACCGCAAGCGAACCCTGGCAACTTGGAAGCAAGGAATGGGTAGTCATGCTTGAGGGGTATAAAAGTTGCTTTGCCGTTAACTGTCTGGAGACGGTCAAGTGAAAGGGGGAATAGAAGGGCTGCTTTTTCGCGATGCCAATTGCTGGCGCATGGTTAAGGACGGAAACCCCTTCATCGTGGCCGGGTGGCGGAAATGCGGTCTGACAAAAGGCAACCTGCTGATATTGGAAAAAACAATGGAAGACACGATTAAAAAAGGGAGAAAGTACCATGAAAAACAAACTATCGGATCTTAACAATCACCTGTTTGAACAGCTGGAACGGCTCAACGACGATGAGCTGAAAGGGGAAGCGCTCACCGCGGAAATCATCCGGGCGAACGGCATGTGCAACGTTTCGGCCCAGATTATTGCCGCGGGGCGGCTGGTACTGGACGCATCGAAGGCGTATGACGAGTTACCGGGCATCAAAAAACATCCCCTCCTGTTGGAGTAATCCAATGAGAAACCATACTCCCCGCCACCAATACACCGCCGCACAAATACGGTTTCTGGAACGGAAGGTTACCGGGCGGAGCTATGCCGAATTGACGGAACTGTGGAACCGGCGTTTCGGGCTTTCGTTTACCGTGGAACGGCTGCGCAGTGCATTAGGCCGGCTCGGTTTACGCAACGGCCGGGACGGCCGTTTCCAACGCGGCCGCATTCCTTTTAACCAGGGGAAAAAAGGGGTCTGCCCCGCGGGGAGTGAAAAAGGGTGGTTCAAGCCGGGCAACCGGCCCCATACCTGGCGCCCGGTGGGAACCGAGGTCACAGACGAAGACGGGTATGTGAAGGTAAAAACGCGGAATCCCAAAACATGGAAGTTTAAACACCGGCTGATCTGGGAGGCGGCGCACGGAAAGATCCCCCGGGGACACGCGGTAATCTTTGCCGACGGCAATAAGGTAAACTTCGCCCTGGAAAATCTGCTGCTGGTTTCCCGGCAAGAGCTCGGGGTAATGAATCACCTGCGTCTCATATCCGCCAACGGGGATTTGACCAAAGCCGGCAAGACCGTGGCGGATATTAAACTCCTCATCGCCTGGCGGCGGCGGGAAATGAAAAAAAGGAAAAAACGCCGGGGCGCCGTTGACCGGGGGGGCAGATGAGGGGAACGGCGGACGCACCCCCGGCCTCCCGCCGGGAGGGGGGCCGGGGGCGTGATCCGGCCGGGGAAGCGCGGCTGGAAGCGGAACGGGAGTTTATCGCGTCGGTATTTTCGGCGGAGGATGTCGGGGCGTTTATCGCGCGGCGGTTTCCGGGTCTCAGTTTCCGGGCGTTCCGGGACGGGCGGCACCGGGTCCTGTGGCGGGCGCTGGAGGTGCTGCCCCTGGGGGATGCGGGGGCGGCGCGGGAGCAGCGCCTCGGTGAAGAACTGGAAAAGGCGGGGGCCCTGGGGCGGGCCGGTGGGCGGAAGTACCTGCGGGACGTCCTGAGCCGGAGCGACACCCCCCTTATGGCGCGGGTAGCGGCGCATACCCTGGGATTTCCGGATCCCGGGGATTACTACGGCTGAATCGGAGCAGGGAGCAGGGATTTGGGGGACGAGCAGTATATCAAAAACGGGCTGAAACGCAAATTCTCGGAGCTGCGCAGTCAAAGCGAGGCGGGGCGGCTTGCGGCCTCTCTCATCGCGCAGATTCCTCCTGATTTTGACATCTACCAAAACTACGACATCAACGAGACGCACCAGGCGCAGGCGGTAATTGACTGCTGCGGCCGGTGGATACGGTATTGTCCGGAGCTCGGGTGGCTGGTGTATGACGAGGAAGACGGATGCTGGAAGGAAGCGTATGCGGAAGCGGCGGTTTTCGCGGTGGTGGAACATTTCGCGCATCTGCGGTGGGAGAACGCGGGGGACGACGCGAAGGAATTGCGCTTTTGCACGGGGATGCTGAGCGCGGCGGGGCTCATGGCGGTGATGCGGATCATAAAAAACGACCAGCGGATCGTGGAGGGGCAAAAAACCTTTGACCTCCGTCCGGAGCTGCTCAACTGCAAGGGGGAGGTATACGACCTCAAGAGGGGAACGCGGCGGCCGGCGGAACCGGAGGATTACCTCAGGAAGAGCACCCGCTGCGGCGTCTGGAAACCGGAAGGGGCCGGGGAGGAACCGCCGCTGCCGGAAAAGTTCCTTGAGTTCGTGGGGGAGATAACGAGCAAGGACGGCGGGGCGCGGATGGACCTGGCGCACTACATTCTGTTTTATTTCGGCTACGCCCTCAGCGGGGACATGGGGGCCGGTTTCTTTGTAAACTTCCACGGCGGGGGCCGGAACGGGAAGAGCGCGCTTTTAACGCTCATGCTGGAACTGTTCGGGGACTACGGCGCGGCGATACCGGAGGACCTGGTCCTGGAGAACGCCCGGGCGTCGGGGTTTGACCTGTCGGAGATACCGGGGGTGCGGCTGGGGGTGGTGGCGGACGCGCCGGACGGGCACCTGAACATGAAGGACATGAAACCGATCATCACCGGGGACCCGATGTCGGCCCGGCGGAAGTACCGGGAGAACCTCCAGTTTAAGCCGGTGTGCAAGATCGCGGTGGGGACGAACAACCGGCTGAAGCTCCGGGAAACGGGGCTCGGGGTGCAGCGGCGGCTTCGGATGGTCCCCTTTGATTATACGATTCCCGAGGAAAAGGTGGACGTATTCCTTAAGGACAAACTGCTGGAGGAGGGGCCGCAGATTCTCGCGCTCCTCATCGGGATGGCGCAGGAATATTACCGGAAAGGGGGCGGCCCCCGGGCTTTCCCGGCGTGCGCGGTGGTGGACGCGGCAAGCCGGGAGTATATGGCCAGCGAGGATCAGGTGGCCCAGTTCCTGGAAGAGAAGACGGAGAGCGCCGAAGGGGCGGAGGTTTCGAGCGCGGACCTGTACAAGGCCTATCTGGCCTGGTGCGACGACCAGGGCATCCGCAAGAAGTTAAGCAAGAACAGTTTCGGGGACCGCCTCACGGCCCGGAAGATGGAACGGAAGCATACCAACAAGGCGTGGCTGTACGTCGGCATCCGGCTCCGGCTTCCCGACGGATAAGCCGGCGTCCTTCCCCCGCCTTCTTCAATAAAAAAAAGACTAAAAAACCTCATGCTTTGACCCCGTTACCGGTCTGTCACCGGAACACGCAGATCCGTCACGAAAAGCCCCTTAATTGACCGTAAAACGTACAAAACACACCGTTCCGCCGTTTTTGTCCCCTGGCGGGGGTCCGCCTTCCCCGCAATCCGGGTAAAACCGGCGTTCCGGACCGCTCCGCTGCCCTCGGGCCGCTCATAAGTCCGTCACTCCGTCACCGGTCCGTCACCAGGTCCGTCACGGCATAACTTGTTATCCAGTAAAGAATTATAAGCAACGGTGACGGAGTGACATACTTTTCCCTAAAAGTAAAAAAATATATATCGTAAGTATATATATAGAAAGAAATAATAATAGGGAAAAGTCCGTCACTCCGTCACTTGCTTTATAATTCCTTATATTACAAAGAATTACGAAGCAATGAAGGGGGCGGCGCGTGACGGACTTGTCCCGGGCCGTTTCCCGGCGCATACTGAGGGCGGAGGGAAGCCATGGACGAGTATACGGCGAAGGCCCTGAAGCTCTTGCGATGGAACCATGTGACGGCGGCGGACATCGCGCGGTACACGAAAACCGACGTGATAAAGGCGCGGCGGATACTGGACACCCTGAGCTTTGACCATCCGGTCTACGAAGTAAAACGGGGGGTCTACGGGCTCCTGCCCCGGGAAAGCGGCCGCGGCAAGCCGGCGGGGATTATCGCCCGGAGGCGCCATCCGGCGGAGAGATAAACAAAAGAAAACAAAAGGCCGTCATATTATTACTCACCGGGGCGAAGGCGTGTATACTTGCGCCGTATGAGAGGGAAAACCAATGCCGCTGCCTAAAGGAAGGACGAACAATCCCCACGGGAGGCCCCGAAAGAACAGCACCCTGACCGAGGCGCTGCGGCGATATGTGCTGGATAAGAAAAAACTCACCATCCCCGGGTTAACGGACGAGAACGCCCGGGACGCGCTGGTCAGGAAACTGTATACCATGGCGGTGTACGGGGATTTAGCGGCGATCAAGTATATCTTCGACCGGCTGGAAGGGAAGCCGATAGAGACGGTACGGGCAAGCCTGGAGAGCGGGAACCTGAACGTGATCCAGAGCCTGCAGAAAGAGCTTTTTGATTTTGACGGGGAGGAAGCCGGTGGGCGGGGAGCGGGTACTCTGGAGCCCCCAGCGGAAACAGGCGGAAGCGCTGGGGAACAACGCCTTTGAACTGCTGTACGGGGGCGCGGCGGGCGGGGGAAAGACGGATTTTCTCCTGGTGGATTACCTGGGGTTTGCGAACGAGTGGCGGGAGCACTGGACGGGAATATTATTCCGGCAGACCTACCCTGAACTGGACGCGATAATCCAGCGGGCACGGGAACTGTACCTGCCTCTGGGAGCCGTCTGGAACCAGAGCGCCAAGGTGTTTACGTTTCCGACGGGGAGCCGGTTATATTTACGGTTTCTGGAGAACGAAAACGACGTGATCCGGTACCAGGGGCAGGCCTACACCTGGGTGGGATTTGACGAGGCGGGGAACTATCCGACGGATTACGTATGGAAATACATGATGAGCCGGCTGCGGAGCGCGGCGGGGGCGCCCTGCTATATCCGGGGGACGGCGAATCCCGGGGGCCGGGGACATATGTGGCTTAAGACGCGGTTTATCGACAACCGGGAACCGGGGAAGATCTACCGGATTCCGGTCCCAAGCCGGGGAGGGACGAGGTACACCACCCGGTGTTTTATCCCTTCCCGGGTGACGGACAACCGGCGGCTCCTGGAAAACGACCCCGGCTATGTGACGCGGCTTGAAATGCTGCCGGCGTATTTGCGGAGGGCGCTGTTGGACGGGGACTGGGATGTGTTTGCGGGGCAGGTATTTGACGAGTTCCGGCGGGACGTCCATGTGGTAAAGCCCTATGCGCTGCCCGCGGGGGAGTGGCACCGGTTTTACGCGCTTGACTGGGGATACGCGGCGCCCTACGCCATCGTGAAACTGGCGGTGGACCGGTACGGCCGGATGGTACAGTACGGGGAGATCTACGGATGCGCGCCGGGGGAAGCCAACAAGGGGATAAGGAAGGGGGCGAGCGAAGCGGCGGCGGATGCCTGGGCGGACGCGGTCAGGGAAGGGGTAACGGAGCTGGTGGCGGACCCGGCGAACTGGAACAAAGTGGACAGCCAGCCGGCGCCGGCGGAATACTTTGAACAGGCGGGATTCCGCATGGAACGGGGGAACCACGACCGGGTTCCCGGATGGCTTGCCCTCCACGAGCGGCTGAAACAGCGGGACGAACAGGGCCGCCCGATGCTCCAGGTTTTTGACACCTGCCTCCACACGATACGGACGCTACCGGCACTGACGCCGGACCGGAACCATCCGGAAGACGTGGACTCCAGGCTGGAGGATCACCTGGCGGACGCGCTCCGGTACGGGGTGATGAGCGATTCCGCCATAAACCCCCAATCGGTATTCCGGCGGCGGCACTACGCGGCGGCGAAACCGGTCCGGTACAATGTCCTGGATTACAATAATTTTTAAAAAAAAGGTCAAATTATTACGTTATATAAAATAATCTGAAATACTGGTTCCCGTGATACTGAAAACGGGATTATCCGGCCGGGATACGGCCGAGGCATTAACCAGGGAACTCGCCCGTCTCAAGACCCGGCGCCGGGACTTTGAAAGCGCCTGGGAAGAGGCCCAGCGGTTCGTCTCTTCGGTGGTACTCAAGTTCGGCGAGGATGCCGACACCTCCGGCGAGGGCTATCTCATTCCCCGGCGTATTACCGGGCGGCCGGCGAATTACCTGGAGACCCTGGTCGCGGGCATCTCGGGCTACTCCATCAACCCCAACATCATGTGGCTCAAGCTCGGTATCGCGGACCGGGACCTGGAAGAACAGTACGGGGTAAAGGACTGGCTTGAAAAATCCGAGGAAGCCCTCTACAAGGCCTATAACGATGGGAACCTCTACAGCCAGATGCCGGCCCTCATTGAGTCGGCGGCGACCTTCGGCCACGGGGTCATGCTCGTCGACGAGGACGTGGTGCATAAAAAAATCCGCTGCGCCGCGATGAACCCCCCGGAGATATACCTGGATACCAACGAATACGATGAGGTGGACACGGTCTTCCGGGAATTCTACCTGACGGCGGAGAACGCCGCGGCCTACTTCGGCCTTGAAAAACTGGCCCCTGAAATACGGGACACCTGGAGGGATGAGGAATCCAAGACGCGGCCGGTCCACCTGTGCCACGCGGTATACAAGCATAAGGGAAGCGACGGGAACAACCTCCTCGCCCGGGAATTTATGTACGCCTCGGTATTCATGGACCTGGACAACCGGCACCTCATCAAAGAAGGGGGCTACCATGATTTCCCCTACGCGGTGTTCACCTGGAAAAAAACCATGGGAAAGCAGTACGGCTACAGCCCGGCCATGGGAGCGGTGAGCGACATCAAGCTCCTGCACAAGGGGGTGGAAAGCCTCCTGGAAGTAGCCCAGCTTTCCGCCCGGCCGCCCATGAACGTCCCTCAGAAGCTCCAGGGCTCTGAACAACTGGTTCCGGACGGCCGGAACTACTATCTGACGCCGGACCAGATCATCAGCCCGGTGCAGGTGGGGGCCAACTTCCCCATCACCATTGAAATCACCCGGGACATGGAGGAGCGGATCAAGGACTGGTTCCACGTTGATTTTTTCCTCATGCTCCAGCAGCAGAGCCGGCAGATGACGGCGACGGAGGTGGTGGAACTCCAGGGAGAGAAGGCGGCGGTATTGTCCAACATGGTGACGAACCTCAACTACGCCCTGCAGAAGATAGTCCAGCGGAGCGTGGACATCCTGTTCCGCCAGGGGAAGATGCCGGAGCTGCCCGCTGCGCTGCAACGGCAGCAAACTTCCCTGAAGGTGGACTTTATCGGCATCCTTGCCCAGGCGCAGAAGAAGGCCCACCGCACCAGCGGCATCATGCAGGGGATTCAGATCATGGGGGCCCTGGCCCAGATGGCCCGGGCGGTCCCCCAGATTGCCGAGGCCTTTGACTATGTGGACGCCTCGCAGATCCTGCGGAACGGGTTTGAGTCCGGAGGCATGAGCCAGCTCGCCATCCGGGAAGATGAGGACGTCCAGCGGATACGGCAGGCCCGGGCCGAGGCCCAGGCGGCCATGGAACAGCAGCAGCTGGCCTTACAGCAGCAACAGGAGCTGCTTAAGAACTACAAGCAGCTTAACGAGCCGGTGAACCCCGACAGCCCCATAGGGCAGCTGGATCAGGGAGGGGAGGGGTGAAAAAGGGAAACGTCATCGACATATCCGAGGGGGTGCCCCACAAAATATCGGAGGTTATTTGTGTTCATTGCGGTAAACGATGGATCGCCGCACGGCCCGAAAAAAACCTGTTAAAGAATCTGGAATGTCCCAACCATCACGTTGGGTTTGTTATCGAAACCGGAGAGGAGATACTCCCTGATGATTAAATCGGAGCTGCACCTGAACGAGGTGTTGACCCTCATGCGCAAGGCGCAAAAAGAGGCCAAACGGTTCCCGTCCAAGGACAACGTCGCTACGGCCCGGTACTGGGAGGGTGTCGTGGACGGGTACCTTGCATCCGCGGAAAAGGAGCACTGCCGGACGGTGGTCAGGATTACGGAGGCTGCCGGATGAAATTCCCCTGGAAGCGCGGGAACGCGAAGGGCAAAACAGAGGAGGAGATCCGGCGGATATTCCAGCGGGTGTTCCTCTCGGCGGACGGCCAGGAAGTGCTGCGGATCCTCCTCAACGACTGGAGCTATTTCGATATCTGCGACACGGAGCAGAAGCGGGTCCTCAACGATTACGCGAAGATATTTTTGCATGAAAAACTGGGATTACACCGTATAGTTCTCTATACGGAGCTTGATAAAGACCTGAAAGCGGAGTAAGCAGCAGCCGTTCTGGCTGCTGTACGGTTAAACGTCAGCGGCGATACCGCCGCTTTTAAGAGGAGTAACTATGTCGTTACAAGAAGTCATGTCCGGTGGTAACGCTGCGAATCAGAGCGCCAACCCGACGAACCCCCTTCCTGATTCGTCCGGTGGTAAGGGCCCGGCGCAGGCCCCCAACCCGACCCGCCCGCAATCTGCGCTGTCCGGCGGTAACGGCTCTCCAGCCGCCAACCCGACTGTCACGCTGCCCCCCTGGGCAAACCAGGTGTCCAAAGAGTACCGGGAAAACCCCGAATATGCCCCGAAGCTGGCGGCCTTTGAGAAGCTCGACGACCTCGTCAAGGGGTATTTCGAGGCCCAGGGCAAAAGCGATATCCCCGGCGCCGGCGCGAAACCGGAAGAACTGGCCGCCTTCTGGCGGAAGCTGGGGCACCCGGAGAAACCCGAAGGGTACACGGTATCGAAAGATCAGAACGCGGGGACCTTTATTTCCGCCGCCCACGCGGCCCGGCTCACCGACGAGCAGGCCACGGCGCTGTGGAAATCAGTGTCCGAAGGAACAGCCCGGCAGCTTGCCGCCGCGCAGGAGGCGCAGGCAGCGGAGATTTCCGCTACCGACACCCTCCTGCAGAAAGAGTACGGTGATAACTACGAATACGCCCTGGAGATGTTCAAACGGGGCATCGGAAACGGGCCGCTACGAGCCCTCATCACCAACGCGGGGCTTGCCGGAAAACCGGAACTCGTCAAGGCCTTTATCGCCCTGGGAGCATCCATGCAGGAATCGGGAAGCCCGAAAAGCGGGGACCTTCCCGGGGCGGCGCGGGATTATATGAACGAGGCCTGGTTTAAATAACAAGGAATAGGTATGGCAGTATTAAATGCCGCGGACAGACTGACCGCCCTGGAGGCGGTCAAACGCACCGGCCAGCCCTGGCCGAACCGGATCATTGAATGTTTAACGCAGACCAATGAAATCTTAATGGACATGCCCGTGATGGAAGCGAACAACGGGACGCTACACACCATGGTCCGGCGTAAAGCCCTGGCGCAGTCTTCTGCCCGCCGGTACTACGAAGGGACCCCCACGGTGGCGACCCAGACGGACACCGTCACCGAATACACCCAGATGTGGCAGGCCATCAGCAACGTGGACGCGAGCCTCGCGGATCACACCGGGGACGCCGCGGCCTTCCGCAAGACCGAGGCTGTCGGCATCCTCAACGGGATGGGAATACAGCAGGCCCGGGACCTCATTTACGGCAGCAGGCAGCAGCAGGGGGGCCTGGATATCGACGGGTTCGCGGCGCGGCTCGCCAAGCTGGACAACAAAACCGTCTTTGACGCCGGGGGCACGGGAAGCGACCTGACGAGCCTCTATATCGCCGCCCTGGGTGAACGGTTCTTGCACCTCATTTACCCCCGGGGCTTTGGTACCGTGGGGGTGAGACAGAGCGACGACGGGCGCCGGCTCGTGACGGACGCCACGGGGAAAAACGAGTTCTTCGTCTACACGACGGTATTCGAGAGCCAATACGGGATCGCCCTGGAGGACCCCCGGTCCCTTATCAGGATCGCCAACATCGCGGCGGATACGGACCCCGAGGAGCTCATCCTCCTCATCCTCAAGATCCTCCGGCGGCTCCCCAACGGCGCCGCCACCTATGCCCTGTACGGGAACTTCACCGTCCGGGACATTATCGAGAAGGCGGCCATTGAGAAGAACAACGTGATCTACAGCACGGAGGACCCCTGGGGACGGCCCCTGACCATGCTGCGGAACCTCCGGGTCCGCACGGTGGAAGCCATCCTGGACACCGAAGCCCGGATAACCTAAAGGAGGAACACGATGGGAAACGTATCCTATGACGCAAGTCTTGATTTCGGGAGCGCGGCCCTTGCGTCCGACGCGAAACTCCCCAACATCCTGGACCTGGGGGAGACCAGCGCGGACCGCATGACGGTGGACCTGTTCGCCCGGGACCTGGCGGGGGGAACCGCCCTCGCGGTGACGGTGCAGGGGACCGACGACACGAGCGGGACGCCGGTCTGGACGGACGTGGGGAAAAATACCTTTACGACGGCCGCCCTGAGCGCGGCGGGGGGAAGGGTGGCCATATCGCCCAACCCCTACCGGTATCTGCAGGTGATCCTCACCAAGTCGGGGACCTTCACGGCGGGAACCGTGAAAGGCCAGCTTAACACTTACGTCGGGAAGTAACGGCGCGGCCGGGGAACGTTCCCCGGCTTTTATATCCAGGAGAGAAACACTATGCAGAAATACATAGGCGTTAAGATTGTACAGGCGGAACCTGAGTCTAAAGACGGAAAAGAAGGATTCAAGGTTAGATACGAGGAAGGGTATGAGAGCTGGTGCCCGAAGGATGTGTTTCTGAAACACAACCGGCCAACTGAGGCCATGCCCTTTTCTTTTGCTATTGAAGCCGCCAAGCAGGGGAAGAAAATAACCCGGAAAGGATGGAACGGGAAGAATCAGTATGTTTTTCTTATTCCCGATTACGTGTTTAAGCGGGAAGAAATTCCCGCTCTGAAAGATGACCCCCGGGAAGAAGTAACCTTCTGGGGCTGTTTCTGCATAATGACCTCGATCGGGAAAGTGCAGATGGGCTGGCTTGCAACGCAATCAGATATGCAGGCGGCAGACTGGGAAATCGTGGCATAAAAGGGGCGCCCTGAAAGGCCAGCTTAACACTTACGTCGGGAAGTAACGGCGCGGCCGGGAAACGTTCCCCGGCTTTTATATCCAGGAGAGAGCTATCATGAAGTTTCCATTTGGAAATAATCAGAACCAATCGGCTGCGGGAACCCCCGTAAGCGGCGGAAGTACCACCGGTACCGGAGCGGCCGCCCCGGCGCCGGCCACGGGCACATTCCGGGAGTTCATCGCCGAGGTGGACTGTATCTACCGCGGCCGCTACGTGACTGCCGGTACCAGGGTGACCGCGGAGGCGGAGCGCATCCCCCATTTCCGGAGGGCGTAAAAGTGAACATGAACCGGGACCTCGTGAACCGGGCGCTCCTGGACGTGGGGCAGCAGCCCCTGGCCGACGGGGACATGCCCGATAACACGGTGTACCTGTTATGCAGGCAGTATTACCTCCAGACCTTCCTTGAGGCCCTCTCGGAGGTGGCCTGGACCGGGGGGAGGAAGCGGGACCGGCTCATGAAGACCCACCGGCCCCACCTCCCCACGGGGTACCCCTTTGTCTACGACGTGCCCTTTGACTGCGCCCGGCCTATCGAGCTACAGGAGAACGGCTATTTCGTGGTGGAGGACCGCTATATCTGTACCGGGGTGGACAAGGCGGAGCTCCTATATGTTTCTAACGGCAAGATACTCCGTCCCGTCGCGGCGGTAACCTGCGGAAAGCCCGGGGAGGCGATGGACATGGAGTACCTCTCCTGCGGGTGGCCGGATACGGACCCCGACGTGACCCTGGTATGCGGGGGGCCCGGGGATTTACCCCCGGAGAGCGCGCCCCTGCCCCCGGACCCGCAACCGGCTGAGGATTATCCCGATTACCGGCCCCCGGAATACGAACCGAAGTTCTACGAGTATGTGGAGAAAACCCTGGCGGCGAAATTCGCCATGAAGCTCTCGAACCAGCCGGAGCTCCATGTGCAGCTGCTTCAGGAAGCGCTGCTTATCCGGCAGGAGGCGATCACGGTGAGCATGGGGTCCAGCGCCGCGAAACGTAATCCCCAGCGCTGGTGGAAAGAGGAGCTTGGACTGTAATGCTCATTACGAACTTTGCCGCGGGGGAATTATCCGAAACCCTCTTCGGCCGGATTGATTTACCCCAGTATTATCAGGGGGTCTCGTTCCTTGAGAACTTCGAGGTGATTCCCACCGGCGGCATCGAGCGGCGGAACGGTACCAAACGGATCCGCAGGATGGAGGAGGAAGGGCGGATCATTCCCTTTATTATATCCCGGGACGACAGCTTCCTCTTGTACCTGATCCCGGAGATTACACAAGGGGATGTTACCGCGCCGGCGCGGATTCGGATCTACCGGAACGGCGTCCAGCAGGGAACCGACGTGGTCAGTACCGCCGCGTTACCCCTCCCCCGGACCATGGCGGAAATTAACGAAGTCCAGTACGCCCAGAATTATGAT
Organism: Treponema sp.; assembly: GCA_031275035.1. Next base: position 17,394 of record JAISPH010000148.1, read on the forward strand.
CAGATGATACTGGTCCATGAAAATTACGCGCCCCTGCGGGTGTATCTGGTCAATACCGAGCTTTATGTATTGAAGTTCAGCATGGTGTATAAAACCGAAATAATAGCGGCGGAGGGGATAAATACAAGCGAATACAACGGCGAATATGACCGGGATTATAATACAAATTCCTATTTAAACGGTGACGGCAACAACCCCCGGGCGGTTTCCTTTTTTAACGGCCGCCTCGTATTCGCGGGTACCAAAAACAACCCCCAGCGGCTTTTCTTCAGTTCCCTCAGAAATATCATCATCAACGGCAGCGAAATCAGCAATATTCATAATTTTTCCACGTATAAATTATTTCTTACCGAACAGCGGAATTATGTTATCCTGCACGGCACGCTTGATCCTGATGACCGCAGTAAATTAATACTTACCGCCGATGAACCGGTACCGGCCTTTCAGGGGCGCCCGGAAAAATATATTGTGGACAGCGTATACTTCCCCCCCGAAGAACTGGGGGAAGTCCGGATAGAATCTTTTAAGGGCCGCGTTGTTACCTTTACCGGGACACCGGCGCTTATCGGCCCCCTCAGTCCGGAAGAAGAAAAAGAAATCAATGATAAAATAAGCGCCTACGCCGCGTACAATACGACCATGACGGAGTATACCGTAGGATCAAAAACATATAGAATAGCGGGCGGAAGCTATTACGCGGGCTATGATGTAAAACTCTTGATCGGCGCGAATCAATATCAATTTAAGGAAGATCTCATACTTAATCAGCATCCGACCGCCGAACTCAAAAATACCATTTGGTATGATCTGGTTTCATTTCCCGATGATATGGCGGAAACGCTTTTAAATATAAAGGAGGGGAACTATTTACGTACTCTTTTAATGCTGGAACTCGATCATGTAATAGCGTCTGAAGATGGCGCTTTAAGACTGATTGGGTCAGAAGTTTACCAATCCGTATTATTTAGCGCGGCTGACGAGTTGTATAGGAGAATTATCTATACCATGTCCTGGGATTTCCGGGGGACACGGTATTATGGCAAGCCGACAGATATAAAAGAGCGGGTTATCGGGCAGGTCGGGACATCGGCCGAGATGTATATTCCCGTTTATCTCCCCAAAATCATCGAAGACCGTACCCCCACCCCCGACGACGGGTTTACCTTTGAGATAGCTTCCGACATGAGCGATGCCATCAGGTGGTTGGGCCAGAACAAGAACATCCTTATCGGCACCGAAACCGCCGAGTGGGTTATCCCCGCGGGGACAAACGCGACCAACGTCCAGGCTATTCTCAACAGCCGCTACGGAAGCGACAAGATTCAGGCGACATCCGTGGGAGACGCGATGTGCTTCTTTCAGTCCGGGCGCAAGGCTCTGGTGGAATACTATATCCCCCAGCAGGACAATAACTTCCGGGCCAATAATATGGCCATGCTCAGTAAGAATATGCTCCACGAGAGCGCGGCCTTTGATTTTGATTTTATCTCCGCGCCCTACACCAAGATTTTCGTATCCCGGGAAGACGGGATTATCGTGGCGTTGCTCTATGAGCGCAGTACCGGGACCTTTGCCTGGGGGCGGATCCGTACCGGCGGCCATATCAGGAGCGTAGCCGCGGTACCGGGACCCTCGGGGTATGACGACGTGTACCTCATCGTGGAACGGGAGGGGGAGTATTTCCTTGAGATGCTGGCGGAGCGGCGGCGGAGCGCGGACGCGCCGGACGCGGAGGTGTTCCTGGACAGCTACGGCCCCTGGACCGGGGACGCCGCGGGTTACACCGATGCCGCGGTGATTTACGACGAACTGAACAACAAGACCTACCCTGTTACCGAACCGCCCCCGGTGGGGGCCCGGATGTGGATAGGCTATCCGTATACGAGCCGGGTCCGCAGTATGCCGGTCCTGGCAAACGACCGGATGAAGCAGAACATTATCAAGAACCTGCACATCCGCTTTAGCGAAAGCTTCCTCCCCCGGATAAAGTCCCTCCCCAACGGGAAGGAAGATACGATAGTGCGGAGCGAACCCTACAGCGGGATAATCCAGCTGCCCTTCCCGGGGGTGTGGGATCGGGACGTGTTCTTTGAGCTTATCCACGATAAGCCGACCCGGTGCCGGGTCCTGGCGGTCAACGCGGAGGCAAACTGATGATAATAGGGGCGGCCATAGCCGGCGCGGCGATTGGGGGCATATCCTCCATCATCGGCTTGGTAAGCAAGAATAAGCAGGCGCAACAGCAGAAAGATTTAGCCTGGGATCAATACCTGGCCGGTAAGGAATACAGCGACCAGCAGTACGCTATCCAGAAACAGAACGCGGCGGAAGACCTGGCCTTGCAGCGCTACCGGTTAAACCAGTCCCTCGATGCTTCGGTGGATCAGTTTAACACCGGCCTTTTAGGCCAGGCTTACGGGATACAGCAGGCCCAGATACAAACGGCTTCATCCATCGGTTCTTCCCTGGCCGCCGAGGGCGCGGGAGGCACCCGGGGGAACGCCGCCAACTCCCTCATGCGGGCCTATGAAGAACGGAGCCTTGAGCGGAATATCCAGTTACAGAACGAGCAAAACAGCCAGGCCATAGGCAGTCTTGCCTCCCAGGCGACCCACGCATCCCAGGACATCAACCGCGAACGGGCGTCCTGGAACGAGGGGGGCTACCGCTATGAGCTGAAGCAGGCCCAGGACGCCTACAACCTGCAAATGGCGGAGCTGGGGCAAAGCAACTTCGACTGGAACATCGGCCAGATCAGCGCCAACGCGCCCCTTGATATCCTGGGCGGTATCTTCGGGGGGGCCTCCTCGGGAATGAAGCTGGGGGGCTCCATTTCCCAATTCAATAACCTGGGGGGATGGAGCTCATGACGACCCTGCTTGACGTATGGAACGCCGGAACCGGTTTTGCGTCCCAGGCCCTGAATATGCTTTCGGAAGAAAAAAAGTACGTCCAGGACGTGGACCTTTTTAACGCCTCCATGGATTTTGAGAACCGGAAAATCCAGATAGCCAAAGCCCGGGAAACGATATACGACGACGGGGGCATCAATTACCAGAACAATCCCAACTACCCCAAGGATTTCCGGCAGTACCTTGACAAGGAGCTGGGGGAATGGCGGCAGACCTGGGGGCAAAAATACGCCGATTCCCGGTATTTTACCGATAACCTCCACGAGATTGAGAGCCGGGGAGGAACGGCCCTTAACCAGGCCCTGGCGCAGGCGGAGGTCAATTACGCGATTCAGCGGGTGAACGTTACCTACCAAGACGAGCTCAACAGGATAGACAACAATCCGAACCTGGGGCTCGGGGAAAAACGCGCCCTCATGCTTGAGTTGACCGAACGCACCCGGGGGGCCGCGGGCTGGGACGAGGCGGCGTATGATAAGAACAAAAAATCCGTCCTGGCCAAAATCCTGAATGAGGAACTGGACTTTACCGCCGGGGAAGGGCTCACGGTGGAGGATATACGCAAGCGGTACGACACCCTCGCGGCCGACAGCCTCATGCCGGGAAATACGGAGACGGGGGAGGAAGGGGGGTTATACGCGGCGCTGCCCAAGGCACGGGAGGCGATAGCAATCGGCCGGGACGCGGCGGTGGCGTCCCAGCAGGCGTATAATTTTCAGCAATTAAAGGAACTGGACGGCGCCTATGATAGTGCCCGCAGAAATTACGCGACGGCGGTGGCAATTGGGGACCCGGCGCGGGTGGACAGGGCATACCGGGAGATGATGAACGCCTACGCCCTGGGTAAGCCCCGGCAAAAGGACGCCCTGGGGAAGGGAGCGGCGGAGTACAACCCCGATAACCGGATCCAGATTATGGCCATGTTTGAGGACCCCCTGGGACTGCCCAAGCCGGGTCCAGAAGCAAAGAAGCTAACCAGTACCCAGTTTGTTGACAACCTGGTCCAGCAATGGATAAACGGGTTCAATCCCGCGGAGTTCTCGATGGATGCCGCGGGGCAGCTGACCGGCTTCCAGGTGACCAACCCCATCACCGGAGAAAGTACCTATTATACCGGGCTATCCCTGAACGCGATTTATCAGGAACTGAACAAATATGCCGAAGCATCGGGCGGCGAGTATGCGCCGGCACAGCTGCATTATGAATTTGATAAGAAGCTGCTGGCCCGGCTGTCCGACAACGCGGAAACATCCGCGGCAAAGCGCATGTTCAGCCAGTTGATAAGTTTTACGGATTCTCAATGGAACGATATAGAAAAACGAACCGGTATGGAACAGGACGCGATACAACAGATGATGATGGGGCAGGTCCTGGACGCCTACGCGCGGTATTCAAACGCTCAAGATTCCGCTCCGCAGAAAAATGCGGTTCTTGAGCAGGCCCTCAAGGGGATTCGGGATCAATACATCGGGAAAAGCCTGTATTTCCTGTACGATAACAAGGAAACCAGCGAAGCCACCTATACCCGGAATGCCCTGGGTTCTTTGGGCAATCTGGGAAAAGCCCTGGACGCCTATCATACCAACCCGGATATTAACCTTCCGGGCAGAAGCGGCGGACGGAACGTACCGGCCCACCTTGACGATAACTTCCGGGCCTATACCAACCGGGCGGAAGCCATGGCCCGGGAGGAATTGGGGGCAGCCGAAACCAGGGTGGAAGGCGGGGATGTGATCGCCATAGATAAGAACGGCAGCCGGTACCGGATAGGAGGCACGGCCGGGGGGGACATTTTCCTGTACCAGGATGATGAAAACGGCGGATGGACGCCGATAGCCAAGCGGCAATATACCGGGGAGAACTTGTCTTCCTGGGCCAAGACTGATGTCAATGGCGAAGTGAGACGGGCGTCCCGCCCTGGTACCTTACGAGGGAGACGAGGGGCAGCGCCTTATGAGCCTTTTGAGGGGTTGTAATGGCGGATATATACGAACCTGCTGAAGAAGCCCTCGAAACCAGGGTACAGGAACAACGTCCCGCGGTCCGTTTTGATCCGGCGCAGGCCCAGCAAAATTTTATCCAACGTCAGGCGGAACGGCAGGCAGGCCTTGACCGGTATAAGATAGAGCTGTCCGTCGAGGAATATGACCGGCTTAATACCCTTTACCCAACGATATTCCCGGACGAACAGAGCGAGGAAGAACACCAGAACAACCAATACCGCCTGGGTACGGCCATGAAGTTAAGCCGGATGTACAATATCCCGATTGAGGATGCCTACGCCAACCTCGACGCTATCCTGGAAACGGCCTTTACGAAGGAATTACCGCCCCCCACCGCCTGGCGGGCCGTATCGGACGCCTTTGCTATCGCCGGGAATAACGAACGGCTCAACACGATAGGCCTTGAACTGCGAAACCTGCCGAAGGGTTCGGAAGGACGGAACGCGCTCTGGAAAGAAATGCAACAGCTCAGGGAAGAAAACATCTCCCTCAAAGACCCGCTGCAACGCAGCTTCTTTTTTGAAGGCGCCAAAACGATAGCCGAATCGTCGGTTTTTTCGTTAAAGGGTTCTGTCGCGGGGGGCCTGGGCAGCGTGATTCATCCGGTTGTGGGCATGATTGCCGGGGCGGCAACGGCCGCCCTGAGTACCGTGGGCCTTGAATACCTGGACCTCCTGGAAAGCGGCGTGGATGACGATATTGCCTGGCGGACCGCCATGGTGTCCTCCGGGATACAGGGGGTGCTTGAGGGATTATCCGCGGATATCCCGATTTTCAGGAACAGCGGCGCGGGGCAGCAGCTTTTTAAAATGCTCCATAACGGCGGTAAGTTCGGCGCCTTTGCCAAGGCCGCGGGCGCCGCGGGTATTAACATGCTCACCGAGGGGCTTACCGAAGTCGGTCAGGAAGCGGTAAGTCAACAGGCTGAAAGGATTGCCAAGAAATCCACCGAGGAGCGGGTCCGGGAAATTATCGCCCAGGGGAAAAGCCCGGAAGACGAGGCCCTGGATAAGGCCGCCTCGGACCTGGCGACGGCCGCCTACGAGGCGTACCTGAAAATTGCCGAAGCAAACCCGGACGCGCTCCTGTCCCGGGCTTCCCCGGAAGAAAGGCGGGCGGCCCTTTGGGAGTCCTTCCGGGGAGCCATACTGAGCAGCGCCATTACCGGTGTGCCCATAGCGATACGGGATACCGTGGTGAATATCGACGAACTCCGCCAGATAGACGCGGTGATGAAGACGGCTCCGGATATGGAGACCGCGAATGAAGTCCTAGAGAAAACCGGGAACAAGACCTACGAGAACTTTACGGCGGATACCCGGCAGGAGTTATTCACCGCCCACGCGCAGGAACGGGAGCGGGCGGAAGCGGCGGCGGAGGCGGAATACCGCAGGACCCGGCTTTACCGCGGGGAGGACCAAAGCGAAGGGCCCGAATACCGGGATCAGGACGGCCGGCTCTATGCCGAGAACATACGGCACACCGAAAGCAGCGGCGTTACCACGGGAACCTACCAGGCCGGAAACCCCGCCAAGTCCGAGGAAAATACCTACGGGAAGATCACCTATGAGCTTGAGGGAGGCCGAGCGGTTATTGACCAAGTACGGATTGCGGGGAATTATGAAACCCTGAAAGGCGAGATACTCCAGGGGTTTGCGAATGACCTGAACCAGGAAGTAAGCTGGGAGGGGGTTACGTACACTCCGCAGGAAGGGGCGGCCCCAGCCGTTCATATCGGCTGGGATGATGAAGCGCGGAAAACTCCCCAAACAGCCGCCGCGGGGCCTGCTCGTGCGGATACCGGGGGATTAGAGGACGACACGGTGATGGAGCAGCAATTTCTTGACCGCCTGAAAAAGGCGATGCCGCAACTGACAGACCTCGAATCCCGGGCAGTCCTGGAACAGTTCCGGATAGGGGCGGATCTGCAAAACCGCTCCTTTGCGGAATATGCCGGCACCTATTTCCAGGAAGGGGTATTTGCCGATACCGACGCCAATGAGCTGGCCGCGGGGCAGGGAAAGAGGGGCGGGAAGAAGGGGGCCGCCCGGTTTGACCCGGAAACGGGAAAGGCCCTCCTATCGGGTTCCACCTGGGCGGACTTCTCCACGGCTTCCCATGAGTTTGCCCACGCGCTACGGCGGCAGCTGAGCGGGGACTATCTGGCGGAGGCGGAACGGGTATTCGGGGTAGAAAACGGAAGGTGGACCGAGGATAAGGAAGAAGCCTTTGCCCGGGCGTATGAGCAATACCTGGAGACCGGGAAGGCGCCGACCTCAAAACTGGCGGAGCTCTTTAAGAAGTTCAAGGAGTTCATGGGCCGTATCTACCGGCTGGTCAAGAACGAGGGGGGGTTAACCCCGGAGCGGCAAGCCTTCTTTGACCGGATATTCCGGGACGCGGAAGCGAACCGGGAAAGACGGGGGGAGCAGGGGAGAACGCCCTCGGCCGCCGGGTATGACGCGGAGATAAACCGGCGGGTAGACGAACTGAACCGGGAAGGGAGGGCCCGGGCGGAGGAGCTTGCCCGGGAGCAGGGGGCAAGCGGGGAACCGGTGGAGGAGGTCCTGTTCCAGGCTGACACGGAGCCTGAGGACGAGGTGCTCAACGACCCGGCCGCCGACTATACCGAGAAGGCCCGGGCGGCGGTGGACAAGGCGGGGAAGGTGTACGCTATAGAACGGCTTGACCCGACAGACCGGCAGCACGGCCCCACGGCGGTCCTGATTGCGCGGGCCATGAATATTACCGACCCGGTGGAGCGGGAGAAGGTTATCGGGGAAATCCGGGCGCTCCGGAACCAGTACGCCGGGACTGAGGCGGAATACCAGGCCCCCAACGGGAAGCCTTCCCTGCTGCTTGAAGCTCTGGGGGAGGAGCAGGGAAAACAGGCCTGGTATGCGGTACGGACGCCCTCTTTTAAGGAGTGGTTCGGGGACTGGGAACGGGCGGTACGGATAGCCCAACTGGAAAAGAGCCCCAATCTCAAATTAGACGGAAATGCCTATGAGGGAAAGTATGATATTTCCGGGACACCAAAGGAAAATAAAAAATCCATAGAAGCATACCTGAAAAATCTTAAAGGGATGCGAAATGACCATATCAATGGGCCTATAGAACTGGGAGGTACCGGGATAGGAAAGATAACATCCTGGGGAATGAATAACCAAACCTATATGAAAACTATTGCCCACATCCCGACAATGTTGAAGAACGCTGTCCTTATATCAGAAAATGGCCCAAACCGGGCAAATTCTCATTATCAGAGTTTTAGGCATCTTGTTACCGGAATTGAATTGGATGGCGAACCATACACTGTTCATATTGTTTTGGGGGAAAATGCCGGGATTTGGTATTACCAGCACATTCTTAGCAAAATAGAAAAGGGAACCCTTATTGAAGTCATCCGAGAAACAAACTCGGGCCTTCAGGATTCCCTTTCTGATATAAAAGATACTACACTTCGCGAAATTTTGCAAGCCCCCAATACATCAAAAGTTATCGATGCCAACGGGGAGCCCTTGGCGGTATTCCGGGGAGACAAGGCCGGTCTGGACAGATTCTTAAATAAACAGGGGATATACCATGCCGCTGATGCCGAAATAGCTAAGGGGTATTCTTCCGGCGGAGTATACAAAAACTTCCTGAATATCAAAAATCCTCTGGTTCTGAATTCAGAAAACCGTTTTAATAAAATCCGGGATGACATCAATGACATGATATATGACATCCTTGAGCAGGACTGGCCGGAGCTTGAAAACAACCGGCGATTTCAGGATTTGCGGAAGAACTATCTTGCCTTTAGGAACGAAGAAGGCAGCACGGTACGGGATTTTTATAATGACTTTTTGCCGGAGGTATCCGAAGAAACCGACCTGGAAGAATTCAAAGAAATTTTGCTTAAAAGCCTCCACGACACGAATACCTTTAATTGGCGGCAGATCGACTTCCGGGATATAGACATTCTTAATCCATACATTCAGACCCTGGGATACGATGGTATTATCCGGCCTTATGACTCCCAGGGACAGTCCGTGGGGAAGGAATATATCACCTTCTCCCCCAGCCAGATAAAATCGGCCACGGATAACGCCGGAATCTACGGCCGGGAGAACCCCTCTATCCTTTTCCAGGACGAGGCGGCCCTGGCGGCCTTTATCCGCAATGACCCCGAAGTAGTGGACCTGGCCGGAACCTTTGATTCCTGGGAAGATTTCATGGGGTATTATGAGGTATTTGACGAGAAACAGCCCGCGGATCTCCGGGAAACCGCCGCCCGGGAGGGGTTCTATAAAACCCTCTGGGAAGAAGCGAAGCGGCTCGGGGACCGGGAAACCGCCGCGGAGACCGCGGATACGGGGCAAAAGACCGTCGAGGACTTCCTTGACCTGGTGAACAGTGAGACGGGCCTGCGGGAGATCGTCGAGGGAACCCGGGGTATCCTGGCGGAAGCAGACCATTTCCAGCCGGAGAGCGCCGAGGAGGAACGGCGGTACAACGCCGAACTCCGGGCGGTCAAGAGCGCCTTTGACCACCAGAACTGGAAAAACGCCCGGATTCAGCTTTCCAAGGATAAGCCGATTTCCCCCGCCACGGCCCGGTTCCTCCGGGGACAGGTACGGAACAACCCCCTGCCCTATATGCAGGCCTGGGCGGTTATCAGCGGGGACGATTCCTGGCTGCCCGCGGAACAGCGGAGCCGTCTAGACAGCGGGGAAGACTTTGAGGCGGAGACGGATACCTCCCCGGAGGAGCTGCGGCGGATACAACAGGCCCTGGATTATGACGAGGTGGTTCAAAAAATCGAAGACGAAACCATCCAGATGGTAGATCCCCGGCTTGAAAACTACGAGGAGGAGCTGAAGCGGCGGCAGCAGGAGAGCCGGGAAAAGATCGATAAGACCAAAGAGCGGCTCTCGGATTACGCGTGGTGGATAGAACGGGCGGAGATCAATATCCACGGGCAGGAACGGCTCCTCGCCCAGCTTAAGGCGGACACTACCCCCGAGGGGCTGCGGGCCCATGGCAGGCAGCAGCGAAAGATTAAAGCGCTTCAGAACCAACTCCTCAACCTGCGGAAGGAATACGCCCGGTTTTTTCAATCGGTGAAGGCGGCGGACAAGGCAAACTTCAAAGACTTTACCACCCTGGTACGGATGCAAGCCAAAACCGAACAGTCCCTTGAGGCCATCCGGGACCTCAGGCAGATACGGAAACGGGAGATCCGGGCGCTGACACGGAAGCCTGACCTCAACACGGTTCATATTGACGAGGCGTATCTTATCCAGTGGATACAATCCCATTTTGACAAGCTCTATGAGGCGATCCCCAAGTTTATCGGAAAGAAGGCGAAGAACCTCCAGCAGCTTTTTTCCGACTTTACCACCCAAGAGGAGTACCGGGCCGAGTTACGGAGAAAGCTCTCTCCCGCATCCTACCGCCGGATTGAAGAGGGGGTCTACAAAGACCCCGCGACCCGGGAGGTCAGGCCCTACAGCGAGCTTACCCGGGCCCAGCGGCATACCCTCTACCGGCTCCTTCTGGAAAACGAAAAGCTCTTTAAGGACGTGGGGCTTGACGATATGGAGGCGCCCAAACAATTCAGCCCCGCGGAATCGGAGCGGATCCGCAAAGACCTGGAAGACCGGCTGCCGCCCCATATCATCCGGAAACTGGAAACCCGCGTGCCCCTGGACCAGTGGCAGATGGCGGACGTGGAGACCCTGGCGGGGATCATGGGGGACATCCGGAAGGAAGGGCGGGAGCATTACAAGGCCCGGCGGGACGCCCGGGAGAAGGTTATCAGCGACTACCGGCAGCAGTTTACGGAGATGACCGGAAAATTACTGCGGCCCCAAGACCTGGCCCGGCTCCCCGGGGCGGAGACCGAGGAGGCTGAGAAGAAACGGGCGGCGCCCTGGAACCTGATCTATGGGGGGATCAACGCCCGGCGGATGATCCGGATGATGATTGACGGGGGTAAGGACGGCCTGGGATACGACGTGATAATCGGCGGCGAGGACCGGGCCTTTAACGAGCAAACCCGGCATGAACTGCGGCGCCGGAAAGTGGTGGAAGAACGGCTTGAGGCCGCGGGGATAAAACTCAAGGAACTGTGGAGCAATACCTTTTCCGTTGACCCGGGAGAGGCCGCCAAAATAAGCCGCTCCCTGGACGAGATGCTGTTCTACCGCCGGGCGGCCCCGACCCTGAACGAACGGGCCTACTCCGCGGTGGTATTCGGGAACTTTACAACGGTCAACGAACGGGCGGCTCTGGAGACGGCCTACCGCGAGGGGCGGATGGTGGATGCCCTGGCGATTCAGAATAAAAGCGAAAAACGGTACAAGGACGCCATGGAGCAGCTGGATGCGTTTTTGGCGAAGCCGGAAAATGCAAAGTTCCGCCAGGTGGAAACCATTATCGGGGAAGATTACGACGGCAACTACGACCGGCTCAAGGAATTCGCGGCCCGGGAATTCAACTTTGACATGGGAAGCGAGGCGTTCTATATTCCCCTCTCCCGGCTTGAGGCAACCGGGGACCTGATGGAACAGGAAACCATCCGGGACGTTTTCTCCTCCGCCGGGGTGGTACAGAGTCTTGCCAAGGGCTTTACCTTAAGCCGGGTAGATATACCGCCCTGGGGCCAGATGCCGGTGAAGGCGGGGCTCTATAAAACCTGGGACCAGATGGTTACGAAGCAGGAACACCTTATGGCGTATGCCGGCTACCTGCGGGAGATGCGGCAGATTTTCCAGGGCCGGGGGAGCGAAGTCCTGATGAGCAACATCCAGCGGCGGTTTACCCTGGCGGGGAAGGATTACCTTACCCACTATATCAGCGAGCTTGCCAACCCCAATCCCCAGCGGGACTATACCAACCTGGACACGATAACCCGGCTTATGCGGGGACATTACCCGGCGGCGGTTTTGGCGTTCCGGCTCTCCAGCATCATCAAACAGGCGATTACGAGCCCGCCGCCGTTCCTGCAGTTTGTTTCCGCGGCGCAGTACGCGGGGGCGGCGGCGCGGTGCCTCTCGGAGGAAACCCGGAAGATGATCCGGGAGAAATCCGCCTACATGGCCAGCCGGGTTATTGACCCGGCCAATGAGTTTATCAGACAGATGGAATTGAGCAGCCTCATGGGGAAAAGCGGGAAGGTCCAGGCGGCCCTTACCAAGGCGGAAAGTATCGGCATGAAGGGGCTGGAATGGATAGACAGCGTATGCGTCATGCCCGGGTGGCTCGCGGCATACGACCAGAAACGGGCGGAACTCAACCGGCAGGAAGGGACGGACCCGACTACCATCGAGGCGGAGGCGGTGAAGTACGCGGACCAGGTGGTCCGGGACACCCAGCCCTCAAGCCGGCAGGTTGACCTGGCGCCGATTTTTAAACACCAGAAAAATCCCTTTATGCAGATGTTCCTGCAATTCCAGGTACCCCAGAGCGTGATCATGCAGAACCTTTTCGTGGACGCGCCCAATAACTTTAAGCAGGGCCGGGCCGGGGCGGCGCTCACCACCTTCGCGCTCTACGGCCTGACCGCCGCGGTGGTGGGGATCCTGGAAGAAGATGAGGATGAGGAAAAGCTCAACCCGAAATACCGGGGGATTGACGCGGCCGTGGGGTATCTGGAAAGCATCCCCATCGCGGGAGGATACGCTTCCTACACGGTGGAACATTTCCTGCGGACCGGGAAGGTAAAACTCTCGCAATTTAAGCCCTTCCCGGTGCTGGACGAGGCGTTCAGGGCCGGGGCCGCGGTAACCCAGGAGCAGTGGGACCAGGCGTTCAGCCGCTCCCTGCGGGCGTTGGGGTACTACAGCGGGCTCCCGGTGGGGCTGTGGGGGGAGATTGACAAGGCGATAAAGGATGGGGACTGGACGGTTTTACTGGGGTGGAAGTGAATTGGCGCTGAATCAAAATGGCTACGAATCATCCAAGATACTATAGTGTTTAGGGTTGGATGGGGGAGAAGTCCCATCGGGATACTGTTCATGGCATTTTGGGCAATAGTAAAGCGTCCATGCGCCTTGTTGGTTAATGACTTTTAATGGTATTCGTTCGTAGGGACTGCCGTAACAGGCGGCGCAATAGGGATTGCCGTCTGAATCATAATAAATACCGTCTTTGAGACGGAGGGGGTTAATCGTGGATTCGTCCAAATATTTTTTAAGGTTTTGTATTTCGGCCTTAGCCGCCTTGAGTTCTTTTCTTATTCCTTTGCTTTTTGTACGGGCAACAATGATAGAAACAATGACGGTAAGCACCGAACCGATTAGGCCGTCGGAACTGTTACTCAGTATACTCGCTAGTTCAGCACTCATTACCGTTGTAGTCACCCTCTCCATATGTATCGGCCGGATGCTCACGGGAAATGATAGCGATGAGTAATTTTCGCGGAAAAAAGGCATTGAGAAAATCTCCTGATGAAAATATACGTTATCCTAAGATGGCATCCTCTTAAAAAAGAATATCCTCAGGTGGTTGTATCTTTTTCATAAAACCGACGACCTTGGGATCAAGAATAATGTCTTTATATTCAACCGGCCTTCTAAGCGTTATTCCCTCCAGTGAGGTACACCGGCTGAGGGCGACATAGGTCTGTCCATGGGCAAAGGCCCCGTTTCCCAAATCAATCGCCACCCGGTCAAAGGTCTGTCCCTGGCTCTTATGTATGGTCACCGCCCATGCGGCCTTGAGGGGATATTGGGTAAACGTACCTATTACCTTGGCCTCGATTTTCTTGGTCTCTTGATTATATTCATATTCTACGGATTCCCAGGTTTCTTTTTTTATGGGATAGGTAATTCCTTTTATCTCTACATGGATGTTCTCTTCACTTAAATTCTTTACAATTCCCAAACTTCCATTAAACCAAAAATGTGAGGGACTATTCTTAAGCATCATTATCTGCGCCCCAGCCTTTAAAATAAGGTTTCTCTCTGTGGGAAATAGTTCTGTATCGTATTTTCCGTCAATAACCGCCTCGTAAATATAAGGTTTGGAAGGGAGATTGTTCATGTTCTTCTCATTGATAATGCCAGCGATTGCATTGGTAGTACAAATAGTTAGCACCACTTCATTTGATACATTGTCATCATAAGGTTTATATTGCCGGTTCAATACCTCAAGATCTGCGCGCTTAAAGTTTTGTTGCCTGAAAGCATTTAAAAGATCTATAAAGCGGCGGTCTTTCTGCCTAAAGATATACGTTAATTCAATATTCTCAAATTGCAGGGAATTAAAAGCCTTTGAATTAAAAAAATAGACTCCCCCATATTGCGTTTCAAAATGCTGTTTGAGAGGAATCTTGATTTCTCTATCCCCAGACTCTACATTTTTTACTGTTTCTTTACTGCCCACCACGGGAGGGAGTTGGTACAAGTCCCCGATAAATATCATCTGCACTCCGCCAAAAGGAGCGGGATTTTTCCGGTTAATTCGAAGCGAAGCATCTATTCCATCAACTATATCCGCTCTGGCCATTGATATTTCGTCTATAACGATGGTATCCAGCTTTTCAAAAATCTCTTGCCGCATATAATTCGGCTTTATATTGGCAATCTCAATAAAATGATGGGGAAATTTAAAGAATGAATGAATCGTTGTTCCCTGGACATTCAATGCGGCGACACCCGTTGGGGCTAAATAGACAACGTTCTTTTTACTGTTTATACGAAAATAAGTGACTAACGTCGATTTTCCGGTCCCGGCCCTTCCGCTTATAAATAGACATTTTTTGGTATTTTCCATTAGACCATAAGCATCTTTGAATTCATCTGTGAGAACAAAACCATCAGGAAGTGAATGTCCTGGCGGTAGTATCTTCTCCTTCCCGGGTATCTCCGGCGGCGATGTCTCTTGTTCCGTTGGTCTGTCTTGTGTATTAGACCCATAGGACCTTGTATCATCCTTCTTTTTCAAAGAGAGAATGATTCCAAAGATAAGTACCCAAAAAAGAATAAGGATAGATATTAATATTGTCATATAAAATAATCGGCAAAATTCTTCACGTACATAACTATCCTTAAATCTGGCGAGTATAACAACACTGCGGCTTCCCTCCCAATTGGAGGGGAGCCGTATACGATGAAGAAGTACGGGAATCTGCCTCCTTAAAAAGCCGAAAAAGACCGGATTTTCAAAAAAATTCACCAAATTATTAATAAACCGGAACCAACGGGGTATGATGGATGCCGTATAGAGGAGGGAGCTCATGAAAGCGGCATTGCAATTTTATACGGGAACCAGCGAGGAATGGGAATCCATAAACCCCAAGCCCTACGACGCGGTATGGTGCATCGAGGTACTGTCCGGCGGGAGGCGGCTGCTCAAGATTGGCAACGGGAATGACCGGTGGAACGACCTTGAGTATATGGACGAGAGCTACATCAAGGGCCTGCCGGAGAACCTGGATGAGCTGGCGGCGTCTATTGCCGACGAGCGGGCCCGGGCGCAGATCGAGGAGGGCCGGCTGCAGGGGGCTATCGAGGCCGAGACGGAGCGGGCGGCGGGGGCGGAGCAGGCGAACGCCCTGGCCGCCGCCGCGGCCCAGCAAACGGCGGATGACAACAACCTCTTAAGCGGGGCGCTCGCGGGGGATGTGGAGACCTTAAAAATAACCCTGACCAAGAGCGAGGGGTCCACCATCGACATATCCCTCGCGGACCTCGAGACGCTTTTCCTCCGCCGGTCGGCGGCCCATGATAACGGCGCCACCAGTATCGGCAACGAACCGGGAAACGACGGTTTCTCGCTCCGCTCCACGGAGGACGATACGAACAGCGCCGGGGGCATTGAGACCAATACCGCGGCGGGGAATCCCCTGGCAGCCGGGATGTACCTGAAGCACAATGTCAACGCCGACGACAACGTCCGGGTCCTCCTCCTTAATAACGGGACTACCAAGCGGGCCTACCTCCTCAAGGACAAGGCGGTTCCCCTCACCCGGGGGGAAGTAGACCCCGATGACGAACTGTGGAATAAAAAAGAAATCCAGAACGCCATCAACGACGCCATCGCCGGGTTCTCTACAGGACTCAAGATGCCCGTATCCCTGGACATGGAGAGCCATCTGCCGGACCCCGCCACGGCGGAGACCGGGGACTATTACCGTATTTCCAATATGGACGTATCCATGCCGGGGCAATCGGGGGAAGCCTGGTTCAACCCGGACATATCGACCACGGCGTGGCAGAAAACCATCAACGCGGCCTTCGCGCCGGATAACACGACCCTCGAATTAAACGGGGACGGCCAGCTTGCGATTAAGGCGGACGTGCAGGCGCTCATTGACGGGGCGGTCCAGGAGGAGCAGGTCGTTACGACGCCGGTTACCGGCAGTGCGACGGATACCGAGGTCCTGTCGGCGAAAAATGTCTTTGACCACATCCTGGGGGAGGCGGTGGCCGCCCTGCGCGACGGGTTCGCCACGAAGCGGGTCGTGCCGGCGCTCAACCAGCTGTTTGATGAAGCGGGCAAGATAAAGAAGCCCTTTACCTACCTGGTGGACAGCGACGAGGCCCTGGCGGACTGGGCGAACAATGTACGGACGGACGGCCAGGACTATACCGCGGTGCTCATCGCGCCGGGGACGTGGACGAGCGCCGTCGAGGTGAACCTGACCACGAGCGGCACCAAGGTCGTGGTAGGGATGCCGGGGAGCACGCTGTCGTTTACGAGCCGGTACGGGCTCAGGTACACCACGCTGCCCACGACCACCGACTACCGCATGGAGGGGGTGAAGGTGGAGGTAAACCCGAGCCCCACGAGCGGCGATTTCGCCGGCGCCTTCGCTTACTGCGCCAACCTGACGGGCTGCACCGGCGCCGTTACCACGGCGGGCACGAACCTCGAAGCCGCCCCCTTCGCCTACTGCGTCAACCTGACGGGCTGCACGGGAACGGCTCACGGCGAAGGCGTCGGCATCGGCTTCAGCAACTGCGCCATCCTGACGGCCTGCACCGGGACGGGCACCGGCGAAGAGATCGGCTACGGCTTCTACAGCTGCCGGGGGATGCTCCAGAACCAGCCGGGGGATACGCCGAGTACCACGGCGGCCTACGGCAGCTGCTACGTCTCCATCTCCGGGAGCGGCCCCGCGCCGTCGGACACGGCCCTGGGCGGCTGGAACAAAGGCGCGGGGGCTCCCACGGATCCGCTGCCGGTAGCCAACGGGGGGACCGGGGCGGACACGGCGGCGCAGGCGCGGGTAAATCTGGGGATAGAGGGCGGTATATCGCAGTTTACCTACCTGGTGGACAGCGACGAGGCCCTGGCGGACTGGGCGAACAATGTACGGACGGACGGCCAGGACTATACCGCGGTGCTCATCGCGCCGGGG
>JAISPH010000228.1 GCA_031275035.1 Treponema sp.
CAGTTCCCAGAACGAGCAGGATTCCCGGTTCTATGCAAATTTCGCCATGGTTCCCTGCCTGGAGCCCAGGAACCAGCAGGAAACCTACGACATGATCCGGGAGGCCTTTGACCTTTCCGAGCGTTTCCATATACCGGCGATGCTCCGTATGGTTACCAGGCTCTCCCACGCCCGGGCGGCGGTCCGGGTCTCCGCCCCCAGGGAACAGCATAAACCCGCCAAGGC
Organism: Treponema sp.; assembly: GCA_031275035.1. Next base: position 226 of record JAISPH010000228.1, read on the forward strand.
TGAGGACCGGACCCGGTGGATGCTCCTCCCCGTCCACGCCAGGCGGAATTACAGCGCCCTGATAGAAAAGCAGGCGGGTCTTGCGGAATGGTCCGCCGCCCACCCCGTCAATAAGCTGGAGCTGGAGGACCGGGATCTGAGCCTGGCGGTGATCAGCGCCGGTTTGGGCGGCAACTACTACGAGGAAAATCTTGCGGATCTGGTACGGCTCCGGGGAAAGGCGCCGGCCCGGCTCCATATCGGGACCTATCCCCTGCCGGCGGAGCTGATCCGGCGGCTCTGCGAAAAGGCGGAGGAAGTGCTGGTCATAGAAGAGGGGCAGCCCCTTATTGAAACCGGCCTCCGGGGCATACTGCCCCAGCCCCTCAGAATCGGCGGCAGGCTCCGGCCCGGACCCGGCGGCAGGGGGGTTCCGCGGACCGGCGAGCTTGACCCGGATAATGTACGGGAAGCCCTGGGCCTTCCCCCCCGGCCCAGCGTGCTTGGAATATCCGCCCCTCCGGCCTTGCCCGGCAGACCCCCCCAGCTCTGCGCCGGATGCCCCCATGCCGACAGTTACGAAACGATCAAAAGGGCGGTGGCGGAACTGGACGGCTGGCCCGAACATCCCGACACAGTGATTGCCTCCGACATCGGTTGTTATTCCCTGGGGGCCGCCCCGCCCCATTCGGTGCCCGAGACCATAGTCTGCATGGGCGCATCGGTGGGCATGGCCCGGGGCGCCGCCGAGGCGGGGATCAGGTATGCCCTGGGGATCATCGGGGATTCCACCTTTCTCCATTCGGGAATCACCGGCCTGATCGATGCGGCCGCAGCGGACATCCCCATGACGGTGGTGATCCTGGACAATTCCACCGTCGCCATGACGGGCTGTCAAAAACCCATGCTTCCCTCCGCCAAACTACGGGATCTGATTCTCGGCCTGGGGGTTAAGGCTGAACGCCTGGTCGAACTGGATGCGAAGAAGCAGCTTATCGGCGAAAACGCCGCCAGGTTGAAAGAGGAAATTGCCTGCCGGGGACTTTCGGTGGTTATCTTTAGGCGGGAATGTCTTGAGGCATTCCGTAAACGCGGCAAAAAATCCTAGGGGCCGTCTTTAGGTCCCGATGCGCAGACTCCGTCCGGGGCTTTCCGCCGTCCGGGGAGCCGGCCGCTTTCCCGGCAGCGCCGCGGCTGGAGGTCCAAGCTCTGCAACGGGATACTTATATTGCATGTAGAGGAGCCTGTTTTGAAATGTGATGTGATCCTTGCGGGGGTGGGCGGCCAGGGGGTGCTTTCCATTGCGGCGATTATCGCCCAGGCGGCGGTCAAGGCGGGACTCTCGGTACGCCAGTCCGAAGTACACGGCATGGCCCAGCGGGGCGGGGCGGTGCTGGCCCATCTCCGTATCGCCGATGGCCCCATCGCCTCGGACCTGACGCCCCGGGGCGGGGCGGACCTTATCATCTCTATGGAGCCCATGGAGAGCCTCCGCTACGCCCCGTGGCTTTCCCCGGAAGGGGCCCTGATTACCGCGGCGGAGCCCTTTATCAACATCCCCGATTATCCCGATCCGGCCCTCATCCTGGAGAGCATAAAAAAATTCCCCCTGTACCGGATCATCGAAGCCGCGGGTATCGCCAAAGAAGCGGGACTTGCCCGGGCGGTAAATATGGTCATGGTGGGGGCGGCCTCCCCGTTCCTTCCCGTTCCGGCGGAAACCCTGGAAGAAGCCATTGCGGAGATGTTTGCGTCGAAGTCCTCAAGCGCCGGCGGAGCTCCGGGTTCCGCAACGGACGCCAACCGGAGGGCCTTCAACATGGGAAGAGAGGCCGCAAAGTGAATTACCAGTACTGGAATCAACAATTTGAAAAGATGCCCCGGCGGGATCTGGAGGCTTATCAGCTCAGAAAGCTCAGGGAAATGACGGGTTTTGCCCTGAGAACTCCCTTCTATAAAGAACGCCTTGCCGGAACGGGAATCCGGGAGCCCGAAGACATTAAAACCCTGGAAGATCTAAGGCGTATCCCCTTCACCGCCAAGGACGATCTTAGACGGGGTTTCCCCTATGGTTTTCTCAGTATTCCCCGGGAGGAGGTGATCCGGCTCCACGCCTCAAGCGGCACCACCGGCGCCCCCACCACCATATACTTTAACCGGGAGGACATTGCCCGGTGGACCGGCTTTGTGGCCCGGTGCATCTACAGTACGGGGTGCAACAATACCGATGTGTTCCAGAACATGATCTCCTACGGTCTCTTTACCGGAGGCCTGGGTTTTCATGCGGGGGGCGAAGAGGTGGGGATGCTGGTGATCCCCGCGGGGGCGGGAAACACCTCCCGGCAGTTTCATCTGATGCAGGACTTCGGCACCACCGTGGTCCACGCCACCCCCAGTTTCCTGCTCCATGTGGAAGCCAGGATGCGGGAGGAAGGGGTAAGCCGGGACAGCATCAGGCTGAAGCGGGCCTTTGCCGGGGCGGAGCCCTATTCCGAGGATACCCGCCGGCGCATTGAAGAACTGCTCCACATCGACGTGTACAACTCTTACGGCCTCTCCGAAATGAACGGCCCCGGAGTAGCCTTTGAGTGCCAAGCCAAGAACGGCCTCCACATCTGGGAGGATGGTTACATTGCGGAGATCGTCAACCCCGACACCCTGGAGCCGGCAAAGGACGGCGAGGTTGGGGAGCTGGTGCTGACCATACTTTGCAGGGAGGCTACCCCCATACTGCGCTACCGGACTCGGGACCTCTCCGCCTTCTATACCGAACCCTGTCCCTGCGGCAGAACCCACCGGCGGCTTCACCGCATCACCGGCCGTACCGATGATATGCTGATCATAAACGGGGTCAACGTATTCCCCAGCCAGATTGAAGAGGTGATTATGGCCATAAAGGAGGTGGGGAACAACTACCTCATCGTGGTAGAAAAAGAGGGGGTCCTGGACAAGCTTACCGTAAAAACCGAAGTGGGGCCGGATATCTTTATGGACGACGCCCGGCCCCTCAATGCCCTCAAGGAACGGATCCGCAAAACCATCCAGGCATCCATCACCATCAACCCCCGGGTGGAACTCCACGAATCGGGGAGCCTGCCGGTCAGCGAGGGCAAGGCCGTGCGCGTCCGGGACAAGCGGCCGAAGGACCTGTAGCTCCGGAACCGGACCGGCGGCCGCGCTTTTATGCCTAGCGGTTCCGGCGGGGCTGTGTTATACTTTCGGTACTAACCACATTTGCAGTACGAAGGGGGGCGCAGTGATTTTCAATCCTGAATATGAGTGTATGGAACGGGGGGTACGGGCGCAGCTCCAGCTTGCCCGGCTTAAAAATCTGGCCGAAATGCTCTACGAGCGGGTACCCTTTTACCGGAACAAGATGGACGCGTTGGGGGTAAGATCCCGGGACATCCACACCCTCAAGGATATCGAAAAACTTCCCTTTACCACCAAAGACGACCTCCGGGAAAATTATCCCCACGGTCTTCTGGCCTGTCCAAAGGACCGGATCGTAGAGGTCCACATGAGTTCTGGAACCACGGGAAAGCCCGTGGTGGACGAATATACCGAAAACGACATCAATGTCTGGCGTGAATCCATGGCCCGGACCATGGCCGCCGGGGGCTGTACCAAGGACGACATTGTCCAGAACTGCTACGGCTACGGCCTCTTCACCGGCGGACCCGGCGCCCATTACGGGGCCATGACCATAGGGGCCGAGGTTCTCCCCATGTCCTCGGGCAATACCGCCCGTCAGCTCATGGTAATGCAGGACTTCGGTTCCACCATGCTTACCTGTACGCCTTCCTACGCCCTCTATATGTCCGAGGAAGCCGCCGATGCCGGCATAGATTTGAAAAAGCTGCCCATCTGCAAGGGCTGTTTCGGGGCGGAACCCTGGAGCGAAAATATGCGGAAGGAGATCGAAAGCCGCTACGGAATGAAGGCCTACGATATCTACGGCCTTACGGAGATCGTCGGTCCCGGGATCTCCTTTGAATGTGAAGCCCAGGAGGGCCTTCATATCAACGAAGATCTCTTCTACCCGGAGATCATCGATCCCGAAACGGGAAAGGTCCTGCCCGACGGCGAAAAGGGGGAGCTGGTTTTTACCACCCTCACCAAAGAGGGAACTCCTATACTCCGCTACCGGACCCGGGACATCACCTTCCTGATGCGGGACCCCTGTTCCTGCGGCAGAACCACCGTCAAGATGCACCGCCTCTTTGGCCGTACCGACGACATGCTGATCATCCGGGGGGTCAACGTATTCCCCAGCCAGATCGAGCATGCCCTCTTCGAGATTGAAGGAACCGAGCCCCAGTACCTGATCGTAGTTAACCGGGGGGATACCTACCTGGATGAGGTAGAACTCCAGGTTGAGGTAAAACAGGAATTCTTCAGCGACGAGACCAAAAACCTGGAAGTTCTGCGAAGCAGGATTGAGGGGGTAATGAAGTCCAAGCTGCAGATCAGCCTCAAGGTAAAGCTGGTGGAGCCCAAGACTATCGAAAGGTCCATCGGCAAGGCGAGGCGGGTCATCGACAACCGGAAGCTTTAAGGAGGAAACCATGCACATTAAACAGATATCGGTATTTCTTGAAAACAATGCGGGACGGCTTGCGGAGGTAACCGAAGTTCTTGCCCGGGCGGGAATCAATCTCCGGGCCATAGCCATTGCCGACACGGCGGACTTCGGCATACTCCGGCTTATTGTTGACAAAGAAGCGGAAGCCGTACAGGCCCTGACCGGCGCGGGGTTCACCACCAGGGAAACCCAGGTGGCGGCGGTGGAGATCGACGACACCCCCGGAGGCCTGGCGGGGGTTATGAAAATTTTCAAGGACTACAACATCAACATTGAATACCTCTACGCCTCCCTGGAAAACAAGAGCGGCAAGGCGGTGGTTGTCTTCAAACTGGAAGACATTGAAAGGGGAACCGCCATCATTAAAGAAAAGGGCCTCTCCATGATTGAAAAATTCTAAGCCGGGTCCTGGGGACGGAAAAATGAAAATTTTAATGGCTGCCAGTGAGGCCGTGCCTTATGCCAAAACCGGCGGACTGGCCGATGCAGTATCCGCCCTTTCTCTGGCTTTGGCAAAATTGGGGCATGAAGTCCGCGTGGTCATTCCCCGGTATTACAGCATAAGCCGCGGCAGCCTGCAGAAACTTGAGGGCGCCCTGGGGGTTCCCGTCGGCGGTGGCGAAGAGTGGTGCGCCGTCTATACCGCAAAGCTGCCAGGATCGGCAAAGAAAAACCCCGTCCCGGTTTATTTTATCGACCATGAAAATTTCTTTGGCCGGGACGGAATCTACGGAACCCCCGAAGAGCCGGACTTTCTGGACAATCCCCGGCGTTTTATTTTCTTCTGCCGTTCCGTTTTTCAGCTCTGCCGGAAAATCGACTGGTTCCCGGAGATACTCCACGCCCACGACTGGCCCTCCGCGCTGGCGCCGGTTTTTCTTAAATTCGGCGAGAAATACGGCCCCGGAAGCAAATCGGGATCCTTTGCCGGAACTGTTTCGGTACTGACTATTCACAATCTTGGATACCAAGGCATCTACAGCAGGGACAATTACTTCTATGCTAACCTGGGCTGGGATGTTTTTTACAAGGCCGGTTTTGACGACTGGAATATGATGAACCTCCTTAAGGCGGGGATCAACTGCGCCGACAAGCTTAACACGGTTTCTCCCAATTATGCCCTGGAGACCCGGACCCAGGCTCACGGCTGCCGCCTGGACGGGGTGCT
>JAISPH010000158.1 GCA_031275035.1 Treponema sp.
ACCCCGTCGGCCCGGACCAGGGTAGAGAAGGAACCGGTTTGCACCCAGAAATCGTTGCGTACTTCGGCCTTGGGCCTGGCGGGAACCGCCGCCGGAGCGGTGGTCCTGGGAACGGGGCCGGCCGGCGGGGCGGGAGCCGGCCGGGCAGGCGCCGCCGCGGGCTTAGGCCGGGCGGGAGGAGCGTCGGGAACCGCGGCTGCGGCGGGCTTGGGAACGGCGATAACCACCCTGTCCTTTTCTTCACCGCCGGTTTGCTGTACTATCTGATCAGGGTTATCCCCTAAAAAGTAAAAGACATTTTCCTGATTTGCCGTAAAAGAAGCGGGAGGGGTTTCGAGGCCCTGGATTTCGCCGGAATTCCGGGTCATGTCCGCGGTATCCTCCGGGGCGGGCTGGACAGGGCCGGGCTGGGTATTTGAAAAGGAGACTCCCGGCGGAATGGGCCGTTCTATGGCCGCCGCGGCGGTTCCGCTTTTGGGCGACAATACCAGTATGGCGGCGCCCATGACAATCACTAAAAATACCCCTACGGAAACTGCAACCAGCAGTAGTTTTTTCTTTTCCATTACAGCGTCCCCTTCCGGGAAAGAATTGCGTCCAGCCGGCTTTCAAGCTTCCTCCGGTACAGGGAGGAACAAAAACCGCAGTATCCCGGATTATCTACGGTATAAATATCGGCTTTTCGTGTTAAATATTGAGAGATGAATTCGCTCTGGCTTTTGAAACGCCGGATCAGCCGGTCCAGGGACAGACGGTCCCGCCGCTGGGCCCGGAGAAGCCTTGTCAGAAAAGGGGCGCGGACCAGGATGATAAAGTCCAGCCGCTTAAAGACGCTGGACCGGTGGAGCAGCGCAGCATTAATAACGCAGGGTCCGTTTTGGCGGGCTGTCCAGGCTTCGGTAAGGCGGTTCGCCGCCGGATGAACAATATCCTCCAGGGCGCTCAGTTCCTCCGGCTTTCCAAAGACCCTGTTCCCCAGCAGCCGGCGGTCTACGGCGCCCTCCGCATCGAGAATGTCCGGGCCGAACCGGGCCGTAACCGCCGCTTTTTCCGTCTCCAGGACCTCATGCCCCAGCTTGTCCACATCCAGCACCGGGAAACCCCGTTCTTCCAGGAGCCGGGCTACATAATTCTTCCCGGCGCAGTAGGTCCCCGTAAGGCCGATAAGGACTTTACTGTTCATCCTTCCTGTTCAGCCAGTCGAAAAAATCTTGAACCTTTTCCCGGCGCTGTTCCAGCCATTTTTCGGCCTCTTCGTCGCCGGATATGCTGATATAACGGCAGAAGATCTCCAAATAATCCGGCTTCCCGGCAAGCTGGATAAAGAAAGGAATGTAAAAATCCCGCCAAAGCCCCTCTGATTCGTCTCCGTCCTTCAAAGCGCCGGAGGCGGAAAGTTCCGCCAGGCTGGTAAAAACATAGGAGGTTTTCTGCAGAAAAAGTTCTCCCCCGTTTTTTTTGTCATACTCACCGGCGGAATCCATGGCTCCGGCCAGAGAAACCATCAGATCCAGGGCGGCAAAACTGCCCGGCTTTAGGCCGATGATCATCTCACCGCCGGAGGTATCCGCCGCAAGGAGCCGCTGAATCATCCCATAGGCATCTTCGGATCGCCGGGAATAAGGTTCCAGCAGGAGAAAATGGTAGAGACAGAGGAGGCTCTGGGCTTTCCGGTTTTGATCGAAGAGTATTTTCCCCAAAAGATAATTGCCGCCGGCATGAAAGGGATTGTCAAACACCCCCCGGATAAGCGTATCCCTGGCCTCATCGTACCGTTCCAGCTTATAGTAGGTGATTCCCAAATTGTAGAAGAGGAGAGATTCGGCCCCGAAACGGCGGATGGCTTCGGTAAAAACCGCTATGGCCTCTTCGGGCCGGCCCAGGTTATCCAGGGCGGAACCTTTTGCATCGTAAAGGGCGGGCAGATACTGTTCGTCCCCCTGGGCGGCCTTAATGCCCGCCTCGGCGCTGGCCAGGGATTCCTCGTATTTTTTATCGTAGGCATAGGAAAAGGCCATCTCATAGTATATCAAGGGAGAATCCGGCTCCAGTTCCAGAGCCTGCTTGTAGTAGTCCACCGCGGCGGCATAGTCCCCCTGATCGTGGGCATAGACTCCCCGCTGGATTAGGGCATCCGCCGGATTTTGTTCCGCATCCTGGGCATGGAGCAGCGGCAGAACCGAAAGCAGAACCATGCCAAACCATGTTTTTTTCATTTTAACTCCTCGTTCTCTTTTGTTATTTTTATGTTTTCTCTTCCTTAATGAAAATCGCCCCAGCGTTTGCCCGTTTCCACGCTTACCCGCAGGGGTATTCTGAGGCTGACGGCGTTTTCCATCACCTCCCTGACCAGCCTGGCGGCGGCCTCCGCATGGGCCCGGGGGGTCTCCAGGATAAGTTCATCGTGGACTTGAAGAAGCATCCTCGCCGGGCTTCCGGTCAGGGCCTTGTCCAGTTTCAGCATAGCTATCTTGACAATATCCGCCGCGGAGCCCTGGATGGGGGTATTTACCGCCACCCGTTCCGCCGCGGCCTTTTCGGTCCTGTTCCGGGAGTTGATCGCCGGAATGTAACGCCGCCGGCCCAGAATAGTGGAAACGTACCCCGTTTCTTCGGTACTGCGGATCAGCTCGTCAATAAAAAGCCGGACCCCGGCGTAGGTCTTAAAGTAGGCCTCGATGAAGGAGGCCGCATCGGTACGGCTGATCCCCAGTTCGTTGGCAAGACGGAAGGCGCTCATGCCGTACATAACCCCAAAGTTGATGGTTTTGGCGATGCGCCGCTGATCCTGCCGTATCTCCCGTTCATCAATGCCGAAGATGAGGGCGGCGGTTCTGCTGTGGACATCCTTTCCCTCCTCAAAAGCGGCGATAAGGTTTTTATCCTGAGACAGATGGGCCAGAACCACCAGTTCTATCTGGCTGTAATCCGCCGAGATAAGCACATTCCCCGTTTCCGCAATAAAGGCCTCCCGAATCCGGCGGCCCTCCTCATCCCTGATGGGAATATTCTGCAGATTCGGTTCCCGGCTGGAAAGCCGCCCCGTGGCGGTGCCGGTCTGAATAAAGTTGGTGTGAACCCGGTCCCCGGAATCGGTTTCCTCCGCCAGGGCGTCCACATAGGTGGATTTGAGCTTTGCCAGGGTCCGGTGGCGGAGAATGAGGGCGGGGACTTCGTCCTCCCGGGCCAGCTCCTCCAGTACGTCCACATCGGTGGAATAGCCGGTTTTGGTCTTCTTTCCGGGTCTGAGCTTCCGTTCGGTAAAGAGCACCTCCTGGAGCTGTTTGGTAGAGGCCATATTGAACTCGTGGCCCACCGCCCGGTAAGTTTCGTCCTGAATCCGGTTCATCTCGGCAAAGAGCTCCTTCCCGTAATCCTTGAGGGCTTTCTTTGCAATTTTGATTCCCGCCCCCTCCATTTCCGCCAGAACCGGAAGAAGGGGCATCTCCAGTTCCATAAAAAGCTTGAGGGAGTCCGCCTTGAGAAGCCGGGGCTCCAGGTAGAGCCGCATCCTGAGAGTAAGGTCCGCATCCTCCGCAGAGTAGCGGACGGCGGTTTCCAGGGGAACCTGATCGAAGGACCCGCCCTTGGGTACAATGGATTTGTAGCTTATAGGGGTATAGTTAAAGCAGGAGGCGGCCAGGGAGTCCAGGGAATAATTGTTCCGTTCCGGGTTGTCTATCCAGGAGGCGACCATGGTATCCCAAATACGGCAGCTCCACCGGGGCAGTCCCCAGCCCCGGGAAACTTCATAATCGTACTTGGCGTTATGGGCGATGACGGCGATCGTCGGATCGGCCAGAAGGGGGGCCAGCATCTTCTTAACCGTATCCGGCGCCAGAAAGGGGCCGTCATGATCCGGCCCGTGGGGGGTTACCGGAACATAACAGGCTTCTTTGGGCTTTAATGCCAGGGATATGCCGGCGGGCCGCGCGTTCCACGCATCCAGGGAATCGGTCTCAAAATCCAGGGCCAGGAAACCCTGCCGCCTTGCCTCTTCCAGGAGGGCGGCCAGTCCGGCTTCCTCCAGTATCGGCCTGTAACGGCCTTCCCCCAGCAGGGCCGGGTCCGGCGGTTCCGGCGCGGCGGGGGCGGAGTCTCCGGCATAAGCCGTATTGGCACCGGACCCGGAACCGGCTTTGACCTTGGCGTCCAGGGCCCGGGCGCTCTGGTGTACGCCTTCCCGGAGCAGTATCGCCGCCCCGGCGGCACGGTTCAGGTTTTCCACCGAAAGCTCATCGATGCCGGCAATGTCCAGGGGGGCCTCGTAATTCAGGGCGATCAGGGACTTTGCGAGGTAGGCGCTTTCCTTCCCTTCGGCAAGCTTCTTCCCCACCGCCCCCTCGATACCGGCGATATTTTTGAATATTTCGTCAAGGGAACCGTACCGGGCCATCAGCTTAACCGCCGTCTTTTCGCCCACCCCCTTAACGCCGGGAACATTGTCGGAACTATCCCCGGTAAGGGAGAGGAGATCCAGAATCTTCTCCGGCCCGACCCCCCATTCGGCTTTAACCTCCGCGGGGCCGATAAGCTCGTAGGGGATACCCCCCCGGACCGTCCTGGATTCCCCGGACTCTTCGCCTTTGGAAGACTTGAGGGGCCGCAGGGCATAGGTCCCCTCTCCTACCAATTGAAGCAGATCCTTGTCCGAAGAGAGAATGTAACAGTCCCGCCCCTCGGCCCGGCACTTCCGCGCCAGGGTGGCGATGATGTCGTCCGCTTCGTAACCTCCGGCCCGGAGCGCCGGAACCCCCAGGGCCCGGAGCGTCTCTTCAACCAGGGGAACCTGGGCATGAAGATCCTCCGGGGCTTTCTGCCGGGTAGCCTTGTATTCGGGATACTGCCTATGCCGGAAGGTGGGCGTAGGGGAGTCGAAGACCGCCGCAAGCAGCCGGGGCCGCTGGGGTTCCTCCAGGATCACGCCCTCCGTTCCCGCCCCGGGGGCGCCCTCGTCAAGAAGACTTACCAGGGTCCGGGAAAAGCCGAAGAGGGCGGACACATTCTGCCCCTGGGCATTGCGAAGGGGCCTTGCCAGAAAGGCAAAGTAGGAACGGTAAATAAGACCATAAGCGTCGATCAGATAGAGGGCGGGAAGTTCGGACATGATTTTAGTATAACCGGGACAGGCTTAAAAAGCCACAGGGCGGCGGCAAGGACGCCGCTGTTTCCAAGCTGTCCGCCTCCCGCCCGGAAATAAAGCGAATACGTGTTACATCCACCTCCCCGACGTATATACGCATTGCGTATATATCACCACCTGCCTATATATAGACGTAATTCGTCTAATCGGCCCCTTTTCCGCAAATAGACGTACTTCGTA
>JAISPH010000144.1 GCA_031275035.1 Treponema sp.
CTCATAGTCCCCCGCCTTTTCGTAGTAACTGATGGCGTCCATCTTCTGGTTGTTGGCCGCGCACCAGGCGGCGGTCTTGTGCCAGAGGTCCTTTTTATCGTATTCCGACAGTTCATCCTGCCTGGCTTTGAGGTAATCCAGAAAGAGGTGATGAATATGATAGACATTAAGATACGCGTCGAAACGGATAAAAGAATCCATCTCTTTCACCCGTTCTATAAGCGAGGGGTCCTCCGCCAGTTCCCCCAGCAGCTCCGGAACCAGCTGCTCAATGAGGGACAGCTTAATAAGAAACCGCCGCACCGGAGGCGGCAGGGGCGCCATGATCTCGCTGTCGATGAGCTTAAAGATATTGGATCTGAGGGCCTGGTTCACATAGGCGGCGCCGGGGGGGGCGTTTTTGAAGAAAAGCCCCGCCAGGTGTATGGCAAAGGCCCAGCCTTCGGTATCGTGGTAAATTGAGGAAACCGTCTGGGGCGGGGGGTTGATATCCAGAAGCCGAAAGTAGTCCGCCATTTCTTCCTGGGTAAAACGGAGATCCCCTTCGGTGATCCGGGCCACCAATCCCTTTTTTTCAAGAATCCCGAGGTCCAGGGGAGGTTCGGTCCGGGATATGATGATGGAGGTGATGCTGGGGAAGGGGGCGGTGATGGAACGTTCCAGGAACCGCAGGACCCCCTTGTCGTGGATAAGGTGAAAATCGTCGTAGACCAGGACGTATTTTACATCGGTACGGGTTTCCTTCTGGGGGATGAGCAGATACCGCTCAAATTCCCGCTCCGTTTCAGGGAAATCAATATTCATCAGCCTGGCCGCCGCCTTCTTGTTCCCCACAGAGATGCCGGCGATAAAATTTTCCCAAAAACGCTTGCCGATATTGTCCCGTTCGGAAAGCTGTATCCAGCCGACCAGGGCGGGGTATTGGCGGGCAAAGGCGTAAACCGCCTGGGTTTTTCCGTATCCCGCCCCGGCGCAGACGATAAGCGCCGGATTTTGCACCGCCTTTTCCAGCAGACGGTTTATCCGGGGCCGCTCCAGGTAGATCTGGTTCCCCAGCGAGATGGGCATGTTACTGTGGAAAAGCCGCTCCGCCACCTTTTTTCCTTGTTTGAGGGGGGTCTGATACCCCGCGGCAAACTACCTTTGCGCGCCATGTCAAATCTACGGAATAGAAACATCCCCTCAAAGGAGCCCCGTTCAAACAACACCGTATCCAGGCCTGCGGGTTTGCTGGGGGGAAGATTATGTTAAAGGCCCGCCTATTTTAAGAAAAAATGGATTATTTTATGATAATATATAATAAACCTGACAAATTATACTGTCAATGACGGAAACGGCGGTATTTTTGCAAAAAATATGAAATACCTCGGGGCAAGCCCCGAGGTATCTTCGTTGGATAGGAAATTTATTGTACTGGCGGGACTTCATACCCCGATCCGAAGATCGGTTTACAACTTTTTTAGTGGTAGCACCCTCAACCGGGGCAAGCCTCGGGGTATGGACCCCCGCCTTCCAATCAAACGTGAGGAGAGGTATTTGGCAGAGGAAAAGGGAGGGGAGGGCTCCAGGACACCCCCTCCCGCAAATCGTCCTGGAACGGGACCCTCCGGGGTTATCCCTCGATGAACAGGATCATTTCCTGCTCCGGGGAAATAAGATATTCCCGCATTTTTTCAAATTCGGACTTGTCAATCTGATTCCGCAGCCAGGGCATCAGATCCGCATCCCCTCTCTGACATTCTTCCAATTCTTCTATGGCGCGGTCGATTTGGTCCATGTCGTAAATTTCCGAGGCGATCTGTATCCGCGTAAACAGGTCCGGCCCCGGGGCGGTACTGGGGGTTCGCAGCTCCTCCTCCAGCAGGCCCAGGAGCAGGAAGTGGTTTTTCTCCTCCGATGCGGATTCCACCGCCGTTTTCATCGCCGCGATCCGCTCAAAGGGCCGGGCAATATGGCGGGCGGCAAGGCAGGCGGCAAGTACCCCCAAGGCCAGGAATACCACCCCGGCGGCCAGAAAGGACCACGCCGCCTGGGAAAGGGGGCTCTCGGTAACGGGGCAGACCACCCCTAGGGACCAGCCGTCGGTCCCGCCGATGGGCAGGTATGCGCAGATCCGCTTAACCCCCAGATAGCTGTATTCTCCTGTACCCGTTTCCCCCTGGATCATGAGGGAAAAAACGCCCGCCATTTGACGGTACTCCTCGTCGGTTTCCGCCAGTTTGAGGAAGTTAAAACGGCCCAGGACCATGTGGGGCCGTATGTTGGCGATGATCACGCCCTCATGGTCCAGGACAAAAATATTCCCCGATCGCCATATCCTGAACCGGGACAGCGTATCGCTTATCACCAATCCCGGCAGGGCGGCTTCCAGAACCCCGCCGTCATCCAGGGGTACCCGGAACCGCATGACAAAATCCCCGTTATCGTTAAACTGGGTGGTGCCTATCACCGTTTTCCCGTTAAAGGCATCTCCGGCGTTCCCGCCGCCGGTATTCTTATAATCCGGCATTTTAGCCCCCCAGGAGATCTCCCCGCCGGTTTGGTTCACCAGCCGCATGGACAGATAATCCCCGGCGACGGCTTCTTCCCGTAAAATGTCCCCAATCTGATCATCATCCAAACCCCGGCATTTTTCCGCGATAAACCGCAGATCCGCCTTTATACGGCTGACCTTTTCCTCCACAAACTGCCCGGCGATGACGCCCGATACGCCCATGTCATTTTTGATAGTCTCCGCAAGATTCCGCCGGCTTAAAGCTATACCGGTAATCACGCTCGTGATGGTGATGCCCGCAGTAATTGAGGATATGATCAGAATAATTCTGGCGCGAACTGATAGCGACATAGCTACCTCCTTATTAAATTATTCGGCCCCTAAAACCCAGGACCCTTCGGGACGGGTTTTAGGGTCTGTTGGTACAATGGTAAGGAAGGTATTTTGAACGAAATACACCCAAAAAATAAAAAAACACGGGGTTGGGGGGAGATTTTTACAAAATACGGAGAATTCCAGGGTTTTTAGGGAGACGGCCCCGGAAACGCCGGAAAGCTGCTTTTCCTATACTTTTTTAGTGATAAAATCACTTTTCAGGCAGCGGGCGCAGATTTTAAGGGTAAGGGTAGTGCCGTTCACCTCGGTTTTGACCTTTTTAAGGTTCGGTTTCCAGGTACGGCGGGTACGGTTTTTGGCATGGCTTACCGAATTGCCCGTGATGGTGTGTTTCCCGCATATATCGCAGATCCGTGACATAACATCCTTCCTTATCAAAATCCTATCGGAATATTCTTCAACAGAGACTGTATCGTACCGGAAACGGCCCTTTATGTAAAGAGGCATACGCCGTATTGCTCTCCCGGCGGACTTTTTTTATCTTATATAAAGTATAATGGGGGAAATATGGCTTTCGAAAAATTTACAATAAAAGCCCAGGAAGCCCTGAACGAAGCCACGGTTATCGCCCAGCGGGAGGATCACGCCCAGGTCGAAACCGAACATATTCTGCTGGCCCTGCTGCAGCAGGAGGACGGCATTGTCCCCCCCATTATCGAGCGGATCGGGGGGGATGCCGCCGGGATAAGCGCCGCCGTGGAGGCCCTGACCAGGGCCAGCCCTAAAATTTACGGGGAAGCGGCCCAGCTTTACTTTTCTTCCGCCGCGGGAAAGATCCTGGCCAAAGCCGAGGCTGAGGCGGCTTCCTTAAAAGATGAATTTGTCTCCGCCGAGCACATCCTTATCGCCATTGCCTCTGGCGACGGCAAGGCTTCGGAGATCCTTAAAAAGGCGGGGATTACAAAGAACGCCATCCTCGGCGCGTTGAAGCAGGTCCGGGGCAATACCAGGGTAACGGACCAAAACCCCGAGGAAAAATACCAGGTCCTGGATAAGTACTGCCGGGATCTGACCGCCCTGGCCCGGCAGGAAAAGCTCGACCCCGTTATCGGCCGGGATGAAGAGATACGCCGCTGTATGCAGGTCCTCTCCCGGCGGACCAAGAACAATCCTGTCCTGATCGGAGAGCCGGGGGTGGGGAAAACCGCCATTGTGGAAGGCCTGGCCCGGCGTATTGTAGCGGGGGACGTTCCCGAGACTCTCAAGGGTAAAAAGCTTCTTGCCCTGGACCTGGGGGCCCTGGTGGCGGGGGCAAAATTCCGGGGCGAGTTTGAAGAACGGCTCAAGGCGGTGATCCACGAGGTCCAGGCCGCGGAGGGCAGGATCATCCTCTTTATCGACGAACTTCACACCCTGGTGGGAGCGGGCGCCGCCGAGGGGGCCACCGACGCTTCCAATCTTTTGAAGCCTGCCCTGGCCCGGGGGGAACTGCGCTGTATAGGCGCCACCACCCTGGATGAGTACCGCAAACACATCGAGAAGGACGCCGCCCTGGAACGGCGTTTCCAGCAGGTCTACACCGCGGAACCCTCGGTTCAGGATACCATCGCCATACTCCGGGGGCTCCAGGAACGCTACGAGGTGCACCACGGGGTACGGATCAAGGATGAAGCCCTCGTGGCGGCGGCGTCCCTTTCGGACCGGTACATCACCAGCCGTTTTCTCCCGGATAAGGCCATCGATCTGGTGGACGAGGCGGCGAGCCGGCTCAAGATGGAGCTTGATTCCCGCCCTACGGAGCTGGACAAGCTGGAACGGCGGCTGCTTCAGCTTTCCATCGAGAAACAGGCCCTCTCCCGGGAGGAGGACAACGCCTCCAAAGACCGGCTGGTCAAGCTGGAAAAGGAAATCGCCGATCTAAGCTCGGAACGGGATGCCATGAAAGCCCGCTGGGAACGGGAAAAGAAGGATATCCAGAAGATTCGCAAACTGAAACAGCAGATAGAGGAGCTCAAAATTGAAGAAACCCGCTGGGAGCGGGAAGGAAACCTGGCCAAGGCGGCGGAGGTTAAGCACGGCCTCATCCCGGAGGCTCAGAAAAAACTCAAGGCTTTGACCGATCAGATGGAAGGAAAACAGGGCGAATCCGCACTGCTCCGGGAGGAAGTAAGCGAGGAGGATATTGCCCAGGTGGTATCCGCCTGGACGGGGATTCCCGTGTCCAAGATGCTCAGCGGAGCACTGCCGAAGGACCTGGATCTGGAGCAGGTGCTGGAACAGCGGGTGGTGGGTCAGGACGCCGCCGTAGAGGCCGTGGCGGACGCCATACGGCGGAATAAGGCGGGACTTTCCGATGCCGCCCGCCCCCTGGGGTCTTTCCTCTTTCTGGGCCCCACAGGCGTGGGAAAGACCGAACTGGCCAAAACTTTGGCGGATTTCCTCTTTAACGATGAAAAGGCCCTAACCCGGATCGATATGAGCGAATACGGTGAGAAGCACTCGGTGAGCCGCCTCATCGGGGCGCCGCCGGGCTATGTGGGCTACGAACAGGGGGGCCAGCTTACGGAGGCGGTACGGCGGCGGCCCTACAGCGTGATCCTCTTCGACGAGATTGAAAAGGCCCATCCTGAAGTCTTCAACGTATTCCTCCAGATTCTGGACGACGGCCGCCTTACCGACGGCCAGGGCCGGGCGGTGGACTTTAAGAACGTAATCATCATTATGACCAGCAACCTGGGGTCGGACCTTATATTGGAGGCGAAAAAGACCGAAGACATCCGGGCGGCCCTGACGGAACTGTTGAAGCAGAGTTTCCGCCCCGAATTCCTCAACCGCATCGACGAGACGGTGATCTTCAACCGCCTGAGCAGGGAAGAGATAGGCAAAATCGTAGAGATCCAGCTCCGCCGCCTGACGGACCGGCTGGCGGAACGGAAGATAGAACTCAAACTGACCAGGGATGCCAGGGAACTGCTGGCGGAACGGGGCTACGATCCTCTCTTTGGCGCCCGCCCGCTCAAACGGACCATTCAGTCGGATCTGGAGAATCCCCTGGCCAAAGCCATCATCGCCGGCAAAATCAAAGAGGGAGACACGGTTACCGCAGACAGGAACAGTGAAGGCAAAGGCGGAGAAGCCCTGTCCTTTAAGAAGGCCAGGCAGAAGTAAGGCGGCGCAGAACGCGGCCGGATCGTTATCGGACTTGTTTGAGAACCGGGCTGGTTC
>JAISPH010000185.1 GCA_031275035.1 Treponema sp.
AACTGCCAGAACCGCAAGATCCCCTACATGCTGGTTGTCGGCCAGCGCGAGGCCGATGAGGGAACGGTCTCCGTCCGCTGCCGCGACGGCAAGCAGATGACCCCGATGAAGGCCGCGGACTTTGCCGCCTATGTGATGAAAAAAGTCGAAACCAGGGACCTGGAACTGTAAAAGTCCGACATTTTGACGGCGGCGGCATTATCCGGTCCCGCGGCCCCCGCAACGCGGGAAAGTCTTTGCCGTTTTTTTACGGAACAGGGGCTTTCCCGTGCCGGGGCGCTTTTGTGGATTCCCGGATTATAAAAGACGGGGAAAGGGTACAGCGGGTAATAATGCCGCCGTCTATCAGTTGACGCAGCAGGGCGCAGGCCGTCATGCCCAGGTAATTCCGATCCTGGGCAACGGTGGTGATCTTCGGCGTACAGATATTGCAGAAACTCATGTTGTCAAAGCCCACCACCGAAACGTCGTCGGGTATCCGCAGTTTCCTGTGTTGAAAGCCGTGAATAAGACCCACGGCCATAAGATCGCTGGCGCAGAAAACAGCGGTAACGCCAAGCCGGATAAAATAATCCGCCGCGGCCCCGCCGCAGCCTTCGGTAAAATCCCCCTCGTAAACCAGATCGGGGTTATAGGCCAGGCCATTCAAACCAAGGGAAGCGGCAAAACCCAGGAGCCGCTTGCCGGAAACCTCCGCCTGGGAATGGCCGTTCAAAAATCCTATTTTTACATGACCCAGGGATACCAGATGATCTACCGCCATTTTGACGGCGGCGACATTATCCACCTCAACCAGACCGGTCCGGGGGTTATTAACGGAAAAATCTATGATCACCGCCGGCGGGGCCGCCGCGGATTCAAGGCAGGATACAAAAGGGTCTCCCTTTCTAAGGCCCTGGATAAAAACACCGTCGATCTTTTTTACCCGGAAGTACTCCCCGTAGGCTTCGCCCTGCCGCCGCCATTCGTCCTGAATCGAAAGGATAACGGTTTCCATCCGGAACCGGGCCGCGTATTGACGGAACCCGGCAAGAACATCGTCAAAAAAGTTATTCCGGTTCGACGGGCGCTGCGGTTCGTCAATAATAACCGCCGCCCGGAACTCCCCTTTCCCGTCCTCGCTTTTCTTTTTGGTCCAGTAGCCAAGTTCACGGGCACGGGAAAGCACCTGGGAACGGGTCGCTTCTTTAATTTCGCTCTTTCCCGCCATAGCCTTGGACACCGTGGCGGGAGAAAGCCCCAGATCATCGGCGATCTGTTTTAGAGTCGGTTTTTCCGCCATCAGGGGTTTCCCGCGGATTCAACATCAACGATAATTTCTCCATAACCCGGCTTTACGGGGATACGGTGAAGCTCCTCCCCTTCCCGGTATTCAAAGAGTACCGGGGTTTTGCCGGTAAAGGCAATACGATAGTGATCTTTGTCCTGAACCCGCCGGTACCCGACGCTCAATTCCCCGTCCAGAACCCGTACCCTTTCCAGGGAGGCCTTTGTCCAGGCCCGGGGCATACAGGGGCGCAGGACAAGCATGTTTTCCGGCGCGGAGGGCTGGACGCCAAAAAAGTAGTTCACAATGGGAACCATAACGGCGTAAATGGTCCATGCCTGGATAAAACAGCCGTAGTCGGGGAGCATTTCCGCGATACAACCGGGGCTCGCCAGGTTAAAGGCCCGGAACATCCGCCGCAAAAGTTCCAGGGCCCGGTCCGCGTAACCGTAGCGCGCCTGTGCGGCGGCCATAACGCCGGTGGAAATAGTCATGGTGTGATCCTGAAACAGACCGCTCAGATAGACGCCATAAGGACCTGAAAACTCGGGGCCGTCCATCCGTTCCAGGGCCCGCAGGGCCTTGCCCTTTGGGGCGATTCCCATCTCCATAGGGGTATTGATAATCCACGCGTAGTTAAGAAGCCAGCCGCTTTTCTCCCGCGGGTCCAGGCCTTCCTTTTTTTTCAGCGCCGCTTCAAGCATACGCCGGCCCTTTTCCGCCCCCGGACCGTAGAGCCGGCCCAGAATTGCGTCCCGGCGGGCTTGAACGTCCGCCGCGGAAGTACGGGCATCGCAGTAAAGCCCCGCCTCATCGTCCCACATGTCCCGGTTGATCGCCTCAACAAGTTTTTTCGAAAGGTCCGGGTAATCCCCGGTGTCCTTCCCCATAAGTTCGCAGACCCGGGCGAAACAGTCGTAGGCCGCCGCCGCGTAAACCGCCGTGTCCAGCATTTTCGAGTTAAGCCCCGGTATCTCTATGATCCCATAACCTCCGGGGAAAAGGTCCCCCTCTTCGTCCTGGGCCCGCAGCCAGGCGGCGGACTTTTCCAAACAGGGGAAACAGGCTTCAAGAAAAGGCCGGTCCCCGGTCCAGCGGTAATAGAGCCACACCATAACGATAAAATGGGCCGTTTCCTGGGTATTCCCCGGATGAGCCGGCACACCGGCGGTTGTGACCTCGTGAAGAATACGACCGTTGCCATTGTACTTTTCCGAATAGTCCCTAAGAAGGCCCAGAGTATCCCTGACAAGCCGGTAGTCCCCCATAGCCAGGACCCCCTGAAGGGCATAACAACTGTCGCATCCAAACCACCAGGGGTATTCGGGAATCCCGGCCCCCAGGCCCCGGCCAAAGGAACCGGCGTCAAAAACAAGCCAGTCCGTATTTACCTTGACCCAGTTGTAAACGGTCTGGAACTGTTCATCTTCAACAACAAGCCGGCTTTTCGCCAAAAGTTCCCCGGTACGCTTCCGTTTTTCCCCCCAAAAGTCCTTTTCCGGGATTAAACGCCGGTAGGCCCCCAGACAATCCTCCCGGGAAACCGCCGAGCCGGCAATAATACAGCGCAGTTCCCGGCTTAGGCCCGGCGGTATTTCCATCGAATAGAAAAAACTGACCGAAACACCCCGGCCGGAAACCGTTTCCGGGCCGGTCCGCTCCCCGGAAAGGACCTTTTCCGGCGCGGGAACAGTCCCGGCCGCAACGTACCAGTCATGACCCCGGTCCTTGGCCAGAAAGACCTGTTCCGCCGGAATCCAGGCCCCCTCGTCGTCTTCGTCGGTAATCCCCGCCGCCTCCGAATACCAGACCGGCCGCAGGTCCGTGCGGAACAGAAATTCCAGTTCCACGCGCCGGGGGGCCGTGGAACTGTTGAATAAGGTGTAGCTCACCAGAAGGCCCGCCCCCGATCCGCCGCCCGCCGCCTCGGGGATGATCTGCGAACGCTTCAACCTGATGGGAGTATGACCCAGATTTGCGCCGTAGCCAAAACAATTCCCCTCGGGGTAAACCTCACAGGAATCGGCAATGGTCCACACATCCACATTGTCCGAATCAAGGTCCTTAAAGCGCAGCCAGAAACCATCCAGAAGCTTAACGGGATGCAGCCAGAGCCCCCCCATCTCCTTTTCCAGGTGATGGCCAAAGTCGGGGAAACGGCCGTCCGTGGTCCCGATAAGCTTGAGCCGTTCCCCGGCGCACAGACAAAGGGGAAAGGCCGAACGCCGTGTAACAGACAAATCCAGTCCGGGGCGGGCTTCCTGATCCATCAGCAGTACCTCCATTTTCAAAGCGCAGGATACTTCATAATAACCAAATGGAGGAATAAATCAACAATTTCCGAAAAATTTCGTAAATATTTATGAAATTTATGTTGACAGTTGAAATCCAAGGGGTATAACATAAACGGCAATGGAGGACCTACATGAAACGAATGTTATTCGCCTTGTTTGCCGTGTTCTTTCTTACGGGAATTTTACCGCTCTTTGCCAGGGGAAGCCAAAATCAGACCACCTCGGCGCAGAAGGTGAAAATCCAATACACCTGTTGGGGTAACGCCAATGAAAAGGCCACCGAGGAAGCCATTGTCGCCAAATTCATGGAACTGAATCCGGATATAGAGGTTGAGTATATCCATGTGGACGGCAACTATTCCGACAAGATACTGCTGATGATCGCCGGAAGCGAGGCCCCGGATGTAATGGCGGCAGGTACGGGGCTGATCCCCAACATCCTGCCGGCCCTGACCCCTCTGGATAACGCCAGAATTGACCGGAGCAAATACGCTTCCAGCCTGTTTCTTGAACGGCTGGTCTATGAGGGGAAGCAGTACGCCCTGCCTAAACGGGTAAGCACCAAGGTCATTGTTTATAACAAAGATTTGCTTGCCCGTGCCGGTATAGCCGCTCCGGGAAACCGTTATTCTATTGACCAATTCACCAGTGATGCCCAAACAATTACGACGAAACTGGGCATCTACGCCAGTGATCCGCTTTGGTTTGGCCAGTGGGTATTCCAATTCGGCGGCGCCATGATGAGTACCGACGGCACTCCCATATTTAACAATGCCACGGGCAAACAAGCCGCCCAGTACATCGTAGATTCCACCACCCGGTACAAATTCGCGCCTCCCGCCATCGAAATGGAGGGGCAGGATGCCATGCAGTGGTTTATCTCCCAAAAAGTAGCCTTTAAGTGCGATTTTGGGGCCTTCTACCTGCCCTTGATGGCCCAGGTTAAGGGTTTTGATTGGGATATAGCCCCTGCTCCGGGAAACGGCGGTGAAATGGAACTTGTCGGCATTGCCGTATCTTCGACTACCCGGCATCCGGAAGCGGCCCTGCGGTTTGTTGAATTCTTCTCGAACTCCAAAGAAGCGCAGGACATTATCGCCAGTACAACCTCCCTGCCGGTTATCACCGAATCGAAAGCCGCGTTTATCGCGCAGTACCCCGACAAAAACCTCCAGGCTTTCTTTGACGCCATGCAGGATCAGGGTATTTCCCCCACTTTTAAGGGCAGTAGTCAAATTGGCGGTATCCTTTTTGGCCATTTGCTTCAACGTACTCCCCTGGGCGCCGCCGGTACCGAGGATGTCGGTATCGTTTTGGACGATGCCGCCCGGGATGTCCGGACAGCCCTCGCCGAAGCCGCCCGGCAGTAAACCCAGGCCCGCCGCATGGACAGTTCAGTCCATGCGGTTTACAAAGGAATAACAGCCAATGTACGCAGAGCTCAAGAACCTGCTGTTATTGTTTATGCCGAATGGCGCAGTGACGCTTCTTGCCCCAATTCTGATTGTCACCGCCGTACTGTTGCCGCTCATTCTACTGGGCCTCTGGCTTATAAAAAAGAAAATTATCCGCCGGAGTACCTTTACATTTTATATGTTCATTTCCCCCTGGCTTATAGGATTCTTTATTTTCACCTTTTTTCCACTGGTTTATTCCTTCGTTATTTCATTCAGCCGCTGGAACATGATGGGAAAATCCCAATTTATCGGCCTTACAAATTATATCCGCGCTTTTTCCGGCGAAGATAAATGGTTCTGGAAATCCATACAGGTTACTGCCTATTATTCGTTTTTATACGTTCCCGTATCCCTGGCCTTTAGTTTTATCATTGCCCTTCTTTTAAATCAAAAAGTATGGGGAATGCGCGTGTTCCGCACCGTTTACTATCTGCCTTCGCTGGTCTCCGGGGTTGCTCTTAGCACCCTCTGGCTGTATATCTTTAATTACAATTTTGGTCTTCTAAACAGTCTGCTGCGAATCCTGCGTCTGGAACCGCAAAAATGGCTCCTGGATGCCAATTGGGTAGTACCCTCTTTTGTTTTCATGGGGCTCTGGGGACTGGGCGGCGGCATGGTCATTTTTCTCGCGGGGTTACAGGATGTGCCGCCAGAACTTTACGAGGCCGCTTCTATAGACGGCGCGGGAGCATGGAAAAAATTCACCCATATTACGATACCCTTTATGACCCCGATGATTTTTTTCAATCTGGTTATGGGTATTATAGGCTCTTTCCAAATTTTTACCCAGGCTTTTGTCATGACCAAGGGCGGACCAAATGGCGCCAGCATGTTTTACATTGTAAATCTCTACGGCTATGCGTTTGAACGTTTTGAGATGGGATATGCCAGCGCCCTGGCCTGGATTCTTTTTGTCATTCTTCTGGTACTTACATCCCTGGTATTCCGTTCTTCCAGCCTCTGGGTTTTTTACGAGAACGAAGTTCGGACAAAACAAAAAACCAGGGAAAGGGGCGCACGGGTGGTCCGATTATGAAAAAGACAAACGGGCTGACCCGCCGGAATCCCTATGTAAGGTTTGGCGTCTGGCTTATCCTCCTCGCGGGCGCGGCCGCTTTTCTGTTTCCTTTTTTGTGGATGATCTCCACATCTTTCAAATCCATGGAGGAGTATTACCAGGGAGGCATCAGCCTTTTGGTACGGGATCCACAGTTTGGCAACTATGCCAGGGCCCTTACAACCTTTCCCTTCGCCATATACTTCAAAAATACTCTCATCACTACTCTTGTTCCAATGGTACTGACCTGTTTTTTTAGTTCTCTTACGGGCTATGGTTTCGCGCGAATCCGGGCCCCCGGTTCAAACATCTGGTTTATGATTCTGCTTTCCACAATGATGCTGCCGGGCCACGTTACGATGATACCAAATTTTATTTTGTTCAAAAATATTGGATGGATAAATACCCTTTATCCTTTAATTGTTCCCGGTCCGCTTATATCGACGTTTAATATTTTTCTTACCCGGCAATTTTTTATGCGTATGCCCGCCAATCTTGAAGAATCCGCCCGGATCGACGGATGTTCAGCCTTTATCATCTGGCTGAGAATCTATCTTCCCCTTTCCAAGCCTGTACTGACCACTGTGGCGATATTTTCTTTTATGGGCCACTGGAACGATTTTATGGGGCCTCTTATCTACATAAATTCCGACAGATTAAAAACCCTTACCCTGGGGCTCCGATCTTTTGTGGGGCTCTATGTGACGGAAACCAATCTGCTTATGGCCGCCAGTATCGTAGTTATCCTGCCCTGTGTTTTAATCTTTTTCTTTTTCCAGAGATATTTTATCCGGGGCATTACTTTTTCCGGAGAGAAGTGAGCCGCCATACCAGACGGTAATAAGGAATTCATACTATGGTGAACGCTGGGAAAGCCTTGATGGTATTATATGAACATTAATGATGCCAGGGAATGGATGATCGCCAATGCGGTTTTTTGCTTCTCTATATAGCTTCTCTGGGCGGTCCGCATATTAGCCGCCCGTTGCTGCAGAACGGCCTTTTCTATCATGTTGATTCCGGGGGAACGAAGGGTATTGCCAAGCCGGGTCCGATGGGAGATACAGGCAAGGTGAAACGCATCTTGGGGGAAACCCTGGATACGGTTTTTGGGCGCAGGGGATCGGCGGAGACTTGCGCCTCCCGGAATGATGTTAAAGAACCGGAAATTCCTTCCTCGTAATGGATACGACCGGCGTGTTCTTCACCATCGGTGCCAGCCCTTTTCGCCCAATATCTATATCAACAGCATGGGAAACAAGATTACCGAGAAAGCCAGTCAGATCCATATTCCGCCACCGCTTCTGATAAGTTCCAGCCACTATGCAGAAGCGCGTCTAGACCAAGATGGTCTTTGTAAAATTTAGCCAGATAAGGCGGTAGTGGTATCTGCTTCTTTATTTTGTCGGCCTCTTCAAGTTTGCCTTGCCTTTTTAGCTCAATGCTTTTCATCCCTATCTGAAGTTTCTCATGTAAAGTCATAATCCGGGTTTGTGGCATAATGTTCTCCTTAACTTTAAGTATATCGGCCTTTGGGATGCATGAACAAGGGAGATAACAAAGAATTCGCCCTTTAATCTGGGTGTTTTATATAAAAACATGAAATTGATACGGGAATCAATTCAGTTCACCGACGCCACTACCGCGGCCCGGCTGTTCCGGGAACACGGCAGGGACATCCGGTACAACGCGGCCTGGAAAAAATGGGTGGTCTGGGAAAACACCCACTGGCAGATGGATGACGGCGCCCTCATCCATGAAAAGGGACTGGAGATGGTCCGCAATATCTACAACGACCTGCTCAAGAGCGCCGATTACCGGGACCGGATGGAGATCGAAAAGTACGCCATACTCAGCGAAAGCGTGAGGAAGCGTAAAGCCTTTGTGGAGGCCGCAAGCTGGATCAAAGCCCTCAATATCACCAGCGACGACCTTGACACCAACCCCTGGCTCCTCAACGTGCGGAACGGGACCCTCGACGTGACCACCGGGGAATTCCGGGAACACCGGCAGGAGGATATGATCACCAAGATCGCCCGGGTGGACTACGACCCGGCGGCGGAGTGCCCGGCCTGGAAACAGTTTATACAGACTGCGTCTGTTTGCCGATAGGAAGTGATTTATCGCCATCACGTTTCTTCAGAACGTGGCGGGGTGGGCGCTTACCGGGGATACTTCGGAACAAATCATGTTCCTTACCAATCATAAACCGGTGATAAAAGGAACCATTATGAAATTTGGCGGCGTATCAAGCTGATACCTTTTACGACCCGGACTGAGGAGGAGAAGCAGGATAAACATCTGGAAGAAAAACTGCGGTCTGAGGCAAGCGGGATACTGAACTGGCTTTTGGAGGGGGCCATGCGCTGGAAACGGGAAGGGCTGCGGGTTCCCGTGGTCATCCTCAACGCCACCGACGAGTACCGGGGGGAGATGGACGTTATCGGGAATTTCCTGAAAGAGCGCTGTGCCAGGGTTCCGGGATCAACCATCAGGATACGGGAACTGTTCAAGGCGTATCAGGAGTGGTGCGAGGAAAACAACGAACACGCCTGCAGCGAACGGTTTTTTTCCCTGCGGCTGAAAGAGATGGACTATGAGAAGACGAGGACGGCGGAGGCCCGGTACTGGTCTGGTATAGCCCTGAGAGTAAAACAGGCTTGAGTTATTGTAAACAGTAATATGGATTCGGTTTCCTGGGGCGTATGGGGTTTGATTGTAACGCACGCTGTGGCAGATAAAGCTGCCGCGCATTTGTGGCATATCGAGGCGTTTGTTTGCGCTCCCACCGTGCCGCATTGCTTTTCAACGCCGCTTAACGCGGTGCGTCTTTTTGGCGTCCCCCGTGCGCCCCTTT
>JAISPH010000244.1 GCA_031275035.1 Treponema sp.
ATTATACGAACTGCGTATATACGCCGGGGAGGGTGGGATATATACGCAATACATATATATGCCGGGGAGGGGCGATTATACGAACTGCGTATATATGCCGGGAAGTGGCGATATATACGCAGTACGTCTATAGACGGGATGGGGCGATTAGACGTAGTGCGTTTATTTGAGGGATAGAGGCGATTATACGAACTGCGTATATAGACGGGATGGGGGCGATTATATGAAGTACGTCTATAGGCGGGCGGACGGATTATGGCGGTGGAGTTTGCCGGGGCGGGTGGCAGGATATATACGAAGTACGTATATATGCCGGGGAGGTGGATGTAACACGCATTCGCTTTATTTCCGGGCAGGGGGTGGGCGGATCGTGGAGGCGGCGCAAATACGGGCGTCCGGCGGCTTTGCCTCTCCCGGTCCTTCCCGCTATAATCAGCCTATGAGTTCCGAATCCCCTGCCGCCGTTCCTCCCTATCTGGAGATGCTCAACCCTGAACAGCGGGAGGCGGTGCTCCACTGGGGCCGCCCCCTGCTCATCCTGGCGGGGGCGGGTTCCGGCAAGACCCGGGTGATCACCACCAAGATTGCCTACCTGATCCGGGAAAAGGGGCTGGACCCCCGGTCCATCCTGGCGGTTACCTTTACCAACAAGGCGGCCCGGGAAATGGCGGACCGGGCCCGGCTTATCGACGGCCGGGCGGGGGCGGCCATGATGCGGACCTTTCATTCCTTCGGTGCATGGCTCCTCAGGCGTTACGGTTCCCGGGCGGGGCTTAATCCGGGCTTTGTGATATACGACGACGACGACATGGTGTCTCTCCTCTCGACCTTGATGGAGGATTCCTCCCGGGCGGAGATCAAAGAAACCGCCCGGTGCATCTCCCGGGCCAAGGACTACTTTCTCTCCCCCGAGGATCCCGAACTGGATCGTATCGATTACCGGAGAAGTTTCCGCATCATATACCGGCGTTACGAGGAACGGCTTACCCAGATCGGCAATGTGGATTTCGGCGATCTTATCAGGAAGCCCGCTGTTCTGCTGCGGACCGACGGCGGGCTGGCGGAGCGGATCCGCCGCCGTTTCAGGGTAATTCTGGTTGACGAATACCAGGATTCCAACATCGCCCAGTTTGAGCTGCTCAAAGAACTCTGGAGCAGCGGGACCTACCTCTGCGTGGTGGGGGACGACGATCAGTCCATCTACCGTTTCCGGGGAGCGGAGGTGCGGAACATCCTGGAATTTCCTTCCCGTTTTGACGGGGCCGATATTATCCGCCTGGAACGGAATTACCGGTCCGTGGCCCCCATTCTGGCGGCGGCCTCTTCGGTGGTGGACCATAACCGGGGGCGGCTGGGAAAAACGCTGCGGGCCGAACGGGGAGCGGGAAAGATCCCGGTGCTGGCCTTTCTACCGGATCAGGACGCGGAGACCGCCTTCTGTGCGGAACTGATTGAAAATTCGGTCCGGGGCGGAAAGGACCGGACCCTCTACGCCGACTGGGCCATACTTTACAGGACCAACGCCCAGTCCTTGGGCTTTGAAACGGAACTGCTTCGCCGGCATATCCCCTACCGGGTGGTGGGTTCCCTGAAGTTTTATGAACGGGAAGAGGTAAAGGACGCCCTGGCCCTGCTTTCCTTCCTGGTAAATCCCCGGGACGAAGTGGCCTTCCGCCGGGTGGTGAACAAGCCTGCCCGGGGCGTGGGGGCCGCCACGGCGGACCGGATCGTCATTGAGGCCGAAGCCCCCCTGGAGCCTCTCCGGGAAGCGGACCGGGATCTGTTTAACGAAGCCCCGGTTTCCTCCGGTTTTGTTCCGGGGGATCTTGCCGCCGCCGCCCGGCGGCTCCTGCCCCGGCTTCCCCCCAAGGCAGCCTCGGGACTGCGGGATTTTCTCGGGACCATAGAGCAGGGCCGGACCTTCCTTGACACGGAGGGGACCGGGGCGGCGAAGGGCGGCAAAAGGCGGAAGCCCCCAAAAACCGGGGGGGAACTCCGGGCGGAGGAGGGGCTTTCGGTCTGTCTGGTCCATCTGATAAACGCCGCAGGAATCGCCGGTTATCACCTGGCCCGTGATGATATCGACGGAAATCAGCGCACCGGCAATCTCCAGGAACTGGCCAATGCGGCAAGCGTGTATCCCGCCAGCGAAGAGGGGCTTCTGGAATTCCTGGAACATATTGAACTGGACCGGACCATGGAAGAGGATACGGGGGACGGGGATTCGGTTACCCTTATCACTCTGCACAATACCAAGGGCCTGGAATTCAGGCGGGTCATTATGACCGGCATTGAACAGGGACTCTTTCCCAGGGAGGATAAAAAGGATGATGATCTTGAGGAGGAGCGCCGCCTTTTCTATGTGGGGGCTACCCGGGCCATGGACGAGCTCTACCTGACCTCCTGCGCCATGCGCCGGGCCTTCGGCAGCGTCAGGCCCGCGGAACCCTCCCTCTTTCTCCGGGAGGCGGACCCCGCGGCGTTCCGGGTGGTGGGGAACGCCCCCCCCGGTTTTGTCCAATTCCGGCGCGGCGGGAAAGAAACCGGCCCCAAAACGTCCCGGCGGGCCGGGCTACAGGCGTCTTCGGACGGCCGCTGGCAGCTGGGGAACAGGGTCTTTCATGATGATTATGGCTACGGGGCGGTCGCAGGGATCCGGGAAAGCGATGAAGGACCGGTTATCCAGGTCCGTTTTGAGACCGGCAGGGAGCTTCGTTTTCTCAGCCTGGTTCAGAGCGCCAAATTTATGAAGGTGGAAAATGATGGTTGAGGACCGGCTTTTGAAGCTGCTGCCCCCTATAAGACGGGCCCGGGATTTCCGGCTCTATACCGAAGACGGCCGGCGGCTGGTGGATCTTTGGCAGTACGGCGGAGCCGCCCTTTTGGGCCATACCCCGCCGGGACTGCTTCGGGCCTTTAAGAATACCGCCGGCCGGGGCCTCTTTGCCCCCCTGCCGGGCCGTCTGGAGGGGCGGCTCCTCAGAGCTTTGCGGGAACTTTTTCCCGGCAGAACGTTCCGGCTCTATGACGGCGAGGCCTCCCTGCTCCGGGCCCTTGCCGCGGGCGTTTCCGTTTCCGGCGGCGCCTCCGTTTCCGCGGCCCCCCCGGCGTCTATCCCCGATCCGGCCCTGCCGTCCTGGAAGCCGGGGTTCCTCTCCCTCTGGCGGCCCTTCCTGGATCTTCCGGGAAAGGCTTCTTTGGCTGCAAAAGCCGCTCCGGCCGCCGGAAAAGCCGCCGTTCCGGGCGGGATCATGGCTCCGGGGGCCGGCGTCGTCCTGGCGGTTCCCGCGGTCCCCCTCCTGGTTCTGGCGCTGCCCCTGCCCTGGACCGGGGCGCCCCGGATACTGGCGCTGGACAGCGCCCGTATCCGGGATGCGGATTTTCCTCCCTCGGATGTCATTTCTCCGGTATATCTGGCGGCGGCGGCCCGGGCGCTGTACGATCTGCTGGCGGCGGTTCCGTTCCGGGGGGTCTCCTATACCAGAATAAACCGGGTCCTTCAAAAGAGCCCCTGGCGGCGGCGGGGAATCTACCTTGTCCATGGGGAGGCCTCCGGTAACGCCGCCTACGGGGAGCTGTTCCGCCGTTTCCTGGAAGGGGGCTTTCTCCTTCCCCCGGCCCGGAATCTCCCGGCTATACTGCCGGGGTTTCTTTCCCCCGGGGAGGAGGCCCGGCTGGCGGCCTTGCTTTTTTGACCCCGGATGGGCAATACTGGGACCATGAATACGGGGGAACTGATCTACATTGCAAGCCGGCTCATCCTGGGGGCGGTGGCCGCCTTTTTAGCGATCATGCTCTGGTCAAAAACCAGGGATGTGGCGTGGATGCTCGTGGTTATCGGGATCATCGCCGCCTATATCGAGACGGTTTATTCAATCCTGGATCTGTTCGGCCTTATCGGAAAACGCCTTATCGTTATCGATTCGGTTCCTCTGGTGTCAATTGTGCTGCCGAACCTGCCCACGGTTTTTTTTATAGCCGCCTTTGGGGTCATGGTGATTCGGAAATACCGGCGGCGCTAGGCCCGCCGGACCGGGCCTGTCCCCGCGCCGTATTGACATTTTCGCCCGCCCTGTGGCATTATGATGGCGGATTTGTTTGAAAGCCCCGCCGGTTTCCGGATAAGGCTATTCTATTTCTGGTTTTGGGTTTTAACAGAGGATGTACTGCAAGGAGCCGTCTGTACGGCGTCTTGAGCGGCAGTCTATTTTACTATTTTAATTGAAGGTCAGTATGAATACGGTATTTATTAAGCCCGCCGGGGCGGAACGGAAATGGTTTATCATTGACGCCAAGGACAAGATCCTGGGCCGGGTAGCGGCAAAGGCCGCTTCCATTGTCCGGGGCAAGGAAAAAGTGATTTTTGCCCCCCACCAGGAAATAGGGGATTATGTGGTGGTGGTAAACGCCGGTAAGGTGGCGGTCTCCGGCCGCAAAGCCCAGCAGAAGCTCTATCATCACCACAGCGGCTATGTGGGGGGGCTTAAAACCCATACCTTTGAAAAGCTGATTGAACGGCATCCCGTTTCCCCCCTGGAGCTGGCTATTAAAGGTATGCTTCCCAAGGGTCCCCTTGGCCGGAAACTGTTAAAGAACGTTAAAGTATATGCGGGGCAGGAGCATCCCCATGCGGCCCAGAATCCCCAGGTTATTGAGTTATAAGGTGGAATAGGATGAAGAATCTTGGTATCGGAACCGGCAGGCGGAAGACCTCAGTGGCCAGGGTATATGTCCGGGACGGAACCGGCAGGATAACCGTCAATGGCAGGGAATTGAACCAGTACTTTTCTTTGAGTGAACATGTCCTGATGGTGCGTCAGCCCCTGATGGTAACCGCCGCTGAAAATAAATTTGATGTATTGATAAATGTCTATGGCGGCGGCATAAACGGCCAGGCCGGCGCCTGCCGCCATGGCCTTGCCCGGGCTCTCTGTCAGGTAGACCAGACCAACTATACCAGCCTCAGGAACAACGGCTTCCTTACCCGGGACTCCCGGATGGTAGAACGGAAGAAATACGGCCAGGCCGGCGCCCGGCGGCGTTTCCAATTTAGTAAACGTTAAAACCGGGACCCGGAAACCCGCGTTGCGCCATAGATCCCTGCGGACCGTTTCCCGGCCTTTACCGGGTAATGGATACCTCTTTAGCCAGGACCGGGAATCGCCCTTCGGCCATCGACGTCCTGTCTCAGGCCGCCGGGCCGGGGCGCTCACTGGCGGCGCACATCCTTGTGCGCCTTCCGCTTTGCGCTTTCGCGCCCTTCGATTCCCGGCCTTTACCGGATAATAATGCCTCTTTAGCCAGGACCGGGAATCGAACCCGGGACCTGCGCATTACGAGTGCGCCGCTCTGCCAACTGAGCCATCCTGGCGTGTAAGTGCAGTGTACCGGTTTTGATGAAAAGGCGCAATCCGCAGGCGCCCTGCGCCGCCGGGGCGCAGGGAATTGGGTTACCGTATTTCGAAGAGTCCGAGGCCCCTGTTGAAGGTAAACACAAAGAGATAATTATCCTGCCGGAACAGGGCCTTTACATCGTCGTTGGCGGCTCCGTGTCCATATCCGGCAAGGTTGATCTTTGTTTTCAGCGCCGGTCCCGTTTCTTTAAGGTCTACCACCGCCAGGATATTTTCATCCGGGGCGGTCCGGGACAGGCCGAAGAGCCAGGCTTCGTTCCCGGAGGAAACGATCTGTCCGCAGAGTTTTAAGCCCGGTATCTTGACGGTCTCCAGCACTTTGGCCTTATCCGGTTCCTTAACGTCCGCCATGACAAGAGTTTCATCCCGTACAAACAGGACGAATCTGCCTCCCTTATAAAAATGAATGGGCGCTTCGGTGAACAGATAACCCGGGGTGGGCAGATGTTTCAACAGAGAAAGCTTTCCTCCGCTGAGCATAGTGAAGATGTACAACCCCACTTCATGATCCCCGGCGGCAAAGCAGCAGGAACCCTGAACGGCGATGTCCACATGGCCGCTTCCCAGGCGGAGTTCTTCGCCAAAGGCATAAGCCAGGGAAGGGGAACCGGCCTTTATCCAGTAAATGCCTTCCTCTCCGGTTACCAGGAGGTTTTCGTCCTTATCGGCGCAGAGGGAACTGACCGTAAAGTCAAGCTTTATCTGATTCTTGATGATAAGGGACGCGGGATTTGAAACATCGATAACGTCAATATAGTAGGAACGCTTGAAATTGAGCCAATGAGGTTTTCTGAGTACATAGAGCGTATTGCCGAAGAGCTTCATTTTGAAGGGGGTCCGTTCCAGGCTTATCTCTCCAAGTTTCTTTATTTCCCGGGGACTGCTGATATTCCAGGACGAAAGCGTCCGGGTATCCTCCAATACATAGAGAATGTTTTCCCGGGAAAGGGCCGCGGTGATACGGCTGAATTTAAGTTCCGTACTGGGACAGGAACAGTAGCTGAGGGCGAGGGGTCTTCCAGCCTCCGCCTGTACAGGCGCGGATGCCTTTAGGGGTCTGCCGGGTTTTCCCGGTTTCTTTGCCGCCCTGGCCGGCTTCTCCGTCGCGGCTTTGGCGGTTTTCTTTGCCGCCCTGGCCGGCTTCTCCGCCGCAGTTTTGGCGGGCTTCTTTGCCGCCGCCGGTTTCCTGGCCGTGGTTTTGGCGTTTTTTGTCCCGGCGGGCCTTCCCGGTTTCTTTGCCTTTACCGCAGTTTTGGCGGTTCCGGCTTTTTTTGTTCCCGCCGTCTTTGTCCGGGACGCCTTGGGGGTCTTCGGTTTGGAAGCCGGGGCCTTTGCCGTCCCGGCGGTTTTTTTCGCCGCCGCCGGTTTTCCGGCCGCAGCTTTGGCGTTTTTTGTCCCGGCGGGTCTTCCCGGTTTCTTTGCTTTTACCGCAGTTTTGGCAGGTTTTTTTACCGCGGTCTTAGCGACCGTCTTTTTTGCTGCGCCGTCTTTTTCGGCGCCGGAACTTTCTTTCATGCCTTTTCTCCTTGGTTTTTGGATAGCTATTGAAATGTTATATACGGGCAGTATATCTTATTTTATAAAGATTGACAATGAGTTTCCGCGGAGCGCAGACCAAAGGTCCGGCGGGGTACAATTCCACGCCGCTGTATAGAGGCGCATGAATCATTTTTCTAATTGCCGGCCCGAGGGGCTGATTAAATCAGACCTTCGAACGGCGCCGTTCAGAAACTTTATTTCCCGCCGAACCAAGGTTCTCCGGCAACCGCCTAAAACCAAAAAAGACGTGAATTTCATTAAGAAATCCACGTCTTTTGGGAGACTTATTCGATAACCCGGATGGTTACCGGACAAAGTCTGCCATTGTCCGGGGGCGGCTTCCCTGGTATAGTGGATGTAAACAGGAGTGTCTTATGGAAAGCCCCGTCGTTTTTATGCACGGCTTTGACCGGGA
>JAISPH010000031.1 GCA_031275035.1 Treponema sp.
AAATGGCTTCAGTCCGACGCCCGGGACCGGATGACCGAAATTCTCCGCGTCCAGCCCCAGATCGACGTGCTCTACGGCCATAACGATCCCATGGCCATAGGCGCCTACCTGGCCGCCCAGGAACTGGGCCGGGAGAAGGAGATGATCTTCATCGGCGTGGACGGCCTTAACGGCGAAGCCGGCGGAATCAAGAAGGTAATCGACGGCGTCCTGGCCGCCACCTTCATCTATCCTCCCTGCACCGAAAAAGCGGTGGAGATTGGCTACAAGATGATAAGCGATCCTGCCTTCAGGCCCGAAAAGCAGTACGAAGTTAAGTCCCAGATGATCACCATTGAGAACGCGCGGCAGCTTTACAAGCCGTAATTTCTTTTAAGCGGCTGCCGGCGGGCCTTTGGCCGGACGGCAATTGAAGTTTCACAATTTCAGCATAAAAAGGGACTGTTTCCGGCAGTCCCTTTTTTATGGGCCTCCGGTGTATTATATTAGAATTGATGGGTAATACGATTTCCCTTTGCCTGCACAATGGTACGGTGATGACCGGTTTTGCCTCCATGGAAAACTGCGCCGTCCTTGTCGAAGAAGGCAAGGTAGCCGATGTTTTTTCAAAAAAACGTTTTGAACAGAAACACTTCGATCCGGGCGTCAAGATTATCGATGTCGAAGGGGCCTTCATAGCTCCCGGTTTTATTGATACCCACATTCACGGTTTCGGCGGCTATGGGACCGACGACGCCTCCACCGGTTCGGTTCTGGAGATGTCCCGGCTCCTCTGCCGCTGCGGGGTAACCGCATTTAATCCGACCCTCTACCCTTCGGAGCCGGAGGAGATGCTCAGGGCGGTGACCAATGTCGCCGCCGCCATGGGCAGCGAAGAGGGCGCCCGGATCATGGGGCTGCACCTGGAGGGCCCCTTCATCTCCCCGGAACGACTGGGGGTACAGAAGCCCGGAACCGTAAGGGCCGTGGACATTTCGCTGATGGAACAGCTCTGGCAGGCCGCGGAGGGGCGCATTGTAAACATGACCGTAGCCCCGGAACTAAAGGGCATGCGGGAACTGGCCCTGTACTGTATCAAGAAGGGGATCGTCCTCCAAGCGGGACATACCGACGCAAAGTACGAAAACATGGTAGAGGGAATGCAGGCCGGGATACTCCACAGTACCCACCTCTTCAACGCCATGAGCAGGCTGGATCACCGGAACCCCAATGCGGTGGGCGCAATCCTTACTCACCCGGAAATGTCCTGCGAAATTATCGCCGACGGCCGTCATGTACACCCCGGCCTCTTTAAGCTGCTCCTTAGGGATAAGTCCATCGACAAGATTGTGCTGATCACCGACGGCCTTAAACCGACGGAGCAGGAGAAAGGACCCTTCTTTGCCAATCAGGAAGAGGTGGTTTTTCACGGCGGACTTTTTCACCGTAAAATAGACGATGTTATTGCCGGTTCCGGCCTTACCATGATCCGGGGGGTTAAAAATCTGGTGTCCTTCGGCTTCAGCCTGGAAGATGCGGTAAAGGCCGCTTCCTCCAATCCCGCCCAGGTGATGCGTTATACCCGCAAGGGAACTATCATCCCCGGCAGCGATGCGGATCTGACGGTGTTTGACCGCGATTTTAAGGTGCGGATCGTCCTTGCGGGGGGGGAGATTAAATTCAATGCGCTTTGAGGCCCTTTCAAACGGCTCAATTTTGAAAAAGCGGCCTCAAGTTTTTAAGTGATTGTTGGCGAACCTTGGTTCGACAGAAGCTGAAGTTTCCGGACAACTCTATTTTTTTATGAGGAAGGTTGTATGCGTCTTATCATTCATAAGGATTATGAAAAGGCCTGTACCTGGACGGCCCGGTATATTGCAAACCGGATCAACAAATTTAACCCCGCCCCGGACAGGCCCTTTGTCCTTGGGCTGCCCACAGGATCAAGCCCCCTGGGAATCTACGGGGAACTTATACGGCTGTGGAAGGACCGGCAGATCTCATTTTCCCAGGTGGTTACCTTCAATATGGATGAATATGTGGGCCTCGGCGCGGAACATCCCCAGAGCTACCACTCGTTTATGTGGAATAACTTTTTCAGCCATGTGGACATCGATAAAAAGAACGTTCATATCCTGGACGGCATGGCCGGAGATCTGGAAGCCGAATGCAGGGCCTACGAGAATCGCATCGTCTCGTTTGGGGGGATAGAACTGTTCCTCGGCGGAATGGGCGCCGACGGCCACATTGCCTTTAACGAACCGGGATCTTCCCTCCATTCCCGGACCAGGGTAAAGACCCTTACCCGGAACACCCGGATTGCCAACGCCCGGTTCTTCGGGGGAGATCCCGAAGCGGTGCCCGCCACGGCCCTTACCGTGGGGGTGGGAACCATCATGGACGCCCGGGAGGCGCTTATCCTGGTAACCGGCCATGCCAAAGCCCGGGCGCTCCAGGCCGCCGTCGAAAACGGGATCAACCACATGTGGACCGCCTCCTGCCTGCAGACCCACCCCCGGGCGATCATTGTCTGCGACGAAGCGGCCACCGATGAATTAAAGGTCGGCACCGTGCGGTACTTCAGGGATATTGAAACCCCCTGAAGAACGGCCTCCGGAAACAGAATCCGCTCTTAACCCCTTGGTTGACAAAGCCCTTCCCTTTTCTATAATAGAAATGTCCGCAAAGGGACGAACGTAAACCAAGGAGTTACAGTGGCTAAAGAAGAAGCTATCGAAGTTGAAGGAGTCGTCAGAGAAGCTCTCCCCAATACCATGTTCAGGGTTGAGCTTGACAACCAGAACGGCCACCTTATACTAGCCCATCTTTCCGGCAAGATGCGCAAGCATTATATCCGCATAGTCCCCGGAGACCGGGTGCGGATTGCCCTTTCCCCCTACGATTTAAGCCGGGGCCGGATTATATACCGGGAACGGTAAAGTCCCGGCATCCCGCCCGCGGCAGCTTAATCCGCAGGAAAACTTC
Organism: Treponema sp.; assembly: GCA_031275035.1. Next base: position 2,965 of record JAISPH010000031.1, read on the forward strand.
AGTCCTTCAGCAAAACCCAGGTGCTTCCCGTTCCTCCATCCCGGGCGCCGCCGTGTCCGCTTTCTCCCGCAAAGGGACAGCGTTCGATAAATTCCCTGGAGGCCCGCTTCAAAACCGCCTCACCCTCGGAGTGGTTTCCCTTTCCATGGATGATGAGCAGCTTTTCAAGACGCTGGCTCCGGGCATTGCGGAAAAAGCCGTCCATGACGATCCAGGCTTCATCTTTGGTAAGATTGTGGAGATCCAGCACCGCATCGGGTTTCTTTCTGAGCAGCCGGCGGCGGCGCTCCGCGGCGCAGATCTTGGGGTCTGCGGCGGAGACCGAATCTTCTGTTCCGGCATCCTTGTCGTAAACGCCCCCTCTTTGAAACGGCGGTTCTACAGCCCGCCCCGTTCCGGGGGAAGGTTCCGGCGGAGCCGTGGAATCCGTTTTTTCCGCGAAGGACCCCGCCGTCCGCCTGTCCCATTCGTCCAGAATAGATCCAAAGTCCATGATAAACGTTCATCACCCCCGGCGGCTTAAAAGACAAGAGCCTAATAGTACACCAGATTTTCCCTAAGCACCCATCCGGCATTTCCCTCTGCAGATTCCACATAGACCCAAGAATCCGCCTCGGCCCGTACCACGGCGGGCAGTCCCTCGGGAAAACGGAACTCCTCCGTTCCCAGGACATCGGGCACCCGGTACGCCGTACAGGACCGCAGAACCGCCCTGGGAGCCCGGTCCAGAAACCTGTCCGCAAGGCCCGCCAGTCCCGCACAGAGGATCAGCGCCGATACCGCCAGTATGCATTTATAACACCAGGAACGGCCGGAGGTTACCCGTTTTTTCAGATATGTTATTCCCAGAATACCCGGGGGGATCGATGCGGCAATGATTACCAGGAGAAAGCGTACCGGGGGCCGCCGTTTTTCGTCCTCCGTGTCCGCTATGCCCAGAACCTGTTCCGCCTCCTGGCGGAGAGGCGCCAGGGTAAAACCGGCAAGACGATCCCCTTCGTTTTTACGGAGCAGCGCCAGGGCTTCGGGACGGCGGCCCTGATCCCACAGGGCCCGGGCCGCTCCGGCATTGCGGCGGTATGCGCCCCGGAACAAAAGGGGCGGCGGCCTTTCGGGAAAGGCTCCGGCGGTCCCGCCGGAAACCGCCGCCGAAACCACCGCTTCGGGGACGGCCCCGGAGGAAAGATCCGCCGCCCCGCCGCCGGCAGCGCCGGATAAACCCGTTTCCGTCTCTGCTTTATCCGGCGTTATCAGGATACGGATGCCGGGAATTTCCAGGTTAACGCCGCTGTAGTGGACATGGGGAAAAGTCAGGGAAAGATCCGTCTCCTCCAGGGGAATAATCCTGAGGCGGGAAACGATCCCCCGTTCCGCTTCCGGGGCGGAGACCGGCAGTTCTTCAAGTACCGCCTGTTCCATTGCCGCCAGGCTAAAGGAAAAACCGCCGGGCCGGGACAGCCGGGGGTCCCAATCGGAAAGGACCAGAGCCAGCTCGGCGGCCTCCCCCGTCCGAAATTCCATCCCTTCCCGAAGGGGCTCCGGCGGGGACAGCAATTCCCACTGCAGCCGGGGCCTGTACTCCCGGTCAATCCCGTCCTCCCGGCGGACCCGGAAAACCAGGGGCGATGTACGGGCCCTGTTGCCGGGGGTACTAATTTCAAAGGCATTGAGGAGAAATTCTCCGGCCCTGTGTGGAATAAAGGAAAACTCCACCGCAGTCCACCGTTCATTGGAAGCCCACCGGGCAAGGCGGGGCTCGGTACGGACCCGTTCCAAGGTAAGCGCCGGGGGCAGTTCCGGGGGGCGGACCGCAACCTCCGACGGGACCGGATGGGCCACCAGGATAGAAACCGTCCAGGGGGAACCGCGGACGGGATTTTCGGGAGAGGTCCATACCAGCACCGAAAGTTCCTTTCCGTACAGGGAAAGGGAATAGAGCAGGAGCAGACCTAGTAATCCGGGCCTAACGAAGAATCCGCCTCGGTCCATTCCCGGCTTTTCCATTGATCCTGCTCCTTTTCGCGGATATATTCAAAGAGGGTTTCATGTTTCCCGCCCCCGGAGATCTTCACCGGCGCTTCCGCCTCTACGCCGGCCCTGACCAGGGAGAGAAGGCTTAATTCCAGGTTCCGTTTCGCCTCAAGGCGGCTGCCGTCAAGTTCCAGGGCGCCCCTGAACTGTTCCGCCGCCCCGGCATAGTCTCCCTTCTCAAAGCGGATTACCCCGTTATTGTAGCGGATCCGGTACATCAGTTCCCGGTGGCCCTCCAGGGGCAGCAACCTGAGGGCTTCCTCCGCCGCAGCAAAACGTTCCCGGGCGGCGTTTCCTTCGTCAAGAGAGAGGTACACCAGGGCCAGGCCGTATTCCCCATAGGGTAGGGCCTGGGGAAAGCGGAGCGATTCCGTATAGGAGGCGATGGCCCTGGTGTAGAGACCCCGGGAATGGAAAAAATTTCCCTCCATAACGAGAAGCGGCCCGGCAAAACGGGAACAGCCTCCCAGCAGGGAAAACCCCCAGAGGAGGCCCCATAATTTACCTTTTCCGGCCATATCCTTTCTCCAAAAATTTTGCCGTCCCCAGGGCGGCAAGACCGGCGATAACAAAGAGATGCCACCGGGGCCGGGGCTCCCGCCGGTAACCCCGGGCGGTCCCGGCGGCGTCGATGGACGCAAGATGATTTATCAGGATCGATCCGGCGTCGCTCCTGCTGCCGTCCACATAGAAACCGCCGGTCCGTTCCGCGGCGCTGCGCAGGGTCCCGGCCCGCAGGCGGCTGAACACCGGAGCGCCGGTCCCGTCCTGAAGAATGTCCCCGTCCACAGGGACCGGCCCCCCCTCTTCGGAACCAAGTCCCAGGGCAATTACCTTGATATCCGCCGTCTTGGCCCGGTCCAGGGCGGCGTTGAGGGAGCCCGACAAGAGTTCTCCGTCGGAGAAGAGAATAATTTCCCGGCGGGTCGGCAGCGTATTTTGAAAGGCCGAACAGGCGGCGTCCAGAAGCTTCTCCAGATTGGTCCCCCTGCCGGTAACGGCGGAGCTGGACAGCGCATCGAGAAAGTTGATCACCGCTTCGGTATCGCCGGTAAGGGGAACCGCAAGAACGCCGCTTCCCTTGCCTATGGCAACGCCGAAGCGTATCCCCGGCGAAGCACCTACCAACTCCCGGGCCACCGCCGCCCCCCGGCGTATCCGGGACAGGCCCTCCCCGCCGGGGATGCCCGGGGACAGAGGCAGGTCCTGTACGTCCATGCTGCGGGACAGATCCAGGGCCAGCACCACGTCAATTCCCCGGCGCATCTCCGGAACAATCCTGGTTCCCCAGCGGGGGCCCGCCAGGGCGGTAATCATCAAACATAAGAAGAGGACAAAGAAGAAAACCGAACAAATAAACCTGAGGCGGATCTCCCTGACCCCCTCCGCCAGGGCGGATTGGGACAGGAGGCCCAATAGGCTCCTGCGCCGGTAATAATGGAAAAGAGCAATGCCGAAGGCGGGGATCGCAATAAAAAGGGCAAAGAGAAACCGGGGATTGTCAAAACCTATACCCTTCATAACAGCGCCCCCAGGATATAGCGGCGGATAAAACGGGCAAGGCAGAGGAGGATCAGGGCGGCGATGATGAAGGGCCGGTGAACGGAACGGGTTTTGGTTAAAAGCCCGGAACGGCGGATGATCATTTCCCCTTCGTGGAGCTGGGAAAAGGCTGCGGCAAAGGCCTGGGCGGAGGGCGCCGGCAGGTAGGTTCCTCCGGCCCTCCGGGCTATGGCCTTGAGGTTCTCCGGATCAAAGCGGGAATAGAAAGAACCGGTCCGGCGCATCCTGGTATGGGGGTCTATATAATCGATGGGAACTTCCCCGCTGCTGCCTACGCCGATTACCCAGAGGGAAATCCCCTCATCCCGCAGAACCGAGGCGGCGGTTTCGGGATGTACCGGTCCCGCATTATTCTCCCCGTCGGTGATCAGGACCACCACCTTTCTGGGGGCGGAGGATTTCCGCAGATGCAGGGCCGCCACCGAAAGACCGAGCCCCAGGGCGGTGCCGTCTCCCAGCTCGGCGATACGCAGGCTCTGGAGCCGGGAATCGAGGGCGCCCCTGTCCACCGTGGGGGGAATCAGAAGGGCTGCGCTGTCCCCCGCCGCCGCCAGTCCCACGGCGTCGGAGGGCCGTTCCCGGGCAAAGGCGGCGACCAGGTTTCTGGCGGCGTCAAAACGGTTTAGGCCGTCCATATCAAGTCCCGCCATGCTGGGGCTTACGTCCACCACAAAAAGTACGTCCGCCCCCCGGTTAAGCCATACCGTTTCGGAGCTGACCAGGTAAGGGCCGGAGGCGGCGATAAAGAGAAACAGAGTCCCAGCCAGTTCCATGATAAAAATCAGTTTGATAAGAAGTTCAACCTTGAAGGGAGGAACAAAGGGACTTCCTCCGGGGGGGCCCAGGGGTATTTTCAGGGCGAAGGGATCTTTTACAAACCGGTTGATTCCCAGGATAAGGAGCCCCGTCAGCGCCGCCAGAAGGATCAGCAGGGGCCGTTCAAAACCGAGACTCATCGAAGTCCTCCGCCGCCGCGGGAAAACCGTTCCCCGGCGGAATACACGGCGCCCCCAGGGGACCCTCCGGTAATCCCGGCGGAAGCGGAAAGGGTCCTTTGTTTTTCGGCTTTTTCCAGGACGGATACAAAGTTCCTGATATCCTCCATAATACCGAGGATCGTCCCGCGATCGATGACGCCGCCGCTGAAACGGAGGGTGTCGCAGCGCCGGAAAAGATCCCGGAGAAAGCCGCCCGTACCGGACAGGGCCGTTTCCTCCTCCGGCGGAAACAGAGAAGACAGCCTCAGAAATTCTCCGGGAACCATGGCCCGGCAGTTCATCCCTGAAAAGCAGCTTAAAAAATTCCTAAACTCCAAAGATACCAGGGTCAGGGCCTCGCCTTCTCCGGTTTTATTCTTCCCCAGGGCAGAACGGACCCGCCGGAGTGTCCTCCACATATTCCGCAGCGCCCGCCGGCGCAGGCCGCGGGTCCGAAAATAATCCAGGTGATTTCTGTACCAGAACCCGCCAAAAACTGCCCCCAGGATGACGGCTATGACGGCAAAGACGGCGCCGTAAATGACCAGGACCGTACCGGGAACCGCCAACGGGGAGGCGGGGGGAGACAGAACCAGATCTTCATCGGATTCCAGTATGGACGTAACCCTTACCTCAAGCCCCGTAAAATTGCGGGAGGCGATTTCTACCGGAGGCAGGGGTATAAGCCCCGGCGCAAAGGCCTGAAAATCAATGAGCAGCCTGGCGTCCCCTCCCTGGCGGTCCAACTCCACCCGGGTAACGATCAGATCCTTTGCCTTGGGAAGATCTCCGGGCATGTCGAGGACAATATTCTTTCCCGGTGGGACGGCATCTTTCAACGGGCATACCAGCCGGCCCAGGTCTCCTACAAAGATGGTCTGGGGGATCATGTATGGCTCTGCGGGAGACCGGGACTCTGCCGGGACCGGCGGCTCCGAAACTTCCTGGGCGGCGGCGGAGACAAAAAGGCAGCTCAGACAGAAGAGGAGGAAGGACCGCCTCATAGACGGCTCCGTCCGCCGAAGAAGCGCTTCAGGACCGCCGGCGCATCCGCGGCGGTGGAAAGTTCCGCCGCCGCAACGCCGCAACGGCGGCAGGCGGCCTTCCAGTAATTGGCCCGTTCCTCATGCCACTCGGCCCACGCCTTTTGAAAGGACGGGAAAGCTGCAGGAACGTGGAGGCGCAGCCCCGTTTCCGGGTCCTCCATGGCGATAAGCCCCGCGCCGGGGATTGCAAGATCCAGGGGGGAGGAGACCCGCAGGGCGATCACATCGTGGCGGCGGGAAAGATCCCCCAGCTCCTCCTCCCAGTTAAGGCAGAGAAAATCCGAAATAACCGTTACCAGGCTCCGGCGCTTGAGCAGCCTCCCCGTCCCCCTGAGGGCCGCCCCAAGGCCGCTTCCCCTTCCCCGGGCCTCCCCCTGCAGGGCGGCGCTTATTACCGCCATAATATGGGCCCGTCCCTTCCGGGGTGAAAAGATCGTACCCAGCTCCCGATCAAAGAAAACCGCCCCCACCCGCTGGCCCGAACTTTCCGCGGAAAAGGCGATCAGGGCGGCGGCAAGTACCCCCTGTTCGTAACGGCTCAAAGCTCCGCCGCCCCCGGTGTGCATGGAAGCGGAGCCGTCCAGTACAATGCAGACCGTCAATTCCCGCTCTTCCCGGTACATCTTTACATAGGGAGTTCCAAAACGGGCGCTTACATTCCAGTCAATGGAGCGTACATCATCGCCAAGCTCATAATGCCTGACCTCATCAAACTCAATACCCTGGCCCTTAAAAACAGAACGGAAATCCCCCGAGAGCAGATCCTCCGCCAGCCCCGAAGCAATCAGGGGAAAGGTGGTAATTTTTTGCAGAAGTTCATGCCTGTCCATGTTTTCCCATAACTTTGAACGGATTGGGGGTCCGAAACTTTTTATGGGAACTTCCGGAAACCCGGCCGGGGCTTTCGGAGGTTCCCCTCTGTATGGTCATGTCCTTTGGACAGACCATCCGTGGATACGCCCCTAGGGTACCGGAACAAAGGCCAGAATCCTGGAGATAACCCCGTCCGGGTCCAGGCCGTCCGCCTCCGCCTCATAGGAAAGAACAATCCGGTGCCGCAAAACCGGAAGGGTTACTGCCTTTACATCCTCGGGGCTTACAAAGGAACGGCCCGCAAAGAGCGCGGCAATACGGCTGCAGCGGTGCAGGGCGATAGAAGCCCGGGGCGAAGCGCCGAAGGAAATGTACCGGTAAACCCCCTCTTTTACGGCGGCGTCCCCGGAGACGGGCCTGGTGGCGGCCGCCACCGAAACAATGTACCGGGTGATCCGCTCGTCGATCCTCACCGCATCCGCAGCGGCCCGGAGTTCCCCCAGGGTCTCTGCGGGCAGAACCGTCCCCAGGGGCCTGAGGGCCTGCCGTCCCCTGGAAATAGGGGCGGAAAAGTCCAGGACCCGGATCTCCTCCTCGTGGCTGGGATAACGGATCAGCAGTTTGAGGAGAAAGCGATCCAGCTCCGCCTCGGGCAGCGCATAGGTTCCCTCATGTTCAATCGGGTTCTGGGTGGCCAGCACAAAAAAAGGCTCCGGCAGGGAATAGCTTTTTTCGCCGATGGTAACCTGCCGTTCTTCCATGGCCTCAAGCAGGGCGGACTGGACCTTGGCCGGCGCACGGTTGATCTCATCCGCCAGGATCACATTGGCGAACACCGGTCCCCGGCGTACCGAAAAGGTCCCCGAAGATTGTTCCCAGATCAGGGTTCCGGTAAGATCCGCCGGAAGCAGATCCGGGGTAAACTGAATCCGCTTAAACGCCAGTCCCGTAATGTCCGCCAGGCTCTTTATGGCCAGGGTCTTCGCCAGTCCCGGCACCCCTTCCAGCAGCACATGGCCGCCGGCGATAAGGGCCATAAGGAGGCCGTCTATCATCTCTCCCTGACCGACAATGCGTTTGGCCAGTTCCTGCCGGGCGGCATTTAAAAACCCAAGGCATCTGCCCAGGCGGGTATCCCCACTGTTTTCACCCATGACTTTATTCTAACCCCGAAGGGGGACGGATAGCAATATTTCAGTCCGAAGGCGGAATCCCATGGCATTGACACAGGGGCCTATTCTCATGACATAGTGGCATGATGAACAGTCCTGCAAGTGAACTCAACCTTGTGCTTGAAGGAACCGTCGCGGGGCGGCTCCTGTCCCAGCTGGGCCGGCGTCTGTACTTTCCCAATGGTATCATTGCCCAATCTGCAGAAGCAAAAAAAGCCGCCCATAAAGCCAATGCCACCATAGGCATGGCCTATAGCGGCGGCCAGCCGATGATTCTCTCCGCCATTGCCGAAAGCATGCCTTCCCTCGGAGCGGAGGCGGCCGTGGCCTACGCTCCGACCGCAGGGCTGGAACAGGCCCGGGAAGCCTGGAAGGATCTGGTCCTTCAGAAAAACCCTTCCGTCAATACCGGCCACATTTCTCTGCCCGTGGTGATTCCGGGCCTTACCGCCGGGCTTTCCTATACGGCGGATCTCTTCCTTGAAGCGGGAAAGACCATCCTGACCAGCGATCCCTGCTGGGACAATTACGGGCTGATCTTCGCCGGACGCCGGGAGGCGGATCTGCGGGGGATTCCCTTCTTCGGCAACGGCTCCCCCCGGGGGACCATTACCCCCGGCCTGGATATGGAAACCATAATCCGGGCCGTCGGGGAAAGCGCCAAAACCGGAACGGTCAGGCTTATCCTCAACTTCCCCAACAATCCCTCGGGCTATTCCCCCACCTGTTCCGAAACGGACGCGCTGGTACAATGTATCCGGGAGGCCGCCGAGGGAGGGGCGGACGTACTGATAATCTGCGACGACGCCTACTTTGGCCTTTTTTATGAGGATGAGATCAACAAGGAATCCCTCTTTGGCCGTTTTGCATCCCTCCATGAACGGATTTTGGCCATAAAGATCGACGGCCATATAAAGGAAGATTACGGCTGGGGGCTCAGGATGGGATTTCTTACCTTCGGTTCCCTGGGCCTGGGGCCGGAACACCACGAAGCCCTGGTCAAAAAGATGATGGGGGCGATCCGTTCCTCCGTTTCATGCGCCAATACCCCGGCCCAGCACTTTATGCTCAAGGCCATGGAGGACCCCCGGACCGGGGTGGAGAAGGACCGGTACTACGAAATACTCCGCCGCCGCTACCGGACGGTCAAAGACTTTATCGAAAAAAACCCCGAACATCCCCGGCTCAAGCCTCTTCCCTTCAACTCGGGCTACTTTATGAGTTTCCGCTGCGTGGGCATCGACGCCGAAGCGCTCCGGCGGGAGCTCCTGTCCAAAGAGGGAATAGGCGTCATAGCCTTGAGTGCGGACTACCTGAGGATAGCTTTTGCCGGCATGGAAGAGGAGCAGATCCCCGGAGTTTACCGGATCATTTACGATACGGCGTCGAAGTTATAGAACCGCCGCCGGAATATTATCCGCCTATAAGCTGGCGGCCCACATCCTTTAGTTCCGGCATCTGGACATAAAGGGGCATGTGTCCCTTTGCGTCCATTTTGTCCATTTCCACCAATTTAACGTACAACTCGTTGATGAGGTCCGCAAAAACCTGTAAATTTGAAGCAAAATTGTTGATGGCCATGTCCCGAAGCACCTTGTTGGGACCGGTAACGGCGGGAATACTGGAACGGCTCCGCAGGCCCGGCACCAGATCCCGGCGGACCACCGAGACAAAACGGGCGCAGGCGGCTATCTGGCGGTATAATTCATCCAGGTGAAAACCCTGATAGCGGAATTGTTCGACCTTTTCCGCAAGGATATCGATTAAATCCCAGGTTGCCTTATCCAGAGGCATTTGTAGCAGCGCCGGCCGTATATACTGGTTATAAATATTCGTCCGGTAATGCTCGCTGATCTGCTCTATTAACCTGACAATATGGGCGTCCCGTATTGGCTGCATTATTCTATAATACTCCTCCCGAAACCGATTTACAAGCTCCCGAAAAGAAAATCACGCTAAAATTTTCCCCGTCGATTCCGATACTGTAATTAGAGAAGGAGCGCTACCATGACCCATGGGATTATGTCGGTAACCGCTTTTCCCAGTGTTGGATACGCAATCAGCGCCTCCCTGGGGGGCAGAATGTCCCTGCCCGTGGCTCCTTCCAGCCTTATCTATTCCCATTTTGAACATGTTTCCGGCGTTCCCGCCCCCGATGGCAGCCGGGGGGTTACCATCAACAAGCTGAAAATCCTGAATGTGCTTATTGAACAGCTGGGACAGATCAAAAAACAGCCCCAGAACGCCGGATCTGCGGGCCCCCTCTCCGATGAACGGATAGACGCCCTCATCGAACAGTACGAGAGCCAGATACGCTCCGCCCGGGCCGCCAGCGCCGCCATGCCCTATAAGCCCCGGCCCGCCGCCCCCCTGGGCGCTGTGTTCAGCCTGGTAGCCTGAAGGTACGCCAGCCGGCCCGTAAACGCAAAATCCGGCCCATTGCATGCAGAAAGAAAAGAGAGGGCTTACCCTGCCCATCTTTGTTTGTGAAATTCCTGTGGGCGGACCAAAGATCCGGCGTCGTTTTACCGGCGCCGGACGCCTCGTTTGCGCCGATGCATATAGACGCTATTCGCCTAACCGGCCCTTTCTTGGCATATATACGCAGTTCGTCTAATCGGCCCTTTCCCGGTGTATATACGCAGTTCGCATATATCGACCCCTACCTGCATATAGACGCAATTCGCATATATCACCGCCCTCAGCGATATGTATTGCGTATATATCTCCGCCGCCCCCGTCCCGCCGCCAAACCCGCCCCCCTCCATGCCGGATTGTGCCCGCAGGGCGGCGGCAAGGACGCCGCTGTTTTTAGGTCATAATCCGCCCCCCGGCATATAGACGTAGTTCGTATATATCGCCGCCCCGCCGCAGACGGAGCGCAGACTCCCGCCTGCCGGTCACCTGTTCCGGCTACAGTTCCAGTCCCCGCGCTTCCAGGGCCGCCGCCGTTTCCGCCGCGGCCTCGATCATCGTCTCGACCGCCAGGGGTATGAGCAACAAAAGCATTGCCGGGCCCCGCTTTCCCATCCGGGCCTTATAGGCAAGGCCGGCGTTTTCCCAGATCAAAAAAAACCGGGGCAGAAAACCCATCATCAGGGCGATCCCCAGGCTGAGCCGGGGATATTCCAGCCGCCGGACCAGACTGAGGGCCGGAGGTCTGCCGCTTTTTTTCAGCATAACGATGAGGGGTTTCAGGATCGCCCCTTCCCCCCGGCCAAGGGAATCCCGAATCTCCACCATGGTGGTAACCGAAAAGAGAAGCCCCCCGGCGGCGAAAGAGACGAGGACGCCCCCGGCAAAACGGAGGCTCTCCATAAAACCGGCGCCGCTGAAAAAAACCCCCGGCGGCGTCCTCCCGGTAAAGAGTCCTCCCAGGAGTTCCCCCGCCGGTCCGGCATGGGCCGGAAATTGTACCGTTCTGATGATTCCCGTAAAGATCAACAGCGCCGCCAGGGGCCGGCTCCCCCGGAGCAGCTCCCAGGGCCGTCGTCCTGCGGCAACGGCCCCGGCGCTTACCGCCAAAGCCGCCGCCCCCAGGGCGGGGGGGCCAAAGAAGAAACAGCCTGCGGAGATGACGAGGAGCAGAACCAGTTTAAGCCCCGCCGGAAGACGGTGGAGGCAGCTTGCGCCGGAATGGTACTGCCAGGGAAGGGACCGGAATTTCAGTCGAGCCATGTACAGTCCTCCGCCGAATCGTAATGCCTCCGGGGATCCCGGACGCCGTATTCCGGTTTCAGGCGGTTGAGCACTTCCTCCGGCCTGCCGTCGTCCCGAATCACGCCCCGGTCCAGGATGACAAGCCGGTCCGCAAAGGCCAGGGCCTTCTCCAGTTCATGGGTAAGGATGATCACCGTCTTTCCCGTCCGTTTCAGGCCAAGGATAATCTGCAGCGTCTGTACGACCCCGGGCCAGTCAAGATTGGCAAAAGGTTCGTCCAGGATCACCGTTTCACAGCCCATGGCCAGAACTCCCGCTATGGCAAGGCGGCGCTTCTCCCCCCCCGAAAGCCGCCGGGCCGGGGAGCCCCTCTTTTCCGCAAGGCCCACCGCCGTAAGACTTTCCCGCACCCGCCGCTCAACTTCATCCTTTGAAAACCTCAGGTTCCTGGGACCAAAGGCGGCGTCCTCCTCCGGGGTTTCGCCGATAATCTGGGCGTCCGCATCCTGAAACACCAGACCGGCCCGGCTCCCGCTTTCCGCCAGGGGCTTCCCCCGGCAGAGAATCTCTCCGCCGCTGGGTTCGATCAGCCCCGTCAGCATCCGGACCAGCAGGGTTTTCCCGGAGCCGTTAGAACCGGCGATGAGGAGACATTCCTCCCGGCGTATGTCGAGGTTTATCCCCGCAAGGGCCGGGATCGCCGTTCCCCCGGGACCCGGAAAGACTTTAACCAGGTTCCGTACCGAAAAGAGGGGCGTCTCGGCGGCGTCAGTCATCGGCGGGGATTGGCGGAACCCTGAACATCCCCCGCATACGCGGTTCCTTCATCGGCGGCAGGTCCCGGATCAAGGTGAACCGCCGCGGCCCGTCTCAGCCTGGGGGCAATCAGCGCCGCCGCCGCCCCCTTGAGCAGATCCCCGATGATAAAGGGAAAGAAGCCCGCCGCCAGGGCCGTCGTCCAGGATTTGCCGATAACGTATTTGAGCCGGATTACTCCGGGGATATAGATCACCAGGAGGCCCGCCGCCACCGCCAGGATAATCCGCCGGAGGGGCGTCTTCAATCCGTTTTTAGGGGGACCGGCGATGAGCCCCGCGGTAAGCGCCGAGAGAAGGTATCCGGCGAGGAAGCCTCCGGTGGGGCCGAAGAAGTGGACAAAGCCGCCTGTGGCTCCGGCGAATACCGGGGCCCCCACGGCTCCGGCAATCAGGTAAAGCGCCGCCGCCGCGCTCCCCAGGACGGGTCCCAGGATCAGTCCCGAAAGGAGGGCGAAGAGGTTCTGCAGTACCACCGGTACCGGAGAGAAGGGGAGGGGAATCGCAATAAAGGTCCCCGCCGCAGTAAGAGCCGCAAAGAGGGCCGTCAGGGTCAGGCCCGTTATGGCCCTCCGTTTTGTTTCCATGTATACTCCTTGTTATATCCGCAGTGACGCCGAACCGGGGGCATAGGGGATGATTCCCCGGCCGCCTTTAACGAGCCCCCGGCCCTGGCTGTCTATTCCCAGGAAGGTTCCCCTTTCCAGCGTTTTTTCCCCGGCGCCGTGATCCGGGGCTATCACCCGTACCTGACGGCCTATGACGCCGGCGGATCTGTTCCACCCTTTTTTCAGATCCGCGGGATTCAGGGCGAGGGTACTCTCCAGGGTATCGAGGAATTTGAGAAGCAGCTCCCTCCGGGAGAGGGGATGTCCCGCCGCCTCCGCGCAGGCCGCCGTCCCCGGCGGGGTTTTATTGACATTGACCCCTATGCCGATGGCGATCCACCGTATCCTGTCTCCCGCCCCGGAAAGTTCCGTCAGGATTCCCGCCGCCTTTTTCCCCCGGAGGTATACATCGTTGGGCCAACGGAGCTGCGCCGGGATGCCGCATATCTCCGTTATGGTTATGCCCAGGGTCAGATGGGCCGCCGTTACCAGCCGGGTATAATCGGCAATCCCCAGATTGGGCCTCTCCACCAGGGTAAAGAAAAGGCCCCCCCTTGGGGAGGACCAGGCTCTTCCGTTTCTGCCCATCCCGGCGGTCTGGGTTTCCGCGGCGATCACCGTCCCGCCGGGGACTCCCCGTTCCGCCAGTTCCCTGGCCCGGTTCATGGTACTGTCGGTGCTTTCCCAGTGGTAGAAATGGGATATGCCGGGAAATTCCCAGGGATAGAGAAAATCATCCCCCGGACGGGTCAGGGCATAACCCCGTTCTTCCGTCTTTACCGGATACCCCGCCTCCTTCAAAGATCTCAGAGCCTTCCAGACCGCCACCCGGGAAACGCCCAGGGCCGCGGCCAGGCTTTCCCCGGAGGTAAAGCCGTCCTCCGCCCGTTCCCGGAGCAGCTCCAGAAGCCGCCCCTTCACGGCGCGCCCCCTGGGGCCGCCGGATCTCTGCCGCCCGGACTTCTCCCCGATGTTGCCCCCGCCCGCATTCCGCGGACGCCCTTCCGCTTTTTCGTTAACCATGAATAATTCAAGGTTAACGAAAAAAGCAGGATCCTGTCAAGGCGGCCCTCTCCGGCGGAATGTCCGCAGGCCCGCTTGCGGCGGGACTGCCGCCCTTGCTAAACTGAAACCCATGAGAGGAGGTTTGCCATGAAGGTACTTGCCCTTAACGGCAGTCCCCATGAAGACAGGGTGATCCACAGGGGGCTCTCGGTTCTTGGGGAAGAATTGGAAAAGGCGGGAATAGCCGTTGAGCTTATCCATGCGGGACACGGGAAAATCCGGGGCTGTATCGACTGCAGAAAGTGCCGGAACCTGGGACGTTGCGTCTTTGACGATGATCCGGTAAACGGCTGCGCGGAAAAGCTCAAAGAGGCGGACGGACTTGTTCTGGGTTCGCCGGTTTATTCGAAAGTCTGGTTTCATACCCCGCAGCTCTGCTGCGGCTCAAATAAAGCAACGCTTTCAAGAATTCGGTATTAAACCAGACGGTACTATAAACTTCCTATCGAACGAGCCTCCCGCAAATATGGCAACGCTTAGGATACCCCGTCGAACCTCTGGTTAGCGCTCTGCTCCGGGGAGGCTCATTACGGAAGGCGTGGCGGGAACCTTTAAGTCCTTTCTGGACCGGCTCTTTTTTCCCGGCCCGGATCTGCGCTATAAGGCGGGGGCGGCGGCGGTTTCCCTCCGGCGTTCCGGGGGAATCGCAGCCTATCAGCAGATGAACAACTATCTCAGCCTTGCCCAGATGGTAATCGTTCCCTCCATTTACTGGAATGTGATTCACGGCAACAATGCCGGGGAACTGCTTGAGGATGAAGAGGGGCTCCAGATCATGCGGGTTACCGGCAGAAACATGGCCTGGCTCATCAAGACCCTGACGGCGGGTAAAGAAAAGATTCCCCCTCCGCCGGAGGACAGGCGGGTGCGGACCAATTTCATCCATTAGCCTTGACATGCTTCGGCAGGATTTCTATACTCTCCCTGTGAACCGGATTTTTGCAGATGATTTTTATGCCGCCCCCGGAAATGGACGCCGTTATGGATATTTCTGTTCCCGGCCCGTCCGCACCGGCGGATAAGCGGTAATTGCCGGATTTCCGGCGTTAACGGCCGTGGGCTCGGAAACAAGTTTCCGCCCACGGCATTTTTTTTGAAATTCCATAACGGAGCTTGTATGGACAAACTGCGGATACTGATCCCCAAAGGCCGGATCTTCGACAACGTGTCCCGGCTTTTTACCGAGGCCGGCTTCCCCATGTACCTGGCCGACCGGACCTACCGGCCCGTAACGCCCGCGGACTGGATGGACGTAAAAATCAT
>JAISPH010000054.1 GCA_031275035.1 Treponema sp.
TTAAACAAAAACTATTATTTACCCCCCCCCCCCCCCCCCCCCCCCGTGCGATCCTATGTAATTTTTTCCTTATACTTTTCGTACTCCTCTGCTGCCTCTTTCTGGCGGCCTGTCCCAACCCCGCCGGGGACGGCGGGGACTCGGACCCCAAACCCCCGGCTATCAGCGGCCAGCCCCAGGGCGCGGTCTACACTCAAGACGCCGCTGCCGCCGCCTTGAGCGTTACCGCCTCTTCCCCGGACGGCGGGACCTTGAGCTACCAGTGGTACAGCGGCGCCGCGGACAGCAACAGCGGCGGAACCCCCATTAGTCCAAATGGAACCGGCCCAAGCTATACGCCCCCCACAGATACCGAAGGAACCCTCTACTACTATGCGGTGGTAACCAACGCCCTGGGGGGAAAGAGCGCCTCCGCGGCCAGTAATACCGCCCGGATAGAAGTGAACAACAAGGTCAACGCCCAGGCCCCGGCTATCAGCGGCCAGCCCCAGGGCGCGGCCTACACCCAAAACGCCGCTGCCACACCCTTGAGCGTTACCGCCTCTTCCCCGGACAGCGGGACCTTGAGCTACCAGTGGTACAGCAGCGGCGCAAACAGCAACAGCGGCGGAACCCCCGTTAGTCCAAACGGAACCGGCCCAAGCTATACGCCCCCCACAGATACCGAAGGAACCCTCTACTACTATGTGGTGGTAACCAACACCATCAGCGACAACGACGACGGCGGGGTAAAGAGCGTTTCGGCCGCCAGCGAAACCGCGGCAATTGCCGTTACCGCCGCGGCCCCCGGCGTCATACAGAAGAATACGTCCCTTTCGTCCACCGAGTGGTCTAGCATCCTCGCGGAGATAGATGCCGCGGGCACGGACGTGGTTCTGGACCTTTCGGGGTGTACCAGGGGAACCCAGAGTTCCGGCGGCGGCCTCTACAGTGACGGAACCTTTGACCCCGGCACGGTCAGTACCGGGAAACAGTATATCGTCTCCCTGGTCCTGCCCGAGGCGGCCGCAAGCGTCAAGGCGGGTGCGAATAACAGTAACCCCGCCTTCAAGAACTTTACGAACCTTGCAAGCGTTACCGGCGCAAACGCCGCCAGCGTCGGCCAATACGCTTTCTACGGCTGTAACGCGCTGGAAACGGCCAGCTTCCCCGCGGCCACGGACATCGGCCAATATGCCTTCTACAAATGTACCGCGCTGGAATCGGTAGACCTCCCCGAGGCAGCATCCATCGGCGGCAGCGCCTTCTACGAATGTACCGCCCTGGAATCGGTAGACCTCCCCGAGGCAGCATTTATCGGCAACAACGCCTTCTACAAATGTACCGCCCTGGAATCGGTAGACCTCCCCGAGGCCGCCAGCATCGGCTCGCAGGCATTCTGGTATTGCCGCAAGCTGGAAACGGTCAGCATCCCCAAGGCCGTAACCATCGGCGATAGCGCTTTTCATGAATGCGCCCTTACCTCGATAAGCCTCCCCGCGGCAACAAGCATCGGCCGCAGCGCCTTTTCCCGCTGTACCAACCTTGCCTCGGTCAGCCTTCCCGCCGCCGAATCCATCGGCGACACCGCCTTTTCCAGCTGTAGCTCTCTCACCTCGGTAAGCCTCCCCGCGTCTCTCTCCAGCATTGGCGTTAACCCCTTTTCCGGCTGTACCAGCCTGACCAGCATCACCGTCGATCCCACTAATTCCGCGTACAAACACAGCGCTGACAACAGGATGCTCCTCTCCAGAGACGGCAAGACCCTTATCGGTTACTTCGCGGCCTCCGGTCCGGCTACGCTTAGTGAAATAACAACTGTTGGCTCCCACGCCTTCTATTTCCGTACCGGCCTTACCTCGGTAAACCTCCCCGCGGCCACTACCATCGGCAACAGCGCCTTCTATCTCTGTATCAACCTTACCTCGGTAAACCTCCCCGCGGCCACATCCATCGGCAACAGCGCCTTCTTCTACTGTCACGCGCTGTCCACGGTCAGCCTCCCCGCGGCCATATCCATCGGCAACTACTTCTTCGCCCACCATACCGGCGGGCAGGCCCTCACCGTTACCCTGGGCGCTGCGCCGCCCACGCTGGGGACGGATATATTCTTCAACATCAGCGCAAAAACCGTTACCGTCAAGGTTCCCTCAAGCGCGCTTTCGGCCTACGGCGCGTCCATAAACGGGGCGGACACGGCCACCCAGTCCTGGGCCAACGCGTTCCGGGGCATGGGCTGGAACGGAACCAGTTACTATAGCGGTACGGTGAATACCGGTATCACCGTAACGATAGAGGAGCAGTAGCGCAGGAGATCTCCGGACAATCTGTCCGGGGGTCCTGAGAACCTGTCCGGCCGGCGGAATGGCCCCGGATTTTCGATTAAAGGAGGTTATAATGACAGCAGGAGAATCGTTTGATTTGTCACAAGACGCGGAAATTCTTAAAATCAATTCGCCGCGGGCAAACGTAAACGGCCCCTATAAAGTCGTTTACAAAAACGAAGAACGGCGCTGGGCGCTGGGCGCTTTTGACTGGGATGAGGAACCGCACCTGGGGATCCGCTGGTTTTGGGGTACGGCGGGTATGCCCGCGCTGCAGGGGGGAAACGCGGGCTGGTTTGTCGTTCCTACGGAATTAACCACAGCAATATTAAACGGTCTGCCCATTAACGCGAAAATCCGCGGAAAAATCGACGATTTTCTCGGCGGAAAGATAGACGGTAAAACCTTAAGCGGCGGAGAATGACTCTCCCCGCCCTTCGTGGCGCCTCCAGCGCGCTTTCGGACCTGTCCCGGACGCCGGGGGACAAGGCCGGAACCACAGCGGACAAGGCCGGAACCACAGCGGCCAGGGCCGGAATGACGGGATTTAAGCGGTAAACCCCCGCACACAGGAGGACAGTATGAGTCATGACTATGTCCCGGTAAAAGATGCGGACTTTGAAAACTGGTTCAAGAACCTCGTGCAGTACGTGAACAAAAAGACCACTCCCCAGCCTCCGGCCACCATCCCGGCCTGGTCCCACATCCCCGCGGCGGAGGTAACGCTGCTTACCAACACCTATACGGACTGGTACACCGCCTACGCCCCGGTCCTCAAGCCCCATACCCCGGCGGAGACCCTGGCCAAGGACGAGGCCCGCAGGGACGCCGAAGGGGTCATCCGGCCCTTCGCGGGGCAGTGGCTTATGTGGAAGCAGGTGTCCGACATGGAGCGGGAAGAGATGGGGCTCCACAACCCCAAACCCCGCCGGCCCGAGATTCCCGCCCCCGTCACGGTGCCCGAGCTCAGCCCCGCCGCGGGCCACCCCCGGCAGATCCTCGTCCCCTACCGGGACCAGGGCGCGGCCCGCCGGGGCAAGCCCGCGGACGTGTACGGGATCGAAGTTCGCTGGGCCATGCTGGACCACCCCCCGGCGGGCATCAAGGAGCTTGACAACTCCGCCTTTGACACCAAAAGCCCCCTCACCCTAGAGTTCGGGGAAGAGGACCGGGGCAGGCGGGTCTACATGACGGGAAGATGGGAGATCGAGCGGGAAGGGGTTAAAGGGGACTTCGGGGAGATCGTGTCCGCGATTGTCCCGTGAGTTAATCCGCCCTCCGTGTCGGATTAGGGCATTGGAATTTGAGTCGAACCGGTGAGCGGGTTCTCGGGCATGTACCCCACGGACGAAATAACTCTCCCCGCCCTGAAGGGCGGGGTATGCGACCCGGCTTCGAATCAAAAGACCGGGCGATAGGGGACGCCAAAAAGGAAGGACAAAAAGCGCCGGCTTGGTCAAAACACTGCCCCGGAACAGGCTGTTTTTGGTTTTTACCGTTAAAACAGCCGTATCCGGGTCCAAACCAAATCAATTGCAGTCCCCAGGGGCAAGAAGCTGTTCCAAAAACTGAAGTTTTGGAACAGCTTCCCTTGACAAAAACCTTTGTTTTAGTATAACCTACCATGTATTTGTAATATATCACGGTAAGGGGCCGAGTGATGGATTGGATATTCTGGATAATCCTCCCTCTTGCCGGGTTAACCTTAGGCTGGACTGTAAGATGGCTGTACGCCAGATTTCAACTTACGGCGTCGGAACAGCGCGCCGAACGTATTAAACAGGATGCGATAAAAGAAGCTGAAGCCCGAAAGAAGGAGATACTTCTTGAGGCAAAAGAACAAGTTATCCGTGAACGGAACCAGCAGGAGAGGGAGACTCGGGAACGCAGGGCTGAACTGCAGCGGTACGAACGCCGCGTTGTACAAAAAGAAGAGGCCATAGAGAAAAAGACCGGTCAGATTGAGCGAATTGAACAATCGCTGGCCGATAAAGAACGGGTCATTCTGGAACGGGAAGAGGTTCTGAGCAGGGAAGAGGAACGGTACCGATCCGAACTGGAGCGTATCTCGGGCCTCAGCGCCGACCAGGCCAAGGCTCTTATTATCCAGGATCTGGAAAATGAGGCCAAACACGACGCCCAGGCCCTGATCAACAAGATTGAGCAGGAAGCCAATCTGGCGGGGGAAAAGAAAGCCCGGGACATCCTGGTAGCCACCATCCAGCGGCTTGCCACCGAGGTAACCGGAGAAGTTACCGTTGCCACCGTAACGCTGCCCAATGACGAGATGAAGGGCCGGATTATAGGCCGGGAGGGGCGGAATATCCGTACCCTGGAGACCCTCACCGGGGTGGATATTATCATTGACGATACTCCCGAAGCGGTGGTTATTTCCTGCTTCGATCCGGTACGCCGGGAAATCGCCAAAGTAGCCCTGGAGCGGCTTATCATTGACGGCCGTATTCATCCCGCCAGGATCGAAGAGATCGTTACCAAGGTCAGCAAGGATATTTCCCAGAAGATCTTTGAAGAGGGGGAAAAGGTCCTCTTCGACCTGGGCATCCACAATATCAGCCAGGAAGCCATCCGGTGCCTGGGACGGCTCTACTTCCGCACCAGTTACGGCCAGAATGTGCTCTACCATTCAAAGGAAGTGGCGATCATCGCCGGGGTTCTTGCCGCCGAGATCGGCGCCAACCGGGAGCTGGCAAAACGGGGCGCCCTGCTCCACGACATCGGCAAAGGGGTGGAGTCCGATTCGGATCTGAACCATGCGGAGATCGGTATGGATATGGCCCGGAAAATGGGAGAAGACCCCAGGATCATCAATGCCGTGGGAAGCCACCACAACGACGTAGAGCCTTCCTGTATCGAATCGGTCCTGGTCCAAATCGCCGACGCTATCTCCGCCGCCCGGCCTGGCGCCCGCCGGGAAACCCTGGACAACTACATCAAACGGCTTGAAAACCTGGAAAATATCGCCGAAGGCTTTACCGGCGTGGACAAGGCCTTTGCCATCCAGGCGGGCCGGGAACTGCGGATCATCGTCAACAATGAAATGGTAAACGATGAACAATCCAAGGAACTGGCAAAACAGATAGCCAAAAAGATAGAGAACGATCTCCGTTATCCCGGCAGGATCAAGGTTACGATTATCCGGGAAACAAGAATCGTAGAATACGCCCGGTAAAGCACGCGTCAGCGTGCCATTGTGATACGTCAACACGGCGTGGCCCCCGCCAAAGGCCGCTGTTCCCGGTAATGGGCGGTTTTCTCGGTTCCGGCTCCGCCGCAAAGGAGGCCGGGACCCCATTCCCAAAAACCCGGCCATGTATTACACTGAGAAGCGTGAATCAGGAATCCCCCGCCCCTTTACCGCAGAACAAACCCCGGTCATTGTTACATGCACTTATGATTGGCGATGTAGTGGGTGAACCGGGGCTGCAAGTTCTGGAATCGCTGCTCCCCTCCCTTATTGCGGAACATAAAGCGGACTTCGCCGTGGTTAATGGAGAAAACGCCGCCGAAGGTTTCGGCATGAACGAAGCCGCCCTAAACCGCATTCTTGCCGCCGGAGCGGATATAGTTACCAGCGGAAACCATGTCTGGGAAAAGCGGGAATTCTGGCCGGTTATGGAAAGGGAAAACCGTATTCTGCGGCCCGCCAATTATCCCGCCGGATGCGCCGGGCGGGGCTGGGCTGTAACGGAAAAGGCCGGCGTGTCCTGGGTAACAGTAAACCTCCAGGGCCGGGAACTAATGACGGCTATTGATTGTCCCTTCAGAACCTTTGATGCGATTATAGACGGCCTGACCGGTTCAGGCCACATAAGCCATGCCCTGTATTCCCCCGAGGGCGTTCCGGCCCTGCTTCCGAAAACTATCAATTCGGTAATTTTGGTTGATTTTCATGCCGAATCCGCCGAAGAAAAGGAAGCCCTGGCATTTTACCTTGACGGCCGGGCAAGCCTGGCGGCTGGAACCCATACCCATGTACAGACTGCGGATGAACGGATACTGCCCAGGGGAACAGGCTATATAACCGACCTGGGGATGACCGGCCCAAGGGACAGTGTTATCGGCATGGATCCCAGGATATGCCTTGACCGGGCCAGAACCCAAATCGCCTACCGTATGGAATGCGCCAAAACAGAGGCCGTTCTGCAGGGAATCGCCGCGGAAATAGACGGCGAAACGGGCCGTGCGGTTTCCCTGCGCCGGCTCTCCTGTTCCGCCGGGTAAGGCGGGCTACAGCATGTCCCTGTTGACGGGACTTCCAATCCAAATGCTTTCTCCCAGATAATCCACCCTGCGCCCCTCGATTAGGATCTGTACATCCTTAACATTGGGAAATTCCGTAGCGGTCCAGACCACCTGCTTCAACTGGGCGGCGTATCCTTCCACGCCGTAGGTGTTGTACTGAAATTCCTCGCTAAAGTTGATATAAGCCGTCTCTCCCCGGACCGTGGCGTTAATGATCCGGGTCCCCTGGGGTATAAGGGAGATAAGCCCCCGGCGCTGCTCCTCCGCCGGCGGCCCCTGGAGCAGGGACTGCAGAACGTCCAGCAGGGGAGAATCCGAAGCCGGCAGGATCCTGTTTACCCTGGTCCTAATGATGGTTCCGTCCCGGTCAAGCTGCATAAAATAAACCGTCCGGTTTTTCCCGGCTTCGGGTCCGGGCGGCGAACTTGTCCCGGGGGGTTTCGGCGTTTCGGGGCGGACAGCTTCCGGGGAATCCTGATCTTCAGGAGCCGCCGGAGCAGGGGCCGTTCCGGTTCCGGCAGCCCCGGAGGGCGGAACGGAAGAAGGGCCGCCGGGAACCGGAACAGACGTTTCCGGGACGGGACCCGGAGCTTCTTCGGGGGATTCGTCCTCCTCCGTTTCCGGCCCGCGAAGCAGATTTTGGATATTTTGGGTAATTACATCCCGCTTTGCCAGAAAAAGACAGATCACCACGATAAAAAAGATCAGCCAAAAAACAATTACCGCCGGATTCCTGGGGGAAGACTTTCTGGTATTTGCATTTTTTCGGAGCGCCACGTCCCCATAATAAGACTAAATTTCCGCCCGGTCAATGTCCGCCGTTCCGCCTTAAATCATCCGAATGAAGAACCCCGCCGCAAGCAGCGGGGTATCTTCGTTCCAAAAGGAATGTGATTATATGTGGAGATACATACCACATTTCGTAGACGTTGCACTGATTAACCGCCCCAAGGCTCCCCTGCGCACGCGGGCTCTTGGGTATGTACCCACGGACGAAATCAAACAAAACACTAGCATGTCAGAGGTTGACCATATACAATAGGATATGCTCCAAATCCTGATTAAGCGGCTGGAACAAATAGGAGAGTACTTTGTTTTTACCGGAGAAGTTACCCGCTCTTTTCTCCGGCGGCCCTTCCGCTTTGCCCAGTACCTTGCTGAAATGGAGCTGTTGGGCGTCAATTCGGTGGTGATTATCCTGCTTTCCGGCGGAGCCATTGGAATGATCTTCGCCCTCCAGATGGTAGCCCTGCTCCAGCCCTTCCAGGCCGAAATAGGAACCGGAGCGGCAGTGGCCATCGCCATGTCCCGGGAACTGGCCCCGGTGATCACCACCCTCATGCTCATCGCTAAAAACGGTTCCGCCATGGCGGCGGAGCTGGGAACCATGCAGGTTACCGAGCAGATAGACGCCCTGGAATCCATGTCGGTAGCCCCCATTCATTACTTGGTGCTGCCCAAGGTTGCGGCTTCAGTACTGGTCTTCCCCATGCTGACCCTGCTGGCCAATGTGGTGGGCAGCCTGGGTTCCTACCTTATCTCGGTCTTTCTCTACGGCATAGATGCCGCCAGTTATATGGACTATATGTTCAACCTCCTCAAACCCAGGGACATTTATATCGGCGTCATCAAGGCGGCGGTGATGGGCTTTATTGTGTCCACCATCTGCTGTTTTCACGGCCTCCGTACCACCCAGGGCGCCAAGGGCGTGGGGGACAGCGCTACCAAGGCGGTGGTCGCCTCCTCGGTGGCCATCCTGGTGGCGGACTATATTCTTGCCAGCCTTATGCTGAGGTGGATATACCAATGATCGATCCCGCGGGAAAGACCATCATCAAAACCAAAAATCTCCACAAAGCCTTTGGAAAAAACATAGTCCTTAACGGGGTTAATGTGGAAATTTCCGAAAAATCCATCTGCGCTATTATCGGCCAAAGCGGTACCGGCAAAAGCGTCCTCTTCAAATCGATTATAGGGATGATGAAACCCGACCAGGGCCAGGTTTGGTTTAAAGATACCGAATTGACGGCCCTTGAAAAAAAAGAGATGATCGATCTGCGGAAGTACTTCGGCTATTCCTTTCAAAACGCCGCCCTTTTTGATTCCATGACAGTCGGCGAGAATCTGGCCTTTCCCCTCAGGGAGGTGCTCCATATCAAGGGCCGGGAAGAAATCGCCGGAAGGGTGGCGGAACTGCTTGATTGGATAGAGCTGCCCGGTATAGAGTCTAAAAGGCCTGATGAATTGTCCGGGGGAATGCGGAAGCGGGTCGGGGTCGCCAGGGCCTTGATCATGCGTCCAGAGGTACTGTTCTTTGATGAACCTACCACAGGACTTGATCCGGTTCTGTCCGAAACGATAAACGATCTGGTGGTCCGGGTAAACAGGGAGCTCCGTATGACCTGTGTGCTGATAACCCATGATATTCCCGCCGCCTTTCGTATAGCCGACAGGATAGCCTTTCTGGATCAGGGCCGTATTATTGCCAATGGAACCCCCGCAGAAGTGGCCGCATCGGATCATCAGATGGTGAAAGATTTTATCCGTATTTCATTCAGTGAGCTGAAGGTATGAAGGGATCGCAGTATGTAAAGGTTGCCCTTTTCTTTATCATCCTGGGCGCAACGGGAGGCGCCTATGTGATCATGTCTTCCGACGGCGTTAATCAGTTTAACTCCAAAATCTACGAAACCGTTATAGAAGACGCCACCGGCCTTTCCACCAATTCCAAGATCTACCTTGCGGGAGTTTCCGTTGGAAAGATTCTCAGTATCGATCTGCAGGATGGTGAGGCCCTTCTGAGGCTTGCCTTCCTTAAAGACGTAAATGTCCATGCCGACGCCCGGATCTCCCGGCGGGCCTCCTCCATATTGGGTACCTCCATCCTGGCCCTGGACCCGGGGACGGAACTGAGTCCCCTGATCCCGCCGGGGGGCCGTATCAAAAGCGACAAACGGGCCGCCGACATGAGCGCCGTCATGGGGGTGGTGGAGGATTTGGGGACCCAAATTTCGGGCATCCTCTCCGAATTTCAATCCAATCAAATGGCGCTGTTGGCGGTATCTCTGGAAACCTTCAATTCGATAGCGGGAAAGGTTGACGCCCAGATGGATGCGGAACTGGCCCGCATATCCCGGATTCTGGAATCGGTGGCCCTGATCAGCGAAAGGACCGAGCGAATCATGGCGGATCAGGAGGGGGACATACGGGGTTCCCTTTCGGACATACATGGAGCGTTGAACAATATACGGCTTATCACCGATCAGATACAGGCGGGCCGGGGCAACGTGGGTCAGGTTATCTACGACGACAGGCTCTACAGCGCCCTCCTTTCCACAGTGGAAAAGACCGAGGTTGCGGTGGAAAAACTGCAGACCGCCCTGGACAGCATCAATACGGTGGCGGTGGACGCCGACGAGGTAGTAAAAAAAATAACGGGGTTGGGAATACAGGTGGATACCAGGGCTCTCTATGAGCTCCGTTCTGAACGGGTCAGGGCCGGGGCGTCCCTCCGGCTGGAACCGGGCACCAATGACCGCTGGTACCGTATCGGCGTTACCGGCGTACCCGAGGGCGTTTCTTCCCGGACGGTAAAGGAGACCACCACCGGCGGGGTAACCACCCGGGAGGATACCACCGAGACCGACTATTCCTTCGGCATAGACGCCGAACTGGCCCGGCGTTTTGGTCCTATAACGGTACGGGGAGGCCTTTTGGAGAGTACCGCCGGCCTGGGCCTGGACGTACAGCCCCTGAAATGGGCCAGCATATCCGGGGAAGTGTTTAACTTTAAATCCGGGGAAAATCCCAATCTCCGGGGATTTTTAACGGTTTATCCCTTTTTCGATCCCGACGGAAACAAACCCTGGAACTGGATCTACCTGCAGGGCGGCGTAAGCCGTATTCTGGATGACCGCAGGGATTTCTTTATCGGCGGTGGAGTACGCTTTGCGGACCGGGAAGTTAAGGGGCTGGTAGGACTGCTGCCGGCGGTGTCGGGCAGCGGGCTGTAAGACCTAAAGCGGACCGGTTACAGAATCCCGGCAGGTCCGCAGGTATTCCAGGGCCCGCCGCTGCCCCTCTATCTCCCGGTCCCCGGACCATTCCCCGTCATTCCAGCCCTCAATGTCAACAGTTCCCCCATACCCGGCTTCCTGCAGCAGGAAAAAAACATGCCCCCAGTCGGTGTCGCCCCTGCCAGGAAAACAGGATACGGCCCAGCGTTTAAGGCCGTAGAGACCCTTCTCCGCAAGCAGTTTCCGGTCAATCCGGGCATCCTTGCCGTGGACATGCATAATCCGGGGCAGCCATTCCCGCAGTTGGGGGAGAGGGTCCGCCAGGGCCTCGACCTGATGACAGGGTTCCCATTCAAGCCCCAGCGCCGGAGACGGGACGGCCCGGAACATCAGATCCCAGGCATCGGGGTTAATGGCGATATTCCACTTCCCCGTTTTCCAGGTATCCCCCATGCGGCAGTTTTCAAAGGCGATGCGGACCCCCATCTTTTCCGCTTCCTCCGCCAGGGGCGAAAAAGTCCGCTTCCACTGTTCCATTGAGGCGGGAACCGGCGTCCCCGGAAGACGGCCGGCAAAACAGCCCACCAGATCCGCGCCGAAGTATCCCGCCGCCCCTATCAGTTCCCCTAGGCCCCGCAGCGTTTCGGCGGCGGCCTCATCGCCCCGGAGGGGGTTCCCATAAACAGAAAGGGCGCTGATCTTTGCCCCCAGGAATTCCGCCGCCTCCCGCAGCTCCGTTCCAAGTCTTATAAGGT
Organism: Treponema sp.; assembly: GCA_031275035.1. The sequence continues at coordinate 11,338 of JAISPH010000054.1, forward strand.
CCACGTCCCCTGTGCTTTCCCAAAAGAAAATCTGAAAACATTCAAAGCCCAGGGAACATAAACGGCGTATCGTTTCCCCCGGCGATTCAAGTCCTTTGATCAGAGTACCTATGGGGATTTTGCCCCGAATCGCCGCCGGACCGGCCTTCTTATCCGTCACCGGGGCAGCCCTCCCGGAACCAGTTCGTTCAGGATCCGCTGTACCCGGAGCCCCTGTTCAAAACTGAAGTCCCCCGCCGCCGGATTTACCGGCCGGCGGTCCCCGGCGATATGGCGTTCCACGGCTTCGGCGAAGAGCTCATAGGAGGAGGCCGCGGGGATCCCCGCAAGGAAGCGGCCGTTTTTACACAGGGCCGGATCTTCCCCGGCGCCGGGCTCAAAGAGCTCCACGCCCTCCCGGGATTTCCTAAAGTCCAAAACGGCCCGGGCCCTGGTTCCATCCACCGTAATGCGGAAATCGTCCAGCGCTTCGGGAACGATCCAGCTTGCCCGGATATGCGCGGGAACAGCCCCGTCAACGCCGGGAAGATTCCCCCGGGCCTCAATTTCCACCCAGGCGCCGCCGCCCGCAAATTCCGCTTCCAATTTTTCCTCCCTCAGCCGGCCCGTTTCCATGGCTTCCTTTAACCGTATACCCCGGACGGCGTCTACCGAAAGGCCGCCGAACAGAAAGAGCAGGGCGTCCGCCAAGTGGCTCCCCAGATCGCCGGCGGCCCCGGCGGCGGCGGCATCCGGCATAAGCCGCCACTTCCAGCGGGATGTGGTATGCCAATCGCCCCAAACCTTGGTCGCCGCCCAGCCCTGAAGATACTCCGCATTTACCTTCACAAGGAGCCCAAGGCGGCCCTCGTCCAGGATCTGTTTCAGGCAGGACAGGGCAGGGGCATTCCGCTTGGAAAAATTCACCATCGCCGGACCGCCAAATTGCAGCGCCCGGCGGCGCAAATCCTCCGCCTCTTTCAGGGTACGGGTCAGGGGTTTTTCGCACAGCACCGGCATTGCATATTCCAGGGCGGCGGCGCAGCATTCATAATGGCGGCTGTCCGCCACAACGCAGGAAAGGGCGTTACATGTTCCGGCATCCAGCATTTCTTTCACCGAGACGTAATAAAAGGGAATTCCCATGCGCCGGGCAAAACTTTCCCCATGCTCCGGGTGATGATCAATACAGCCGGTTACGGTACAGCCCGGAATGCGGGAAAATTTCCGCGCCTGATATTCCGCCATACCCCCCGACCCGGCAATAGCCAGCCGTACACCGGGACCAGCCATCCTTCCTCCTTTTCCGTTACGGGGAACAAACCGCCGTAGATTCCCGGACTACAAAATCCGTATCAAGCCATTCCTGAACCGGCTCTTCCCGTCTTTTTTCCAGAATATCGATCAGAAGCCGCGCCGCCTGCCGGGCCAGGGCGGTAACAGGGTGCACCACCGTCGAAAGCAGAGGAAAAATATCCTGCACCGGGGGAAGATTATCATAGCCGATAACGCTTAAATCTCCGGGAATATGAATCTTATTAAGGGCGGCAAATTCCAAAACCCCAAAGGCGGCCCGATCCGAAGCGGTCATAATCAGGGTCGGCGTACCGGGCCGGGAAAACAGCCGCTGGGCCCCCTTAAAGCCGGAGGTCTTTGAAAAATCCCCCTGTTCAACAATGGTTTCCACCCCGAATTCCTTTGATAATTTATTGAAAACTTCCAGACGGTCAATGGCGTTCCGGTACTGCATGTCTCCGGTAATGTAGCCGATACGCCGGTGCCCCAAATTATAACAATGGGAAAAAGCCTTGCGCATACCGCTTTCCGGCAGGGCGTCCGCGCTGTTAAGATCTTGATGATAGTTATTGATGAGGACAAAGGGAATCCCCGCCTCCCGCAGCCCCGCAAAGGGCCTGAAATCCGCCGGGGTTACCGCAAACAAAAGGCCGTCAACCCGCCGGGACCGGACCAGAACGGAGTAATCCTCCGTGGTATGATCCTGCTTGTCCAGAATAATGGTAGGGGCATAACCTTTTTCATCGGACTCCAAAGCCAGACCGTCCAGAAGCGCCGGAAAGTAGGATCTTGAAAAGGGAGGGAAAGAACTGTAGGCGGGCACCACGAAACCGATATTGTTGGTCCGTTTCCGGGCAAAAAGAGCCGCCTGCCGGGAAGGGACATAGCCAAGACGCTGCGCCGCTTCCCGGACCTTCAGTTTAATCGGCTCCGTTATCAGGGAAGAGTCATTCAGCGCCCTGGATACGGTCGACTCGGACACTCCCGCCAGGGCGGCGACATCGGAGCGGGCAAATTTTGAGATCATGGCTATTCCTCAGCCTGTAACGCATAAAAAACCCCGCAAATGGTTGTCTGCGGGGTTCGGTTCCTACATGAGCCGCAAATTAGTACGTTGAATCAGGATTGTAATACTGATCTACATTGGACTTGTCCACAAGCCCGGAGGGAATTATCACCGTAGTCGGGGAGCTGGCGGTATGGAAGGCGTCGCTCTTCTTGCCGGTAGCCACATCCACCGCATACTGAATCCCGTCGGCTATCATCGAGGGGTGGTACAGGGTCGTCGCCCGGACCAGGGGATCCCCGGCCTTGATCATCTCGAATACCGCCTTCGAGCCTCCCCCGCCGAAGACGATCTTGATATCATTCCTGCCGGACTCCTTAATTGCCTGGAGCGCCCCGAGCATGGCGTCATCGTCCTGGCAGAAGACCGCATCGATCTTGGGAAACATCTGCAGCTGGATTTCCATCAGTTTAAGGGAATCCTGGGGAGAGAAATTGGCAAACTGATATTTATCCTTTCCCTCCAGGTTCACTAGGGAAGGTTCCTTGTTCATTTCGGCAAAGAAGGCTTCCATCCGCTGGGTGTCGATCAGGATGGGAAGTCCGCCCTGGACCACATAGTTGGTAAGCCCTTCTTTCTTCATTTGGGCGGCAAGATATTTGCCGCTTTCCCGCCCCATGCCGGGATTGTCGCCCGCGAGATAGACGTACCCAAAGTTACCCGGCTCAAGGCCCCGGTCAACCACGATACACCGTATGCCCTGATCGTGGACCTGCCGGACGATGGGGGACAAGGGGGCCGATTCGTGGGGAAGGATGACGAGATAATTCATTCCCCAGGTTACCAGGTTTTCCACATCCGCAACCTGTGCTGTGGGATTGGCCGAATGGACAACCCGGAATTCTACCTTGTCGGCGTACTGGGATGAGAGCTCCTTAACTTTAAAATCCGCCCACCAGCCGATGCCGCCGGTCCAGCCGTGGTCCGCGGTGGGTACGGCGACGCCGATTTTGACTTTACCGCCGCCCTGTGCGCCGCCCTTGGCAAATACCAAGCCGCATGCGGTAAGGGTGATGAGAAGTACAATCGCCAATTTTTTCATTTCCTACCTCCAATTACTTATTTATTGCTATTATATTGCAGCAATACAGCCGCAATGATCACCAAACCGCGGGCGGCCTGCTGAAGGAACGACGATACGCCCCCCAGGACAAGCATATTGTTGATCATCCCCAGCATGACCGCGCCAATCACCGTACCAATAATAGATCCCTTGCCCCCGGACATGGAGGTGCCGCCGATTACCACTGCGGCGATGGCCTCAAGCTCATAGCCGTTGCCGTCCCCGGAAGACTGGATGCAGTTGATCCGGGTGGACCAGAGCAGGGCGGTAGCCGCCACGGTAAATCCGGTAATGGCATAGGGTATAAGTTTTATAAATTTGATATTAATAGCCGAATACCGGGCCACCTGTTCATTGGCCCCCACGGCGCAGACATAACGGCCAAAACGGGTATTGTTGAGCACCACATGAAGCAAAACCGCCAGGATCAAAAAAACCCACACCGGAACCGGAATACCCAAAAAGACACCGGAACCGACCAGGGGATAGATCGTGTTGTTTGAAACAATATTCGCCGCCCCGGAAAAATATTGGATTAAGGATCGGAATATGGACATAGTTCCCAGAGTGGCGATAAACGGGGCTATCCGGCCCTGGGTAACCATAATACCGTTTATAAAGCCGGTAAAGGTTCCAAGCACCAGGGCGAAAAGAAAAGCGACGATTACTCCCAAAAGAGAATCCCCGGGGAAGGTGTTAAGCAGATAGATGGTAACTCCTCCCACAAAGGCCATCATGGATCCGACCGAAAGATCAATGCCCCCGGAAATAATGATCAGGGTCATCCCCAGCCCGATTATCCCCGTATAGGATTGCTGCCTGAGAATATTGGTCAGATTTCTAAGCTGCAAAAAATTCGGCCAGCCTACAATAGTAGCCAAAATAAAAAGCAAAACAAATCCAAGCCCGGTGGAATGTTCGCTCCACTTGAATCTGGTAGCATATCTTTTAAAACCGGCGGCCATTCCGTCGCCCGATCGATTATCGCTCATCAGACCTTCCTCCCGGAACTTAAACTTTTGCCGGAAGCGCTACTTCCGCCGGAAACACCGCTTCCGCTGATGCCTGTGGCATGAAACATAATTTCTTCCTCGTTGATGTGATTCCCCTCAAGGCACCCGGAAATATTCCCCTCCCGCATTACATAGACCCGGCTGCAGAGGCCGATTATCTCTTCCAATTCCGAAGAGATTACAATACAGGAAATGCCCTGTCCCGCCAATTGATGGATAAATTCATAAATTTCCTGTTTGGCGTTAACATCAATACCCCGGGTCGGCTCGTCCAAAATCAGAATCGAAGGATCCGTGTCCATCCACCGGGAAAGATACACCTTCTGCTGGTTGCCCCCGCTTAAATAACGCAGGGCCATCCGCTGGGAAGCCGCCATAATCCTAAAGGTTTTGATATACTCGCTGGTTTTTGCCATCTCCGCCTGTTTGTTGATAAAGGCCCCCCGCAGATACTGTTTAAGGGATATAAGGGTGATATTCTGGGGCAGATTAAAACCCTGAACTATGCCTTTACCCTGGCGGTCCTCGCTGAGATACCCCAGTTTGTGCCGCACTGCATCCGCGGCGGAATGAATCTGCAGGACCCTGCCGTTCAGTTTGAGGGTCCCGGAATTCTTCCCCCGCAGGCCCATGATGGCCTCCGCCAGCTCCGTTCGGCCGGAACCTACCAGGCCCGCAAAACCCAGGATTTCCCCCTTCCGCAGGGAAAAACTGACGCCCCGGAGAAGACCGTCGATGGTAATATTTTCTCCTTCCAAAACCACGTCCTCCGGGGGACGGGGCAGTTTGGGAGGAAATATCTGGCGAAAATCCGTGCGACCTATCATCTTGCGGGCGATATCTTCCTCGTCCACGTCGGCTACCCTATCCACGCTGATAAGCCTGCCGTCCCGCAGCACCGTTACCCTGTCGCAGATAGTTTTTATCTCATTCAGCTTGTGAGAAACAAAGATGATGGTAACTCCCTGTTTTTTAAGATCCCGCATCAGGGAAAAAAGGATTTCCACCTCATGCCCCGTCAAGGTGGTGGTGGGTTCATCCATGATGAGGATCTTTGCATCAAGCATCAGGGCCTTGGAGATTTCCACCATCTGTTTTTCCGCCACGCTTAAATTGCTGATCAGCTGGTTTACCTCTATGGGCATCTTGAGCCGTTCCAGTTGTTTGGCGGCCAGCTCCCGCATCCTGGGTTTGTCCAGCAGACCCGTCTTGTTCCGAATCTCGTTCCCCAAAAAGACATTCTCGAATACCGTTAAGGTATTGATAAGGTTGAATTCCTGGGGAACAATGGCGATGCCCAGCTTCTTGGCGGTGATGTAATCGGGGATCTCCGTTTCCCGGCCTTCAAGCCGCAGAATACCGGAACTGGGCTGGTAAATGCCGCTGATAATCTTTATCAGCGTCGATTTACCGGCCCCGTTTTCTCCGATAAGACCCATAATCTCTCCCCGCTGTATTTTGAAGGAGACATTATTCAAGACCCGCACGCCGGAAAAATTTTTGGTTATCTCTTCGATAGAGAGAATGTCCCCGGCGCCGTCCGGTTTATTTGCCATGCACTAATCCGATTTAAGGGCATCGTCAAAGGCCACATTGGAAGGCGAGAAATCAACTTTCCGCACAAAATCGCAGGCTTCTTTGGCGCCGTATTCCCGCTCCATTCCTGAATCTTCCCATTCCACCGAAAGGGGACCCTGATAATTGGCGGCGTTAAGTTCTCTGATAATGTTCTCAAAGTCCACGTCTCCGTGCCCCAGGGAACGGAAATTCCAGCCCCGCCGGGTATCGCCAAAGGTAATATGGGAGCCCAAAATACCGGCCTTGCCATCCAGGGTTACCGCGGCGTCCTTCATGTGAACATGGTAAACATGCTTTATAAAATCCCGGAGGAACACATGGGGAGTTACCCCCTGCCAGATCAGATGGGAAGGATCGAAATTGAAGCCCAGGGTCGGCCGGTAGTTAAATTCTTTAAGCAGCCGTTCCGCGGTATAGTAGTCAAAGGCGATTTCCGTGGGATGCACTTCCAGAGCAAATTTAATGCCGTGCTTGTCAAATTCATCAAAGATGGGGGTCCAGAGCTGGACAATTTTCTTGAAGGCGTCGTCAACCATCTTCTCGCTGGTCTGGGGGAAAGAATACCAGTAGGCCCAAATGGGACTTCCCATAAAGCCGGTTACCACGTTGACCCCCAGGTTCTTGGCGGCGGCGGGGGCGTATTTCATATACTCGATGGCCCAGGCGCGGATCTTCTCGGGCTGGCCCGCCAATTCACTGGGGGCAAAACCGTCCAGCCGGGGATCCCAGTTGTCCCCCACGCACTGACCTACCAGGTGGGTCCCGATAGCCCAGGTTTTAAGTCCGTGTTTGGCAAGGATAGCCTGCCGGTCCTTTACATAAGCGGGATCGCTTGCCGCTTTTTTAAGATCCAGATGATCCCCCCAGCAGGCGATCTCCACGCCGTCATATCCAAAAGATTTTACCTTTCCACAAAGCACATCAAAGGACAGATCCGCCCATTGACCCGTAAAAATAGTAACTGGCCGTGCCATAAAAACCTCCCTCAAAAAATTAAAAATCTACCCAAACCGCTCCCTTCTGAGAACTTTCCACGCATTTGCCGATAAATTTAACCCCGTCCAAACCCATTTCCACATTGGGGAAATCCAGATCCGCCTCGCCGGGGGTTTCTCCCGCCTTTAGTTTGGTCAGGGCGGTGATATAGGTCTTGTAGATATTGCCCAGGGCTTCAAAGTACCCTTCAGGATGACCCGATGGAACCCGGGAATAGGACTGGGCGTGGGGATAGAAGCTGTCCTTACCCCGGGAAAGAACCTCGTTGGGCTGGCCAAGCTTGAAAACTTCGATGTAATTGGGCAGTTCCTGAAACCATTGGATGGTTCCCTTGGAACCAAAGATTCGGACCCGGAGGGCATTGTCGTAGCCCACCGCTATCTGGCTTGACCAGTAAACGCCCTTGGCGCCCCCCTGATACTCCACCATGACGGTGGCGTTATCATCCAGAACCCGGCCCTCTACAAATTTGTCCAACCTGGCGCATATTGATTTGATCCGCAAACCCGTCATGTAGGAAACCATATTTTCCGCATGGGAACCAATGTCCCCGACACAGTTGGACTTGCCGGAAATCTTTGGATCGGTACGCCACTTTGCCTGTTTGTTATCGCCCTTTTCCGCAGGAGTAGCCAGCCATTCCTGGGGATACTCGGCGTTTACAAAGCGTATATCGCCGATTTCCCCTTTACGGATCATTTCCCGGATATGCTTTACCGCAGGATACCCCGTATAGCTGTAGGTTACACCAAAGAGAAGCTTGTTTTTTCTGGCCAGTTCCGTCAATTCCTGGGCTTCCGCCACTTCCCAGGTCAGGGGTTTATCGCATACCACATGAATACCGTGGGTCAAAAAGGCTTTGGCCGCGGAATAATGGGTATTATTGGGGGTTACAATAACTACAAAATCAATTTTATCGGACCGCTTGGATTCCTGTTCGGCCATTTCCTCAAAGGTTTTATAGAGCCGTTCCTGGGGTATCCCCAGCGCCTTGCCCGTTGCCAGGGTATTTTCCGGGGAACGGGAGAAACAACCCGCCGCTATCTCCGCAAGTCCGTCCAGGGCAATGGATTTCCGGTGTACATCGCCGATAAAAGCCCCCTGGCCTCCGCCGACCATCCCGTAACGGAGTTTTCCGGAAACCTTCAAATCCGCGCTTCCTTCGATCATCTTCAACCTCCAGTGCACACGTGTGCATTAAGTAAGTTATTATGGATCGGTTCTTTTTAAAAAGCAAGAGAAAAATAAAAAAATTATCGGACTTGTTCGGAAGCTGAAGTTTCCTGACAACTCATTAGGGGACAAAAACCTGCGATCTTTATCTTCGCCATTTTAAGGGTCCCGGGGGAATTCCATGGGGTAAAAAGACGCTGGAAAACCAAGCCGGGGTTTTTCAGCATATCCCTGCAGAAACGCCGTAACCCACGGGCCTTTCGTCGTTTTTAGAACTGGATCTATTAAAAAAAGCATATTATTATGGTAACGTGAAATTTTTTAAAGGGGAAACTATGAAGCGTAGCGCGTTTTTTATGTTGTTGATGCTGACAATAATAGGTGGAATGTCGGCGCAGTCCCTGCGGGGAAAAACCGTTTATATCGCCGTAAAGTCCGTCGCGGTAAAATCCTCCACCGGGTTTTTCGCGGGCACCCGGGGTACTCTGCAGATGGGGGCCTCCGCTACGGTGCTCCAGGAAAACGGCAAATGGGTGGAGATTCGTTCCTCCAATTTAACCGGCTGGATTGCCGCCTCCAGCGTAACCACCAAGCGGGTAACCGGCTCCGTCGTGTCCACCGCTTCCCAGCGGGAGGTAGCCATGGCCGGGAAGGGTTTCAACCAAGAGGTTGAAGACGCCTACAAACAAAACGGAGAGCTGGATTATGCCGCCATCGACGCCATAGAGGCTCAAACCGTCTCAATGGATGAGTTAAAGCGTTTTCTGGAAGAGGGCCGTCTGGCCCTGGGAGAGTGATTATGAAAACAAAAAGCAGCATCCGCCGGACTGTTTTAAGTACGGCGGCCGTCCTTTTTATCGTCTTGTTAAGCGCCTGCCAGAGTATGGCCGCAGGCACCGGCGTACTGGCCCAGACCGCCGGTGATTTTGGCATTATCGATCAGGGAACTGCAGATACGATTGTCAGCGCCGCCGACGCCTGGAGCAAAGCCCAGGAGGAAATTACCCCCTCCCAGGAATATTACATTGGCCGGGCGGTAGGGGCGAATATTCTGACCAACTATACGATCTATAAGGGGGCTCCCGCCCTGACCGCCTATCTTAACAAGATCTGTAATGCCATTGTGATTAATTCCCCCAAGCCGGAACTTTACGCCGGTTACCACGTGGCGATTCTGGACAGTCCCGAGATTAACGCCTTTTCCACCTCCGGGGGGCATATCTTCGTAACCCGGGGACTGATCGGGGTGGCGACTTCCGAGGATACCCTGGCGGCGGTTCTTGCCCACGAAGTAGCCCATGTTCAGCTTCAACACAGTATCAAATCCATTAAATCCAGCAGATTTGCCAATGCGGTGGTGGAAACCGCCAACGCCGCATCTACCGCCGCCACCGGGACCCAGTTAAAGGAACTGACCGAAACTTTCGGCGTATCCGTTGACGAAGCGGTCAACGCCCTGAACAACGGGTATTCCCAGACCCAGGAATACGACGCCGATACCCTGGCTCTGTCCCTGATGGCGTCGGCGGGCTATGATCCCGCAAGTCTGGTAACCATGCTGACTTCCCTGCGGGAAAAACAGGGAAACCAAACCGGCAGCGGTTTTGGCAAAACCCATCCTTCGCCGGAACGGCGGATCGCCAGCGTAAACAAGACCCTCCCCAGCTATAAGGTAGAGGATACCAAATCGTTCAGAACGGCCCGCTACAAGGCCGCTCTGTAATTTACGCCGCCCCCGGGATTCCCCGGGGGTTACTTTTTACCAGAATCCCGTTCCGGCGGGTTATAAGGATCAAATCATGAAGCGCGCTTCAAAGGGGATAAAAAAACCGTTTGTCGCCTTGATTATTACCCTGGGTGTATTTTTGATGATAGTCCTGGTCAATTTGCTTGGAATTTTCACTTTTCTTGAGTATAAGACCTACGACTTCTGGGTAAACCTGCTGGCCAATGTGGGCAGGGTCTCCGACGACATTGTAGTAGTGCTGCTGGACCAGGACAGCATCGACTGGGCAAACCGGGAACGGGGCTGGAACTGGCCCTGGCCCCGGAAGGCTTACGGGGAAATAGTGGACTATATGAGTCTGGGGGGCGCAAAATCGGTAGCCTTCGACGTGCTCTTTTCCGAATCTTCGGTATACGGCGCCGAAGACGACGAGGCTTTTATCACCGCTTCCCAAAAATACGGCCGGGTAGTACAGACGGTTTTTTTCAGCCCCCAGTCGGGCAATATCCTCTCCTGGCCCCAGGATCTGGATACGATCCTCTTCAAAACGGAGAACTTCGGCTCCTTTCTTTCCAATTTTGATTTGCTTAGGGGAGAAGAAGGGGTCGTCGGCGCACAGTTTCCCATTCCGGGGCTCAGAAACGCCGCCGGTATTATCGGTAATGTTACCGGTAAAGCCGATCCCGACGGTATCATCCGCCGGGTAGGGCTCTTTACCCTTTTTGACGGCAAGGCCGTTCCGGGGCTCTCCGCAGCATCCCTGCTGATTTCGGGAGCGGACCGGGAACTCCGCTTCGATCAAAAAAAACGGCATATTAAATGGGGAGACTATATCATTCCGGTGGATGAGGACGGCAAGACGCTGCTCCGTTTCCGGGATTCCCTGGACCGGTATCTTCCCTACAGGGCCGTCGATATTCTTCAAAGCGCCGAGGCCTATGCCAGGGGGGAAGAGCCGCTTCTGCCGCCGGACAACTTTAAGGACAGATATGTCTTCTTCGGCTTTTATGCCGAAGGACTCTATGATATTTTCAATACCCCCATCAGTTCGCTGTATCCCGGCATGGGAATACATATCTCCATGCTGGACAATCTGCTTCAGCAGGACTTTATTCAGCAGATCCCCTACTGGGCGGAAATTCTGATATGCCTTGCGGCAATCGCGGTAATGGGGCTTTTGGTATTTTCCAACCGTATATCTTTTGCCGTGGGAGGGGGCGTTCTTATCCTTATCGCCCTTGCCGGCGGAGCCGCCGGCGCTTATATCGGGGGTTACTGGGTCCCCCTGGTAACGCCTGCGGCGGGAACCGCCCTCATCTTCCTGACGGGGACCCTTTACAATTATGCCACCGAGGGCAGCCAGAAGCGTTTTATCAAATCGGCCTTCAGCCAGTATTTGAGCCCCGCGGTTATCGAACAGATCATTGCGGACCCTTCAAAACTGGAATTGGGCGGAGAGAGCCTGGAGATGACCGCCATTTTTACGGATATTCAGCGCTTCTCTTCTATCTCTGAGGGGCTCCAAAAGGCCTACGAAAAGGAAGGTCCCAAGGAACTGGTTAACCTCCTTAACCTGTACCTTACGGAAATGAGCGATATTGTGCTGGCGAATCAGGGTACCATCGACAAATTTGAAGGGGACGCCATTATAGCCTTTTTCGGCGCCCCGGTACGCACGGATAAGCACGCCGCCTTTGCCTGCCGGGCCGCCGTCCAGATGAAAAAAGCCGAAACCGCCATGACCAGCCGGGTTATGGACCCCCAGGGCCGGTTTTATCCGGTACTTAACCAGCTGATAGAAAAGAAAGTGGTCCGGCTGGAGAGGCCCCTCTACACCCGGATTGGGATTAACTCCGGGGAAATGGTGGTCGGCAACATGGGAACCCCCAGCAAAATGAATTATACCATCATGGGGAATGCGGTTAACCTTGCCGCTCGGCTGGAGGGAGTAAACAAACAGTACGATACCGGCGGTATCCTGATAAGCGAATATACCCGAAAACAGCTTGGGGATGAATTTATCGTCCGTCCCCTGAGCCGGGTCCGGGTCGTGGGGATCAGTACGCCCCTCAGGTTGTATGAATTGCTGGACCTTCGGGAAAGCGCCTCTTCGGAGCTGTTCAATGCGGTAGAAGCCTGGGAAACCGCCTTTAAGATCTACGAAAACCGCAGTTTTTCCGAAGCTCTGGACAGCTTTAAGGCCATTTATCAAAAAAACAGCCAGGATCTGGTGGCAAGGCTGTATATGGGCCGTTGCGAGGAATACCTGAGAACGCCTCCTTCAGACGAGGATTGGGACAACGGGGTGGATAATTTAACCTCGAAATAGCCCGGTTTGGGCCAAGCCGGCAGGGACACTGACGGCATGGAAACCGCCGTAAGGGCCTTTTTTCGCGGGGGGTTGTTTACCCAAAAATCCACCCCGCGAACCCCGCCGCTTTTCCGCATTCTGCGGCGGGACGAGTTATTGGAATTGTCCGAAAGCCGGGGGGTTTCGGACAATTCATGTCTCTGCCAAGGTGAAATTATTGGATAATTCCGGCGATAGGGTATATATTTAAGAAAATTTAGTTTTCCTATTGAAAATGGGAAAATCTATGTTACAATGAGGTAAATTGCTGAAAATGGCCGAGGGGAACTGTTATGGATGCGATAGAGACTATACGCGGGGAACTGGAACAGCTGCTTTCTGATATAAACGCCTCCGGGTATGCCAATGTCGACACCGGGATTACGGACAGACTTGACACCGTTGGCGCGGCGGCAGAAAAGTCAGGCATGAAAAACGGGAAAAAACTCATAGATAATTTGTCGGAGGTGTTAAAATCCTTTAAGGAAGGCAAGGCCGAGGAAAAAAGCGTTGCCCTCCGTTTCACGGCGCTGGAATTTTACAATAATAATATCAAAGATGAGACGGGAGAGGTCGAAGAATTATAGGCTCCGGTATTTTTTAATGATTCTCCGTTATACCCAATCTGGTTTTATCTTTATCACAGTGGAAGATGATCCTGACAGGATTGTTGACGCCATGCTTCAAACCAATTATTCCGAAGAATTTTGCCTGGCTTTGGATTTCGACTCCGGTTTTATTGCGGGTCTTATGGCTGCAGGTTTCCTGGTAATGTCCGCCCACATGGGCGGCAAAGCCGGAGAAGAAGACGCCGAAGGGCCTCAGTATATACTGCTCCCCAAGCTCCATCTGGAAAGGTCGGTGCTTTTCTTTCCGGATCTTCACGAAACCAAAACAGTACGGCGTCTTCTGAAGCGCTACGAGCTGCGCTTTGACGGCCCGCCTCTGGCTTCCGCCGGACCGGGAATGCCCGGAGGCCTTGGAAAAGACGGAAATCCGGCTTCTTCCGGGGTCCCTGCGGCCCACGCCGACTTTGCCCGTATTCTGGAACGCTGCGTTCTGGTCCACGGCGCCGACTGGCTTACTCCGCCGCTGCTGGAGAAACTCGTGGAGATACGCCGTACCGCAGCCGGAGACGGCGGTGATAATTCCAAAAACAGGTGGATCTCTCCCTATGCCCGGCGCCGCGGACCCCGGAGGACGGTCCTGCCCGTCTCCTTCGGACTATACCGGGACGGGGAGCTTGTGGCGGGCGAATTCGGTACCGTAATAGGCCGGGTCTACACCAGCTATTCCGGCTACCGGGACGAGGATTCGGCGGGAACCGCCCAGCTGGTCCTGACCGGCCGCTATCTCAGGGATACAGGATACGCCTTCTGGGATTTGGGCATGCCCATGGACTACAAGGACCGGCTGGGGGCGGTTAATGTAGATCCCCGGCGTTTTGTTGAATTATACCGCGGGGCTTTGTTATAGAGCTTGAACCATGATAGACTATCCCATGACTTTTGGCAGCTTCACAGTTGATAACGGCAAGCCTCTTCCTCTGGGTGCGGCATTAACCGATACGGGTGTAAATTTTTCTCTCTTTTCCCGGGGAGCCGCGGCGGTAACTTTGGCGCTTTTTGAGTCCGCCGATGCCGGCAGTCCCCGGCGGGAAATCAATCTGGACAAAGAAAAAAATAAAACCGGCGATGTATGGCACTGTCATATCCGGGGACTGGGCGCCGGGGCCCTTTACCTCTACCGGGTGGACGGGCCTTATGTACCGGAAAAGGGACTCCGCTTCAACCCCCGCAAATCCCTCATCGATCCCTACAGCAAGGCCATAACGGACCTCGGCAGTTGGGATCTAAAAACCTGCCTAGGCTACAACCAGGACGATCCTGCGGGGGATCTTTCCTTTTCCAATAAGGACGATCTCTACGCCCAGCCCAAATCGGTGGTGGTGGACGACAACGAATTCGACTGGCAGGGGGACACCCCTCTCAACTATCCTCTGAGATTCAGCGTACTCTACGAAACCCATATCAAGGGTCTTACGGCCCATCCCAACGCGGGAGTACAGTATCCGGGAACTTACCGGGGAGTAATCGAAAAGATACCCTACTTCAAGGATCTGGGAATTACCAGCCTGGAATTCCTTCCTATCCAGGAATTCAACGAACATGAACTGACCCGGCTGAACCCCAAAACCGGAAAACCCCTAGTTAACTACTGGGGTTATTCTACGGTGGCCTTCTTTGCTCCCAAAGGGTCCTATGCGGCGGATAAAAGCCCCGGCGGACAGGTTCGGGAGTTTAAGGAGATGGTCCGGGAACTCCACAAGGCGGGGCTTGAGGTGATCCTGGATATTGTGTTTAACCATACCGCCGAGGGCAATGAGATGGGGCCCACCTTTTCCTTCCGGGGACTGGACAATACCATCTACTACATATTAAACGAAAATAAACGCTACTATCAAAATTATTCCGGCTGCGGCAATACGGTAAACTGCAACCATCCGGTAGTACGGGGTTTTATTCTGGATTGCCTTCGCTATTGGGTGGTGGAAATGCACGTGGACGGTTTTCGTTTTGACCTGGGCTCTATCCTGGGCCGGGACCAGCATGGCCGGCTTATGGAGAATCCCCCCATGCTGGAACGTATCGCCGAGGACCCGATCCTGAGCCACACCAAGATTATCGCCGAAGCCTGGGATGCCGGAGGCGCCTACCAGGTGGGCTGGTTTCCGGGAGGCCGCTGGGCGGAATGGAATGACCGCTTCCGGGATGATGTGCGGAAATTCTGGCGGGGCGATTCCATGGAAGCCCGTCATCTGGCGACCCGGATTTCGGGAAGCTCGGATCTCTATCTCCGGGACGGCAGAAAGCCCTTCCATTCCATCAACTTTATTACCAGCCACGACGGCTTTACCCTGCGGGACTTGGTAAGTTACAACAATAAGCATAACGAAGAAAACGGCGAAGAAAACCGGGACGGGGGCAGCTCCAACTACAGCGCCAACTATGGCTTCGAGGGTCCCACGGCCAATATCGCCATTGAAAATATCCGGGAACGGCAAATGAAAAATTTTTTCGCCACCCTGATGATCTCCCTGGGCACCCCCATGATTCTCGGCGGGGATGAATTAGGACGGACCCAAAGGGGAAACAACAACGCCTACTGTCAGGACAACGAAATATCCTGGTATGACTGGTCCCTTTTAGAGAAGAACAGCAACCTGTTCCGTTTTGCCAGGGAGATGATCGCTTTCCGGCAGCGGCACCATGGTTTTATGCGTCCTGAATTCTATACCGGCCGGGACGGCAACTATAACGCCACTCCCGACATAGCCTGGTACAATGAAAAGGGGGATACCCCAAACTGGGAAAAGGCCGATGCCTGCCTTGCCCTGCAGATAGACGGCAGCAAAGCGGAGATCCTCGCTGACCGGGACGATAATGATTTCTTTATCATGTTTAACGCCGGACAGAAGCAGATCGTCTTTACCATATGCGAACCGCCGCCGGGAAAAATCTGGGTCCGGGCGGTGGATACCGGTATGCCGCCGCCGGAGGATATTCTTGTTCCGGGAAGCGAAAAACCCGTTCCGGACAACTATCTGGCGCGGGAACGGAGCATGGTCATTTTTCTGTCAAAAAAGTCCGTTTAAGGAACAGCCTTATGGATGAAAGCAGCTTTATTCTGGGGGTGGATCTGGACGGCGTGGTCGGCGATTTTTACAGCGCCATGCGGAAAATAGCGGCGGAATGGCTGGACAGGCCCATAGAGACCCTGGACAGGGAAGTTTCCTACGGCCTCGAAGAGTGGGACATCGACGAATACGGCGGCTACGACCGGCTTCACCGTTTTGCCGTAACCCAGCGGAACCTGTTCCGGGACATGGAACCCATTAAGGACGCTCCGGCGGTGCTGCGAAAACTTTCCGCCCGGGGTATCAGAATACGGATAATTACCCACCGGCTTTTTCTTAAATACTTTCACCGGACATCCATTACCCAAACCGTGGACTGGCTGGATACCTGGGACATTCCTTACTGGGATCTCTGCTTTATGGCGGACAAGGGCGCCGTCGGAGCCCATGTATACATAGACGACGCCCCCTCCAACATAATCCGCCTCCGGGATCATGGCTGCAGGACCATTGTATTCACCAATTCCACCAACCGGGATCTGCCGGGACCCCGGGCCGGTTCCTGGAAAGAGGTGGAACGGATGGTACTGGAGATCCGGGAAGAATGGAACACCGGAACCCGGACTCTTTTTGGGATCGGTACGGACGCCGCCGGCATGGACGCCGCAGGTACGGACACCGCAGGTTTTCGGGCCGGTGTCTGAAATAGTTCTCGCCGCAATTAATGCAAAATGGATACATCCTTCCCTGGCTCTGCGGCTGCTCAAAGTAAATCTTGGAGAATATGAAGACCGGGCCCTCATTCTGGAATTTGCCCTCCGTCAGCCCCTCAGGGAAAAGCTTGAACCCATCCTGGCGGCCCGTCCGCGGATTTTGGGATTATCGGTTTCAATCTGGAATCATACTGCGGCGCTGGAACTGCTCAAAGCGCTGGAACAGCAATGGAACGTTCCCGGCAAAGGCGGAAGACCGGCGGTGGTTCTCGGCGGGCCGGAAGTATCCTATCTGCCGGAGAGCGCCGAGATCATCGCCCATGCTGATTATGTAATCCGCGGCGATGGGGAGCTGGCCTTCCGGGATCTCTGCCGCCGTCTCCTGGGATCGTCCCTTCCCCTGGACGGAGCGGTCCGGGGCCGGCCGGATAAGTTTATCAACGCCCCGCCGGTGAATCCGGCGGACATCGATCCCGGTTACCGGCTCTACACCGGTGAAGACCTTGCCCGGAAACTGACCTATGTGGAGGCTTCCCGGGGCTGTCCCTTTGGCTGCGAGTTCTGCCTCAGCTCCGCCGAAGCTTCCAAAACCGGCGCCGGAAAAAAAGACGGCGGCCATTCGCCGGCAGCGCGGGAATTCCCCCTGGAGACTTTTCTGGGAGAGATGGAAAAGCTGATAAACCGGGGCGGCCGGAACTTTAAATTCCTGGATCGCAGTTTTAACCTGAACCCGGAACGGGCCCGGCGCATCATGGCGTTTTTTCTGGAACACGCTGCCAAAAAGACCGCGGAGAGCGAAAACCCCTATGCGCCGGGATTCTTTGTTCACTTTGAAATTTTTCCCGCCCTCTTTACCCCGGAACTGCGGGAGCTAGCCCGCCGTTTCCCGCCGGGAAGCCTGCGGCTTGAACTGGGCGTACAGACCTTTAACCGCCGGACCGCGGCCCTTATCAGAAGGCCCGGAGACGGAGAAAAAGAACTGGAGGCCCTCGACTTCCTCCGGCGGGAGACCGGCGCTATAGTCCATGCGGATCTTATCGCCGGCCTGCCGGGGGAGGACCTGTCTTCCTTTGCCGCCGGGTTTGACCGGCTCTGGCAGGTCCGGCCCGGGGAGATCCAACTGGGAATCCTCAAGTGCCTGCCGGGAACGCTCTTGCGCCGGCGCTGCGAAGCATACGGCATACGTTACGCGGCGGAACCGCCCTACGAAGTTTTGGAAACCGCCGCCCTGCCGGAGCAGGACCTGGACCGGATAAAAAACTTTGCCCGTTTCTGGGAACTTATCGTTAACCGGGGCGCCTTTCCGGATCTGGTTCCGGCCCTCTGCCCCGAAGGAGAAAGCATGTTCCGGCGTTTCATGCGCCTGTCGGACCATCTTTTACGGTATTTTGGACGGAACTGGGGTATTGACCGGCGGGAACTGCGGGAGGCGCTTGCGGCATCCTTGCCGGCGGCCTCCCTGCCGGCGGCCTCCTTGCAATTCCCGGTTTAATTAACCACGAACGGCATGGACGCCGGCATCATGAACCTTCACGAACAGAAGGAGAAAAAGTGGAGCGAGGAAGGTCTGGGACGGGTCCGGAGCGATATATACGCAATGCGTCTATAAGCGATGAGACGGCGATATATACGAAGTACATCTATACGCTGAACGGGCGGAATACATACGCAATACGTCTATATGCCGGACAGGCGGATGTAACACGCATTCGTTTTATTTCCGGGGCAAGGGGTTGATTCCGTCCGTGGGGTACATGCCCAAGAGCCCGCTTGCGCGGGGGAGCCTTGGGGCGGTTAATCAGTGCAACGTCTACGAAATATGGTATGTATCCCCACATATAATCACATTCCTCTCGGAACGAAGATACCCCGCTGC
>JAISPH010000006.1 GCA_031275035.1 Treponema sp.
GACTGGCGGGAAATTCTTCAAGAAGCCGGGTTTTGTAAGATTCAATTCCCGAAATTTTCCAAATAGTATAGCAGCTTACGGGTATAAGATCCCTGTAGTCGGGATCATCGAGAAAGGCGGTCATGGCCGCGGGGTTTCCCGAGCGGAAAGCTTCGATCCGGGCGGCGGCGTACCGGGCTTTGATCAGGATCCGGCGGTCCCCGGAGAGCAGCGCCGGCCTGACGGCCGCTTCCGCCCGGTCCATCTCCCCAAGGGCGATAAAACAGGCCGCCCCCTCCAGCAGGGCTTCGTCATCCCGCTGGTCCGTATAGGCCGCTTCCATCCATATCTGAGCCGCTCCCTCAACATTTCCCGAAAGCCGGAGCAACCGGGCCAGCCGCCGAAGCGCTTCCCGCCGCTGGGCCCCGGAAACGGCGGGGTCCTTCAGCTTTTTATCAATATTTTGAATTTCCGTCGTCAGCAGGACCCCCGTATTCTGGGCGTTCAGGGGAACGGACAGCAGCCCCAGCAGACATCCGGCAAGAAAACCGGCAAAGATCCGGGGGTTCCGGCGGACCGGGGCGTCCGCCCGGGGGCTAATCGATCCCATAGGTCCCGTCATTGGGAATAGATTCCGGGATTTCGGCCCCGGCCTTTTCCCGCTTTTTAGATTTTTCCTGTTCCCGGCCCTTAGGCTTTTTTACCCGCAGAGAGATGACCAGGGGAATGGAACAGAGCATACCCAGCACAAACGAGGCAAAGGCGGTAAAGTAAACCGGTACCTGGGAAACAGTCAGGAGGCCCCGGGGGCCGAAGGAAATATCGCAGCGGTTTTCCAGATTAAATCCGATAAAACCAAGCAAAATGATTAGAACAACGACGCATCCGATTAATCGCCAGGGCATATCAACACTCCTTTGGCAGAACTTCCGCCGCCCGGAAGGTATTCCCCCGGAGGGATGCAAGGGTTACTTCGGTAAAGGAACCGATCCGGGAAGCCTTGCCGGGAAAAACCGCCATTTCATCCCGTTCCGTCCGGGCTACTAATTCATCGGCATTTTTACGGGAAATTCCCTCTACCAGCGCAGCGGCGCGGCAGCCGATCCGTCCTTTTAGTAATTCTAAGGTATGCGCTTTCTGCAGTGCAATAACCCGGCCAAGCCGCCGCTTTTTAAGATCCTCGTCGATGCGGTTGGGCAGATTACAGGCGGCGGTTCCCTCCCGGGGATTGTAGTGATACATATAGGAGTAGAGGAAGCGGACCCGGTTCATCAGATCCAGGGTCCGTTCCACATCCTCCTCGGTTTCTCCGGGGAAACCCACCAGGATATCCGTAGAGAGGCTGATCCCCGGCAGGGCCTCCCGGATCTCCCCGGCCAGTTCCAGGTACTGTTCCCGGGTATAGCGGCGGTTCATGGCTTTGAGGATATCATTGGAACCATGCTGAACGCAGAGGTGGAGGTGGCGGCAGAATACCGGATGTTCCGCCATAACCCGTATGGTTTCCCGGGAAAAATCCTTGGGATTGGCCGAAAGAAAACGAACCCATTTAATGGGGGTCTTCTCCACCGCCGCCGCCGTCAGCCGCAGCAGTCCCGGAAAATCCAGCTTTCCGCCGGCCCCCTCCCCTTCCCAGCGGTAGGTATTCACATTCTGCCCCAGAAGGGTTATCTCCCGGACGCCGTGTTCGCCCAGCAGGCGTATCTCCTGCATAATCGCCGCGGGATCCCGGGAAATCTCCCGGCCCCGTACATGGGGAACGATGCAGTAGGAGCAGAAGTTGTTACACCCGTGCATGATGGGGACAAAACTGCGGAAGCTGCCCTCTTCCAGATGGGAGGACGAAAAGGCAAAAACCGGATTCTCGACAAAGAGCGGGGGCGGTTCCGGGGAGGGGCCGGAACCGGCGGACCCCTCGGCCCGCTCCAGAATAAGGGGAAAGACCGAACGGGCGGCGGTTCCCATCACATAGTCGGCCCCCCTCTCCTTAAGCTCCGCCCCCATACGCTGGGCCATGCAGCCCGCCGCCACGACAGTAAGGAAACGGCCCAGGGCGGCCCGCCTCTTTTTGAGGGCCGCAAGCTGGGCCAGCCGGCCCAGGGCCCGTTCTTCCGCGGTACGCCGCACCGAACAGGTGTTGATCAGCACCAGATCCGCATCCTCCCCGCCGGAAGCGGCGGTCCAGCCCCGTTCGGCCAGGACCGCTTTTAACGCCGCCGATTCGGCCACATTCATCTGGCATCCGTAGGTTTCAAAAAAGTAGGTCATGCGGTTCCGTCAGGAGCGTTTTTTGAGGCCCCTGAAGAACCTGACGCCGTTCCAGATCCCCATAATCAGCAGCGCGGCGCTGCCGATGTGGAGCAATGTCCCCGCCAGGGCGCCCAGGGATCCGGCAAATTTCGTTATCTTCGTCAGGGAGGAGAGCACCGTCAGGGCTCCGGCGAAGCTGATAATCACCCCCGGTTTCCGGTCGTCCGGGTCCTTGGACCGGAGGGCGGATATGCCCACAATGCCCACCACGGCTCCGGCGATAAGCCCCGCCACACCGGGAAGGGCCCTCATAATAAAGAGCAGAACCCCCCCGGCTATGCCTCCTACGGCAGTAACGCCCTGCTTCGCCAAAATATTAGTCGGGGTATGATCGCCCCGGTCAGGAATCAGATTGTTCATAGGTTCCTCCCGCCCTCCGCCGGAGCGGATTCGGCATGGACGCCGCCGGAATCCATGCCGGCGGCGTCCGTACCTATGCCGCCCTCATAGGCGGCATAGGCAAAGGCGCTGTGATTATGGATGCTCTCAAAGTTCTCCGCCTCCACCGAGAAGCGGGGGAAACGGCCCAGTTCTTTAATCTCAATATAAACATCCCGGACCAGATCTTCAACAAACTTAGGATTATCGTAGGCCCGTTCGGTGATGTACTTTTCATCCTCCCGCTTCAAAATGGAGTAGACCGGACTTGAGGCCGCCCTCTCTACCAGATCGATGATATCTTCTATCCAAAAGAAAGGCCCCAGCTCAAGCTCCGCCTTAACCACCCCCCGCTGGTGATGGGCCCCCCGGTCGCTGATTGCCTTGGAACAGGGACAGACGGTGGTTACCGGCACGGACACGGACACGGTAAAGTGCTGGCCTTTGCCGTTTACCCGGCCCTGGTAGCGGCATTCGTAGGACATCATCCCGGGAAGGCCCGAAACGGGGGCGGTCTTTTCCAGGAAATAGGGAAAGCTCAGGGAACCGAAGGCGGATTCAGCCTCCAGATCGACCCTGATGATCCTGAGCATATCCAGGAAACGGGGCATGGAGAGGTCTTCCCGGTAACGGTGAAAGATCTCAATGAAGCGGCTCATGTGGGTGCCTTTGAAATGGCGGGGAAGATCCGCAAAGAGATCCGCCCGGCCGGTGGTATGCTGTACCTTCTTTACCTTGTCCAGAACCCGGATGGGGTATTTCAATCCCTTGACTCCTACCTTGGCCAGGGGCAGATCCCGGTGATCCGGCAGGCTCTGAATGTCTATCACCCTGCCGCTCCCTGGGCTTCCGCCGCTTCAACCACATTTTGAATCAGCATGGCGATGGTCATGGGACCCACGCCGCCGGGGACAGGCGTTATATAGGAGGCTTTCTCCGCTACGGGGATAAAATCCACATCCCCGCATAAACGGTAGCCCCGCTTCGCTCCGGGGTCCGGGACCCGGTTAACCCCTACGTCGATCACCACCGCCCCCTCCTTGATCATATCCGCGGTAACCAGGCCGGCCCGTCCCGCGGCGGCAATGAGGATATCCGCCTCCCTGGTATGGGCGGCCAGATCCCTGGTGCCGGTATGGCAGATGGTTACCGTGGCGTTCACCTCCCGGCGGCAGAGCAGGTTCGCCAGGGGTTTCCCCACGACATTGGACCGCCCCAGCACCACCGTCCGGGCCCCGCCGAGGGGAATCCCCAGATCCCGCAAAAGGACCAGCACCCCGTGGGGGGTACAGGGAAGAAAACCGGGCCGGCCCAAAACCAGGTTTCCCACGGAAACGGGATGAAAGCCGTCTACGTCCTTCCGGGGATCAATGGCGGCGATCACCCGGTCCCCGCCGATATGCCCCGGAAGGGGAAGCTGGACCAGGATGCCGTGAACCGCCGCATCCCGGTTCAGCTCCGCAATGAGGGCGAGCAGTTCCCCTTCGGAAGTCTCCGCCGGGAGCCGTATGTCCCGGCCGGCCATGCCCGCCTCTTCCAGGGCCCGCCCCTTGGCGCTTACATAGGAAAGGCTGGCGGGGTCCTCCCCCACAAGAACCACCGCCAGGCAGGGGACAATCCCCCGCCCCTTCAACAGGGCGGCCCTGGCCGCAGCCTCTTCCCGTTTTTTCCGGGACCTTTCTTTTCCGTCAATACATATCGCAGGCACAGTCCCAGTATAGCGTACCGGGATTATAAGTTAAAGGCATCCGGTTTCGGGAAAACCCCCGCCGGATTTCCGGGGTTTTCCGGGGGCGATCCAAAACTCCGGGAACTACAGCGGCAGCAACGCCATAAAGCGCCCGCTCAGGGCCCTTATGGCAAAAGAGCCGCCGGGGGCTTCGTTGCTGATTCCAAAATAGCCCCGTTCCCAGGGAAGTCCCGAGAGGGGCCACCTGAGGCCCGAGCTTTCCGCCTTCCAGGGACCGGCCCCCAGGGGAAACACCGAGACGAGGCCTCCCGGCGGCGTTTCCGCACGCAGTTCCTCCGGCGCCTCAAGGCAGCGTATGTCGTCGGTTCCGGTGATCCAGCGCCGGGGCGGGTATTCCCGTTCAAAGAGGGAGCGGATGGCGAAGAGATGATCCGTCCTTCCCCCGCCGCCCCCCGCAAGCCAGACCGTATCGCAGCCCCGGTCCCGGAGCAGACGAAGAACCAGCTCCGTATCGGTATAGTCCTTGTCCGGGGGATAGGCGACGACCCGCTCCGGGGGATAGCTTTCCAGGCGGCGGAGATCGTCCAGGGAATCCATGTCTCCGATTATCCAGTCCGGCCTGAGACCCGCCGCCTCCGCGGCGATAAGCCCCGAATCGGCGGCGGCTATGAGGGCCGCCTCCGCCGCCAGAGAACGGCAAAAAACCGGCGGCGGCCCTTCCCCGCCTATGAACGCTATACCCCGCATAATCCCCCGCTCCGAAAAGGCTGAAAAGAAGGACGGAAATACTACAAATACGCGTTATTCCCGCCGGGCCGCGCTCAATTATAAATAAACGCCTCTCCCCGGGGCAAGAGCGAACAAAAGGGCGCCGCCGCTTGAGGCGGCATGGCGATATAAACGCAGTTCGTATATATCCCGCCCGCCCTGCATATATATGTACTTCGTATATATCGCCCCCTGCCCGCAAATAGACGTATTGCGTATATATCGACCCCTCCCTGCATATAGACGCAGTTCGTATATATCGCTACTTACTCGGCGTATATACGCAGTTCGTCTAACCGGCCCGGTAAAGGCCAAAGCCGTCCCAGCCCTGGAAATAAAGCGAATACGTGTTACATCCGCCTCCCCGGCATATATATGTATTGCGTATATATCGCCCCCGCCCCGCATATAGACGTACTTCGTATATATCGCCGCCGTTCCGCCGCCTCCACTCCCCGCCTCTCCGCCCGGAAATAAAGCGAATACGTGTTACATCCGCCGCCCCGCATATAGACGCAGTTCGTATATATCGACCCCTGCCCACAAATAGACGTATTGCGTATATATCACCCCCTCCCCGCTTATAAACGTACTTCGTATATATCGCCCCGGATCCGCCCCCTTCCCCAGCGAACCCTTGACAAATCCCTCCGCCGGATCTACCCTGTCGATCAGCGCGGTCCAGCCGCACTATTTCCCATACGGAGGGTTCTTTTGAAGATGCTCGTAATTCCTTATATAGTAAAGAATTACCCCCCCACCCCCCCCCCACGTATAGCGTAGGTTTTG
>JAISPH010000024.1 GCA_031275035.1 Treponema sp.
TGGTGCATCTCAAGCTGTATGTCCACGAAGCGTTCCAGATACTCCTGCTCCTTGTCTTTGTTTTGCTCCATAAGCCGGTCAAGGGTGGTGCCCTCCACGTACTCCCAAATGATGGCCCACTTGCCGTCGATGCGGGTAACCTCCGCAAGTTTGGGTACTTTAAGCTGAGTCTCGCCCACCGCCGCAAGATTAAGGGCTTCGGACAACACATCGGAAGCGGGGTATTCCTCACCCATGATTTTTATTACCTTGTCATTGTCCCGGTATATGGTTTTGGCGGTACGGACTGCGATTATTTTTTCCAGGTTATAGATTGCCATCAGATTTTCTCCTTCCTGCCGTAAAAGGCGTTAAGGTACATCCGCCGGATTTCATCAATAAGCGGATACCGCGGATTCGCCCCGGTGCATTGATCGTCAAAGGCCTGTTCGCTCATCTCATCGATCTTCGCAAAGAATTCCTTTTCATCAATGCCGTAGTCTTTAATGGTTTTCTTAATACCGGTTTTTTCCTTCAATTCGTCAATGGCGTTGATGAGGTTCCCAAGTTTTTCCTCATCCGTCTTTCCCTTGATATCCAGCGCATCCGCTATTTCCGCATAGCGGGCCAGGGTATGGGGATGATCGTACTGGGGGAAGGTTCCCATCTTTTCGGGAACCCCGGCGGCGTTAAACCGAAGGACCTCGTCAATCATCAGGGCATTGGCAATGCCGTGGGGCAGATGAAAGAAGGCCCCCAGCTTGTGGGCCATGGAGTGGCAGACCCCGAGAAAGGCGTTGGCAAAGGCCATGCCCGCGATAGTCGCGGCGTTGGCCATTTTTTCACGGGCCTTAGGATCATTGGGACCCTTGTCGTATGCGTCGGGAAGATACCTGAAGATAAGCTTCAGCGCCTGGAGGGCAAGGCCATCGGTGTGGTCCGTGGCCATCACCGAGGCATAGGCTTCCAGCGCGTGGGTCATGGCGTCGATGCCCGACGCGCTGGTGAGGCCCCGGGGGGCGTTCATCATCATGTCGGCGTCAACGATTGCCATGTCCGGCATAAGCTCGTAATCCGCCAGGGGATACTTCATGCCGCTTTTTTCGTCGGTTATCACCGCGAAGGGAGTTACCTCACTGCCCGTACCCGCCGAAGTGGGGACGGCGATAAAATACGCCTTTCCTCCCATTTTGGGAAAAGTATAAACCCGCTTGCGGATATCGGCGAAACGCATGGCCATGTCCTCGAAACCCGCTTCCGGGTGTTCGTAAAGAACCCACATGATCTTTGCCGCGTCCATGGCCGATCCGCCGCCCACCGCGATGATCACATCGGGCTTAAAGACGCTCATAAGCGCCGCCCCTTCCCGGGCGCAGGCAAGGGTGGGATCGGGTTCCACGTTAAAAAATGTTTCGTGAACCATGCCCATCTCGTTGAGCTTATCCGTTACGGGCCCGGTATAGCCGTTCCGGTATAAAAAGTTGTCGGTAACGATAAAAGCCCGCCTCTTGTCAAGGACCTTTCCCAATTCATCCAGGGCAACCGGCAGGCAGCCCTTCTTGAGATACACCTTTTCGGGAACCCGGAACCACAGCATATTCTCCCTCCTTTCCGCCAGGATTTTGGTATTGAGCAGATGTTTCACGCCGACATTTTCCGAAACCGAGTTGCCGCCCCAGGAACCGCAGCCCAGGGTCAGGGAAGGGGCAAGCTTAAAGTTATACAGATCGCCTATGCCTCCGTGGGAAGAGGGGGTGTTGATAATCACGCGGCAGGTTTTCATGCGCCCGCTGAAAGCGGCGATTTTTTCCCTCTCCCTTACCGGATCGAGATAGAGCGATGCGGTATGGCCGTAGCCCCCTTCCCGGATCAGGACCTCCGCCTTATCCAGGGCTTCGTCAAAATCCTTCGCGTGATACATCGCCAGTACGGGGGAAAGTTTTTCGTGGGCGAATTCCTCGCCAAGTTCCACGCTTTCCACTTCGCCAATCAAGATCTTTGTTGAAGCCGGCACGGTAATTCCCGCCAATGCCGCAATGGCAGAGGCCCTCTGACCGACGATCTTCGCGTTCAACGATCCGTTCACGATGATGGTCTTCCGCACCTTTTCGGTTTCTTCCGCGTTGAGGAAATAGCAGCCCCGGCGGCGGAATTCTTTTTTTACCTCGTCGTAGACGCTGTTCAGGGCGATAACCGACTGTTCCGAAGCGCAGATCATGCCGTTGTCAAAGGTTTTGGAATGGATGATCGAATTGACGGCCAACAAAATATCCGCGCTGCCGTCGATGACAGCCGGCACGTTTCCCGAGCCCACGCCTATGGCGGGTTTTCCGCTGGAGTAAGCCGCCTTCACCATGCCGGGGCCGCCGGTGGCGAGGATGATGTCCGCCTCTTTCATTACCGTATTGGTTAATTCAAGGCCCGGTTCGTCTATCCAGCCGATGATACCTTCCGGCGCGCCGGCGGCGCGGGCCGCGTCAAGGATGATCCCGGCGGCGGCGTTGGTGCAGTTCTTTGCCCTGGGGTGGGGCGAGAAGATAATGCCGTTGCGGGTCTTCAGCGCCAGAAGGGCCTTGAAAATAGCCGTGGATGTGGGATTGGTGGTGGGGATCACCGCCGCCACAAGGCCGACGGGGCAGGCGATTTTTTGTATGCCATACGCCTTGTCTTCCTCAATGACGCCGCAGGTCTTCGTGTTTTTGTAGGCGTTGTAGATATACTCCGAGGCGTAGAGGTTTTTGATCACCTTGTCCTCGACTATGCCCATGCCTGTTTCTTCCACCGCCATCTTTGCCAGGGGGATGCGCGCCCTGGCGGCGGCCCCGGCGGCGGCAAAAAAGATTCTATCCACCTGCTCCTGATCAAAATCCGCATAGATGCGCTGGGCTTCGCGAATCCGGTCAATCGCCTTCCGCAAAGTTTCCGCGTCCCTTACCGGTTCGCGCGTATTACGTGTTTCCATATTAAATCATCCTCAAAAATCCACTTCCGTATCGTAGAAGCAGCAGCGCAGGAGTTTTTCCATTTCCGCCGGAGTAATCTTCCGGGGATTGGAACCGGTGCAGGCGTCTCCCACGGCATTTTCCGCCACTCTGGGCAGCTTCTCAAGGAATTCCTTTTCCCCGATGATGCCCCCTTCGTAATCTTTAATGCCGCCGGGAATATCCAGCGCCTTGTTCAGCTTTTTTATGTGGCCGATAAGGGATTCGGTTCCTTCGGCGGGATTTCCCGCGGGAAGTCCAAGGGACCGGGCGATTTCGGCGTAGCGTTCCGCGGCGGTTTTTTCTTTTGCGTTGTACTTGATCACCTTGGGGAGGTACATGGCGTTGGCCGCGCCGTGTACGATGTGGCCGCCGGAGTAGGCCGCCCCGGTTTTATGCGCCATTGAGTGAACAATCCCGAGCAGGGCATTACTGAACGCCATTCCCGCAAGGCACTGGGCATTGTGCATTTTTGCCCGGGCCCCTTTATCGCCCTTGTAGGAATTAACCAAATGGGCGCTGACCATGTTAATGGCGTGCAGGGCCAGGGGATCGGTATAGTCGCAGTGCAGGGTCGATACATAGGCCTCGACGGCGTGGGTAATGGCGTCCATACCGGTATGGGCGGTAAGTTTGGGAGGCATGGTTTCGGCCAGTTCGGGATCGACAATCGCCACATCCGGGGTGATATTAAAATCCGCCAGAGGATACTTGATGCCCTTTGCGTAATCGGTGATCACCGAAAAGGCGGTAACTTCCGTAGCTGTTCCCGATGTTGAGGGAATGGCGCAAAATTTCGCCCTGGTACGCAAAGCGGGAAAATTGAACGGTATGGTCAGCGCTTCAAAGGTGGTATCCGGGTATTCATAGAAAGCCCACATAGCCTTGGCCGCGTCAATCGGGGAGCCGCCGCCTATGGATACGATCCAATCGGGGTTAAAGGCCCGCATTGCCTCAGCGCCCTTGAGAACGGTTTCCACCGAAGGATCGGGCTCCACCCCTTCAAACAGACTTACCTCCATACCGGCTTCCTTCAAATAGGCCACGGTCTTGTCCAAAAAACCGAAGCGTTTCATGCTTCCGCCCCCGGCCACCACAATCGCCTTTTTCCCCTTGAGGGTTTTAAGCGCCTCCAGGGAATTTTCTCCATGGTAAATGTCTCTTGGTAAGGTGAACCGCGCCATATAAAACTCCTTTACTACAGATTGGCCGAACAGACCGGAGCGTTTCATAAGGGGGTATCCTGATGAATGTTTCCCCGGCCTGTTCGATAAATAACTATCGATAAAAACATATCAAATAAAAAACGGTTTGTGAAATATAAATTTGGAATAGAGCTATATATGATTTGATATGCTTTTTTGTACAAAGACGTGCAAAACGGCGTTCGCAGGCCCTCTCCGGGCTGAACGGATGTGGTTTTGTACACGGCCCCCGGCATACCGGTCATATAGGTTTTTATATAGGGGAGAAAAAATTTACAAATGAGCGGGTTCCAACAACTAAAGTTTTGGAACAGCCTCAAATGAGAATTTTAAAAAAGCTTTAATTCATTCGCAGTGGGGTCTAATATCCGGCCCTTCAGGGCGGGGAGGTTCATTTATACTGCCTCAGTGAAACGTCATTCCGGGCCTCAAACGCCTTGTCGAGGAATTTCTTGTCCAATGCGGTAAAGCGGTAATTTTTACGGAAAATCAGCATGTCCCTGTAACGGTTGTTGGTAAACGTACACTTCCGTTGTACCAAATCGTAACGCTTAAGAAGCCGCGCCGGGATGGGGGATACCCACATATAGGTTTGAGAGAGGCTTGCCAGCAGATCAAACTGATTGCAGCGTTCGTAGAGGTATATCCGTTTTGGGGGAACCGCCTCCGGCGAAGGATAACGGATATCCGCGGCGTTGATATAGGGTACGACCGTGTCTCCGTGGACTATTTCAATATAGGGCTTCAGATCACAGAAACTTATCTCCGCCGCGGCGGCCAGGGGATGCGCCTTCGGCATAAGCACCAGGTATTCAAATTCCCAGAGCTGCTCGTGGTTCAAATCCTTTCCGTCAAGAAAATCGAGAAAATAATTTTCATACACTTCCTGGTAACGGATAATGCCCAGGTTAAAACGGTTTTCTACCACATTGCCTACGGTCTGTATCGAACTGGTCTCCTGGATATTGATATCGACTTCCCTGCTGCTATCCAGTTCCCGGGCAAACCGGATAAACCCTTCGGCAATGTAACTGGCCCGGGGTATGGATACGCTGAAACTCTGGCGTTCGGGGTTTTCCCCGCCGGTGAGCCTCTTGATACTCCCCATTTCACCGAGAATCTTCCTGGCCGAGGCCAGAAACATAAGGCCCTTTTCGGTGGGCGCCACCCCCCTGGAATTCCGCTCAAAAACGGTAAAGCCAAGCTCATTCTCCAATTCCCGTATGGCCTTGCTCAAATTCGGCTGGGCCATAAAAAGATTCTCGGCGGCCTTGGTAATGGATCTTGTCCGTTCAATTTCAACGGCGTATTTGAAAAAAAGAGTGTTCATACCATCCAAGTCGATATTATTATATCGATAAAAAATTATCTAGTTTGATTATAAAAATTCCATACTATTTTGTCAAGGCGCCGTCTGTTTTCCGGGGTTTTTTTAAGAACAGTACAGGTTGAAATTCGCCCCGCTGATCAATATGAAAATAATATTCATTTTCATATTGACATTACCTGCCGGACATGATAGGATACGGGCGTATGACGCGCAAACGTCCGGCGAACTATCATACCCGGCAGGGCCTATGCATTCTGGATTATATGAAATCCCTCGGGGACAGCCATGTAACGGTCGGTCAAATCGTACGCCACTTTGAGGATACGGAGGAGCTGATCGGACAGACCACGATCTACCGGCATCTTGAAAGGCTGGCCGCCGAAGGAAAGATCCGCAAATACCTTCTGCACGACGACAAAAGCACCTGCTACCAGTACATAGATAACGGGGTAAAATGCCGGGAACATTTTCACCTGAAATGCGAAAGCTGCGGAACCCTCATCCACATGGACTGTGATTTCCTCAGCGGGATTGAAAGGCATGTTTTCAACAAGCACAATTTTCAAATCAATATGCTTAAAACGGTTTTTTACGGAACCTGCAAGAAATGCCTTGCCGGCAAAGAGGCAAAGCCATGAAGGGGCTGAAATTCTTTTGGACGGGCCTCTGTTTTTGCCTTATCACGGCGTCCCTCTTTTCGGAAAATTATACTGCCTTCCATCGGGATCATGACTGTTACGGCGCGGAATGCCCTGTGTGCCTCTCGATACAAAGGGCGGAGCAATTTTCCCGGCAGTTCAGGGGGGCCGCCTTTTATTCCGGCTTTTCCGGAAGCGTCCTTTTGACAGCCGCCGTTATTTTGAATTTTGCCCTTTTTTGTTTTATTCCCATAAGCTCGGTAGGGTTAAAAATAAAAATGAACCGGTGATCCCGAAAGCGGAGCCGGTCCAAGCCCGTCCTGGGGCTTTCGTTTTCTTACCGGTCCCGTTTTTGTAACACTCAGGAGAAAATCGATTTGTCATACTACGAATGAAGCGGTGATTTTCTCCGGCGGTTTTTGTAAAACCCCGGCGGCCCGGCCGGAATTTCCAAAGTTGACCTTAACGCTTAACATGAAAGGAGTTTTTTATATGAAACGAATGGTTCTTTTTGTCTGCATCCTGGTATCCCTTGCCATGGCCCTGGAGGCCGGAGGCCGGAAAGACACGGCACAGACAGGGAAAATAAATGTGGTCGCCACGATTTTCCCGCCCTATGATTTTGTCCGTGAAATTGCCGGAGACAGGGTCAACCTTACCATGCTGCTTCCCCCCGGAGCGGAAAGCCACTCCTTCGAACCGACCCCTCAGGATATTATCAAAGTACAAAACTGCGACATCTTTGTCTATGTCGGCGGCGAATCCGACGCATGGGTGGAACGGATTCTCGAATCGATGAATACGGACCGCATGGAAATTATCACCCTTATGGACTGCGTGGAAGTGGTGGAAGAACTGATAGTCGAAGGGATGGAGGAGGAGGAAGAAGAGGAAGAAGCCGAAGGGCCTGAATACGACGAGCATGTCTGGACTTCTCCCCAGAACGCAAAGCTCATTGTACAAAAAATCGCCGGGGTTCTTAAACAGCGGGATGCGCCCAATGCGGCGGCGTATGAGCAAAATACCGCATCCTATCTGGCCAAGTTAACTGACCTGGACGCTTCCTTTCGGAATGTGGTAAACGGCGCAAAACGGAAAACCCTTATATTCGGCGACCGTTTCCCCTTCCGGTATTTTGCCGACGCCTACGGCCTCAGTTACTTTGCCGCATTCCCCGGCTGTTCCACCGAAACCGAATGCAGCGCCGCCACCATAGCTTTCCTGGTCAACAAGGTCAGGGCAGAAAAGATCCCCGTGGTTTTTCACATTGAACTTTCCAACGAAAAAATCACCGACACTATCTGCGAAGAAACGGGAGCAAAGAAACTGCTGCTCCATGCGGTCCATAACGTGTCCAAACGGGATTTTGACCAGGGAGCAAACTATTACGGCCTGATGTCCCGGAATGTACAAAACCTAAAGGAGGCCCTTTACTGAAAAAAGGGGCTGTCCAGGAAGTGCGGACTAAAGTCCGAGCTTATTTCCCGGACAGCCTCCGCATTAAAGACGCTGTCCGGACAAGTTTTTCAAACCTTTCGGACAGCGCCGTTTCAGCGGCTGAATTTCAAAAACACCGTATCCGTAAAAGACCCGCCGGCCCGTCATTTACAAAATACCCTAAATATGCTATGTTAATCCCGTCTGTGGGGTACATACCTTGAGTCTTGCCCCTGTCGCCAACCAGTGTAAGCGGAGCGATGTAATCTGTAATAAGAGAAGCAGATAGATATAGTATGAACCCCGCATACAATCCATCAGCCCTTTCAGGGCCGGCAATTAGCGGCAGGATCTATGTGCCGCTATTCATCGGCACGGAATTGTACCTTGCAGAACGAAGATACCGGCAGGCAAGCTTGCTTCGAGCTTGCTCCTGGATTTTTCATTGGGAAGATTAAAAAAGGAGGAGCCCGTGGCCGGTAGAACGGATATTTCTGAGAAACCCATCAGTACGGCCTATCGTCTCCTGGCGCTTATAATCAGGCTGCTGGGTCTTAAAAAAACGTTCAGCCTCGATGAAGCCGGCCTCGATGCGTATTTTAAAAAAACACTGGATAAACGGAAAACCGCCCCGCCGGCTTTTATGTACCGGAAAACGCAGGTCCGGGAATGGATACTTGACGGCAGACCCTGTTATATCATCACCCCCAAAAAGGGCGCCAGCCCTTCAAAAACGGTACTCTTTTTCCACGGCGGCGGAATGATCATGGAGGCTCATGTCATCCACTGGATCGTAATAGCCAAGCTGGCAAGACGGCTCGAAGCGGCAGTATGGGTTCCCGCCTATCCTCTGGCGCCGGGTCATGATTTTAAGGAAGTTACGGAAATGCTTTTCCGGGTCTACGGGAAGATGCGGGAAGAGCATCCCGGTTCGGAATTCAGCATCCTGGGAGATTCCGCCGGGGGAACCCTGGCCCTGATGCTTTGCCATCACATCAAAGCCCTGGGTATGCCGATGCCGGAAAAACTGATCCTGGTTTCCCCCGGAGCGTTTATACGGAAAGACAGCCGGACAATCCGGGACGAAATGGACCGTATTCTGCCCCGGGATCCTTTTCTTTCACCAAAATTGATGGATGTAATGATTCCTCTGATGGGAATCGATCCGGACCGCGGTACTTACTTTGATCTGCCCATGGAGGGGGATTTCTCGGGCTTCCCCGAAACGCATGTTTTTTTCGGTACCAATGAAATATTTTTTGCCCTGGTTCCGGCCTTTACCGGCGGAATGAAAGCCGCCGGTGTTCCGCTCAAACTGTATATTGGGAAAGGGATGATGCACATCTGGCCCTATATGCCTGTTTCCCGGGAATGCCGGGAAGCGCTGAAAATAATCTTCGAGATTATCGGCGGCAGCCCGGAGCAGGCTGAACCCGGCAAAACCGCCGCCTGCCCGCCCGGAGGCGCAGGTCCTTTCCCGGAGACGGCTCCTACATCTTAAACCGGGTTATCGCCTTGTAAAGCGAGGTCATTCCCTCGCTGTTTTGGCCGACCGTTTCGTGGGCCGTCTGGGCGGATTCCGTTACCTGGGTTACCTGGGCGGCAATGCCGGCGATCTCCTGGTGCATGGTAACGCTCATCTCCGCAAGTTTCTCCGCGGCGCCGATAGACTGATCGGACTCGGCCTTTATTTTTTCCGCTCCGCTTTGCACCTGTTCGGTTATCCCGTTTATCCGCTCCAGGCTTTCCAGGATCATTACCGAACCCTGGGATTGTTCTTCCATGGCGCTCCTTAATTCGGTAACCAGGACGTTGATCGACTGAACCAGGGAATTGGTCTCTTCAAAGGACCCCTCTATAAAACCCGCTATTTTGGCGATATCGTTTATCCTCCCCCTGATGGCCTTTAGGGTCTGGTTTGAATTTTTGGCCTGTTCCGCGGTGGTCTCCGAAAGTTTCCGTATTTCATCGGCAACAACCGCAAAACCCCGGCCCGCATCTCCCGCATGGGCCGCTTCGATGGCGGCGTTCATGGCCAGAAGGTTGGTTTGGGCCGCCACCGATGCAATAACCTTATTCATCTCAACAAGGGTGTTGGAATCGGTCTCCACCTGTTTGACCGTTTCGGTGGATCTGGTGATATGACTGTGTTCCGCATCGGAACTTTCCAGCAGGCGGTTCAAATGATCCCCCAGGGTAACGGTACGTTTTTCGATGGATGAGATATTCGCGGTCATCTCTTCTATGGCGGAGGATGAAATATTCAGCTGATCCCGCTGTTCCCGGATAACACCGCCCAGGGCGGTAAGCTCTCCGTCAATGCCGGCAATTTCCTGTTTTACCTGTCCCGTCTCTTCCCTCACCTGCCCGTCGAGATTCTGCAGGCTTCGGATCGAACCGTTTATTTCCACCGCCGCCCGGGAGGTATTGTTGATCGCCCGGTTTAGATCTTCATTGTTGGATTTCATCGCCTCAAAGGAACGGATTATGTTTTCCACAAGACCCCGGAGATTTTCCGTCATGCGGAGAAATGAATTCTGCAGTTCCGCTATTTCATCGCGTCCGGTTACGGTAAGCTGTGCGGACAGATCCCCCGACGCAAGCTGCTCCGCCACCTGGACGGTTTCGTTCAGGGGCATCGTAACGGACCGGAACGTAAATACGCAGAGGGGAATCAGTATGACGACCGTAAAGGCCAAAACGCTGATAATAACAATGATCATCAGGGAGCGGACCGAAGCGGCCATAAGCTGTTCCACTTCGGCCTTGTGGGCGTCAATATTATCAACATAAATGCCCGTGGATATCCAGATATCCGTACCGGGAATATACTCTACATAGGCCAGTTTGGGGGCGTTTTCCATGGAGGGCGGTTTGGGAAAAACAAAGGAAACGAAGCCGCCCCCTTTTTGGGCATTTTCATAAAGTTCCCGCACATAGTAGACCCCGTTTGCGTCGGCGGTCTGCCCCAGATCCTCTCCCTCCCGCTGGGGCAGAGTGGGATGCATAAAAATCACCGTACCGATATAGGTATAGTAATAGCCGGATTTGTCTTCCTCAAAACGGTAATCCTTGATGTAAGAACTGATAATGTCATGCTGTTCCTGCCGGTCTGTTGTACCGGCCAGGGCCTTACTCAGGGCTATGGCCATGGTTTGGGTGCCAAGCTTGATCTTTTCCTGCTGCCCCTCAAGCATCACCGCTTCCGCATCGTTTATGCCCAGGTCCTTGATGCTGTGAGCGGTAAAATAGATAGCCGCCGCCAGGCCAATAATCGAAAGTCCCAGCACCCCTATAATAATAATTATCCGTGTGCCTATAGATATATTCCTCAGCATGAGCCCCTCCGGTTTTGCCGCGCCATACCTATTAGCGATACAAAACATTCACGCCGCTGTCAAGGGGCCGAAAGCCGGCTTCAGCCAGAGACCGATGGCAGGAAACTGCAATGTGTGGTATCCTGCCGGGAGTGGAGGTTCTATGATCCCCTTCCTGATCTGTCTTGCCGCCGTTATCGTACTTATACTCCCGGACATCGGCAAAAAAATTAACCTGCTTCGCCCCCTGCCCTTGACCATCGGGCTTTTGGCCGCCCTTAATGTAATACTTTTGGGTTACTGCTTTTATACGCTCGATCCCGCATCGCTGCCAAAAAGTTCCAGGATCGCCGTTTTTATTCCGGCGGGGCTGCTTGTTTTTTATTTCTGGATACGGCTTAACGTGTTTCCCTTCAGGACCGGAAAAAAACGCCGGCCTCCTGGCATACCGGTAAAAACCCGCCTTCAAATTATGATGGGGGGCCGGTTCCTCTGTTATGCGGGACTATGGGCCTTGGCTTTGGAAATTTCTTTTTTAACGGTTACCTTCTTTCTTTTCCGGGGAGCGGCAATTCCCGTTCCGGTTTTTATCGCCAACGCTGTTTATGGAATCTCCTGCGCCTTCTTTATTTTATTTAACGGAATACTGCGGATCTTTTTTACTTCCCGGCGGCTTAGTATTTTCTGGCGTTTGGCGATGCTTTTGTTTATGTGGATTCCTCCGGTGAATCTTGTGGTTCTGCTCTACGCCTGCCGTCTTGTATACGAAGAATACGACTTTGCCCTCTACAAAGAAAACCTCCAATCAACAAGGGCTGATTCGGAACTTTGTAAAACCAGATACCCCCTGATACTGGTCCATGGGGTGCTGTTCCGGGATCTGAAATATTTTAATTACTGGGGCCGGATTCCGCGGGAGCTTATCCGCAACGGGGCAAAGATCTACTATGGAAACCAGGAAGCCGTGGGAACCATTGCCTCCAATGCCGAAGATATACGGAACGCCATTCTTGCCGTGCTGGAGGAAACGGGAGCGGAAAAGGTAAACATTATCGCCCATTCCAAGGGGGGCCTTGACGCCCGTTATGCCATAAGCAGGCTGGGGATGGAAAGCAAGGTCGCTTCGCTGACCACAATCAGCACCCCTCACCGCGGCTGCCGTTTTGTGGACAGGGCCTGCCGTCTCCCGGAAGGACTTTACCGGGGGGTCGCGAAATTCTTTGACAATACTTTCCGCAGGCTGGGAGACAAACGGCCCGATTTTTATACCGCAACCCGGCAGTTCGCCACCGCCGACAGCGAGGCCTTTAATCTGAATACCCCCGATGTTCCCGGGGTATACTATCAAAGCTACATGACCAAAATGAAAAGCGCCGCAGGCGATCCGATGCTGGCTCTGCCCTGGATTATGATCAAGGCCCTGGAGGGGGATAACGACGGCCTGGTAAGCACCGGTTCCGCGGTCTGGGGGGAATTTCAGGGGGTCCTGAAACCGGGCGGCCGCCGGGGAATTTCCCACGGCGACATTATAGATTTGAAGCGGGCCGATTATAAGGGCTTTGATGTTATTGAAACCTATATCGGCATTGTAGCCGCCCTGAAGGAGAAGGGGTTCTAGCCCGGACCGGCCCTTCTTCAAATTTTCCCTGCCCCGCATCGGCCGGCCCTGAAAAGGCTGATGGATTGTACGCCCTTAAACGGCTGATAGACACCGTTCCGGGGATCGTCGATAAATTGAGCGGCCTCCTCTTCTCCGAAGAAAATACGGAAAGATTTTTTTGTATTATCGAGGTATGTACACGAAACCCCCCGGCAAAACGCAGCCTAAAGGCTTAAACCGGATGCGCTGCCTGTCTCCGGCCGCATACTTGACCAGGCTTTCTTATAGGGTATAATATGATAAACTGGTTTATCATAATCTGTAAAATACCGCTTATGGCAGGAAAGGAGAAAATCATGTCTATGATTTATAAAGAAGTCGGCGATTTTTCTGTGGAAGCTTTTCACGAGCATACATTCAAAACGGTAACCAAGGCCGATATCCTTGGCAAATGGAATGTCTTTTTCTTTTACCCGGCGGACTTTACCTTCGTCTGTCCCACCGAGTTGGAGGATCTGGCGGAGAAGTACAATGATTTTAAGGCTATCGGCTGCGAGGTCTATTCAATCTCCTGTGACACCCAGTTTGTCCATAAGGCCTGGTACGATATGTCCAGAACCATTCAAAAGATCCGCTATCCCATGCTGGCCGATCCTACCGGCGTCCTGGCCCGGGATTTTGGGGTACTGATTGAAGACAAGGGCCTGGCCGAACGGGGGGATTTTATTCTGAATCCCGAAGGAAAAATCGTAGCCTATGAGCTTGTAGCCGGCAATATAGGACGCAATGCGGAAGAGATCTTCCGCCGGGTACAGGCGTCACAGTTTGTCGCAGAACACGGCGATCAGGTCTGTCCCGCCAGGTGGAAGCCCGGCGCCGGAACGCTGATCCCCAGTCTTGATCTTGTAGGACAATTGTAAGCTGCGCCCCGCGGGGTCATGCCCCCGCCTGGTTCACTGCTCCGGCGTACCGTTCCCGCATCCGGCCGCAGCGGCCCGGTCTTTTGCCGGCTGCGGATGTCTTCTTCCACAAGCCGCCCCCGGTTAAATAGAGTTGTTCAGAAACTGAAGTTTCTGCCGAGCCAAGGTTCGCCAACAACCGCTTAAAAACAAAAAAACGTGGATTTCTTAATGAAATCCACGTTTTCTGGGAGACTTGTGTCGGACGAAAGTCCGCGATAACCAACCGGGTTATCGAACAAGTCCAATGAAGAACCCAAGAGCAAGCTCCGGGGCATGGACCCGGCCTTCCAATCAACCAACCCCGCCGCAGAGCGGACGGGGCATGGCTGGTTCTGGAAGGCACAATTCCGTTCCGCTGAATAGCGGCACATGAATCTTACCATCAATTGCCGGCCCTGAAAGGGCTGACGGATTGCGGGTTTCATATCCGCACAAACCAATATTTTAGCCGGATTAAAACCGCCCCAGAGGCTCCACGCCCAAAGGCGGGCTCTTGGGTATTAAACCCGCTTGCGAATAACCGCAATCTTATCCGCTCCCCTCTGCTAAAAAAACCGGAGACGCTGAATCGCAGCACGACCTAACGACGCAACGCCTCCGGTAATGCATGGAGAACACTGTTGAATATGGGTTTAATCCAACAGTTTATTGAATCCGCCGAGAGAGGTTGCGGCAAATTCCATTAACCCTAAACGGCAAGCCGTTTACCAAGTTCATAACACTGGGAAAGGGACGATTCGCTGGGTTCAAGCTGGGCAATAATGCCCTCGCCGTCAACGCTGGCGCCCAGCTTTTTCATCCGATCCACCCAATCCCTCATCCACTGTCCATCTCCCCAGTCATAGGAACCAAAAAGTCCCAGGGGTTTACCGCCTACTTCGGCCTGTCCCAGGCGGCTTATAAATGGTTCCATCGTTTCTTCTTCAAGCACCTCCGCTCCCATGGCGGGACAGCCAAAGGCAAGGGCCCCGGCTTCTTTAACCAAATCCGGCGTTGTTTCCGCCGCCGGCTTTAATACAGCTTCCCCGCCGGCGTCGCTTACTCCCTGGGCAAGCTGTTTCGCCATGGTTTCCGTATTCCCGGTGCCGCTCCAATAGGAAATCAATACTTTCTTCATAACCGTCACCTTATCGAAAATTGTTAGCTTTATGTCACATATAGTTATACACATCTAACACATTAATGTCAATAGAATTTTACAAAAAATTTAAAAAAAATACAAAAAAAACAGTTCCGCACTCTCGGACCTGAATCATCCATGGGGAAGAGTAAAAATTTATGCGAATTTTTCCTAAATCGCTTGACATAAGGGTATAATGTTAGATTATGATAACATACTGGAAACGCCTTGGAGGGCCTGTGATAAAACCGTTTGAAACCCTGATGACAAGGCACTGTGCCCCGGTTCTGTTGGGGAAAAAGCCGGCCGCCCTGTTTGTCCGGCCGCCGTGGTGGGATGAACGCAGCTCCTGCCTGTCTTTACACAATATGAGTTTCTCCGTACTGCCCAACCGTAACGGGGGGGCGGTAATCTTTGCGTACCGGCCCAATTTATTGGCCCCCGTACTGGAGCATCGGGCGGTACGCAGGACCCTGCGCAGTTTGGGGTATCCCGGGGGAACCTGGTTTTCCGTCCCGCCGGGGGACAGGACTAAAAGATCCGCCCGGACAGAAGCCGGCCTGGCCGTGCAGCTCCGCTATCTAGCCAAACGGTTCAGGGAGAGCGAAGAATTTCCCCACGAGATTGGATTTTTTCTCGGGTATCCCCCGGAGGACGTACTGGGCTTTATCCGCCACCGGGGGGCCCGCTGTAAACTCTGCGGTACGTGGAAGGTCTACAGCGATGTTGAAAAGGCAAGGCTCCTCTTTGGCGAATATGCCCGGTGCAGACAGCGGCTGCTGGAGTATATCCGGGGGGGCGGCACCATCTTTGACGAAAACCTCCCCGCCATACTGGCCGGGTAAACGGAAGACTTAAAAGGGAAGCTCCGGCGAAACCCCGGATCCTTTCCGGGAGGACGCTTTGGGAGAGGACATTTCCGAAGCGAAGATCCCCTTCCATGCATAAATACGGTTAAGCGCCTCCAGGGGGCTTATCCGTTCAACATCCATCTGTTTAAGATCCCGGATAAACCGGCGGACCCGGCCGTCCTCCGCTTCCGGCCCGTCTTTCCCGGCGGCCTCCGCCGTTTCCGGTTCTCCGGCCAGGACATGGTTTCCGTCCCGGAGGCTCTCCATGATCCGGGCGGCCCGGAGCAGGACCCGTTCCGGCAGGCCCGCCAGGCGGGCTACATGGAGGCCGTAAGATTCCGCGGCGGGGCCTTCCTTCAGTTTACGCAGGAAGATAATTTCCCCGCCCCGGTCCAGGACCTCCATGGAACGGTTAACCATGCGGGGATGGGAAAGCTTTGAAAGTTCATAGTAGTGGGTGGCAAAAAGGGTCCGGCATTTAACGTGGTCCAGCAGCTCCTCGCATACCGCCCAGGCGATGGCGAGGCCGTCCCTGGTTCCTGTTCCCCGGCCTACCTCATCCATGATCACCAGGCTTCTCTCCGTGGCGGTTCTGAGGATGTGGGCGGTTTCGTTCATCTCCACCAGAAAGGTAGATTCCCCCCGGGCCAGATTGTCCGAAGCCCCCACCCGGCAGTAGATACGGTCCACCATGCCTATGGACGCCTCCAGGGCGGGAACAAAGCTCCCCGCCTGGGCCATGACGGCTATCAGCGCCGCCTGGCGGAGGTAGGTCGATTTGCCCGCCATATTGGGCCCCGTGATAAGGGCAAAGGAAAGACCCTCCCCGTCAAGGGTACAGTCGTTGGGGATGAATTCTCCCCGGTTAAGGTGGGCTTCCACCACAGGATGGCGGCCTTCGGCGATACGGATCTGCTTTCCCGTGTTTATTTCAGGCCGCGTCCAGCCCCGGATAGTGGAGGCCCGGGCCAGGGACTGGGAAACATCCAGCTCGGCGGTACGCCGGGCCGCCGCGGAAAGTTCCATGATAAGGTCCTTGGCCCTGTTCCGGATTGCGATAAAAAGCTCCCGCTCCAGTTCCACGATTTTGTCCGAAGCTCCGTTAATGTCCGACTCAAGGCCGGCAAGGCGGTCTGTGGTAAAGCGTTCCCCCGTAGCCATACCCTGACGCCGGATAAAATGGGCGGGCACTTTGGAAAGGTGTACCTTGGTTACCTCAAAGAAATATCCGATGAGCCGGTTGTACCGTATCTTGAGGCTGGGGATTCCTGTAGCGGCCCGTTCCTCCTCAAGGTAATCCTCCAGCAGCTTCCGGCCGTTATCCCTGAGGCCCCGCAGCTTGTCAAGTTCCCTGTTGTAGCCGGACCGGATCAGATTACCCTCGGTGAGCAGCGTGGAAGGCTCTTCACAGAGCCCCCGTTCCAAAAGATCCCACAATTCCATAAGCCGGTTAAAGGCTCCGTCATCCAGAGAGGAGGCGGGAGATTCAAAACCAAGATTCAGTTCCCGGCAAAGCTCCCTGAGGGCGCCGCAGGAGGAGAGGCTGTTCTTTATCGAGTACATGTCCTTGCCGTGGGCCCGGTCCATGGCAAGCCGGGAACAGAGCCGTTCCAGATCCGGGGTCTTGCCCAGAAGCTCCCGGATTGCCGCAAGCCGGCTCTGATCCCGGTAGATGCTTTCTACCATATCGAGCCGTTTGTTAACGGCCTCCACCTGCCGCAGGGGATGAAGAATGCGCCACTTCAAAAGCCGGCGGCCCATGGCGGTCTTGGTTTCGTCCATAGTTTCAAGGAGGGAAAAACGTCCCTCCATATCCCGGAGGTTACGGATCAGTTCCAGGTTGCGCTGGGAAGATTCATCAATGCCCACATATTCATCGTCGCCGTAGAGGATGATGGAACGTACGTGGGGGAGGAGGCTTCTGGCGGTGTCGTCCAGATAATCCAGAAGAGCCCCCGCGGCAAGGATCTCCGCCCTGGTTTCATCCAGACCGAAGCCCTTCAGATTGACCGTACCGAATTGTTTTATCAGCCGCTCCATGCCCCGGGCAGGATCGAAGAGCCAGTCCGCCCAGCGGTTTACCACAATGGAGGGGCGATCAAATACGGCCCGGGCCAGATCCTGCCGTTCCTCGATCAGGGATTCCTGCAGCACCAGTTCCTTGAGCTGAAGCCGTTCAAGTTCCTGCCGCAGTTTTTCTACCGCCCCGGCGGCGGAAAAGGAAGTGGCGTAGAAATCTCCGGTGGAAAGATCGATATAGGCGAAGGAAAGAAGAGGCTCCCTGGCGGAACCCGCGGCGGAAAGGGCCCCCAGATAGTTGAAGCTTCCCTTGTCAAGGTAATCCTCGTCCACGGTGGTACCCGGGGTGATAACCTCCACCACCTCCCGTTCCATCAGCTTGCCCCTGCCCGGTTCGGTAAGCTGTTCGCAGATGGCGACTTTTTTCCCCAGTTTCAGAAGGCGGGCAATATAGGAACGGGCGGCATGATAGGGGATGCCGCACATGGGAAGGCCGTTACGGCGGGTAAGGGTAAGGTTAAGCAGGGCGGAAACTTCCAAGGCGTCGTCGGAAAACATCTCGTAGAAATCACCCAAACGGAAAAAGAGAACATCCCCCTGATGTTCCCTTTTTATCCGCCTATACTGAACCAGCATAGGACTCGCTTGATCTTTCAAGGCCGCTCCAATCAGCGTCCGGCTTTAGCCCTCAAATTCTGTATAACTTTGTCGGTGATGTCCACGGTGGCGCTGTACCATACTATACCGGTATTATCCTTTTTCAGGATCATACTGTACCCTTCGCTTTCGGCGATATACCGAATTTCATCGTTTACCTGTTCAAGAAAAGAGTTGGACTGGGCAAGTTTGTTTTTTTTATCTTCCAATTCCGCAGTTTTTATCTGAAAATATTCCCTGAGGAATTCGGACTTCCGGTAGATCTCGTTCTGCAGCCTGAGGGCCTGCTCCCGGTCCCCCCGGGCTTCCGCATTAACCTGGCTGCTCCTCAGATCCTGCAGCTCCGCATTCATGCGGTTTATTTCGGCCTGAACCCGGGCGCTCTGTTCCTCAAATTCCCGCACCGCCCTGGAATCCCGGAAAAAGGTGGTGTATACCCTGGAAAGATCCACCACCGCAAAACGGGTCATCTGCTGGGCGAAGAGGGAAAAGCCTAAACCCAGCAAAAGGCCGGCGCTTAACCCTAGTCTTTTCATAATCCTGCTCCTCGTTAATAAGTGGACAAGGCAAAGGAGATGACAAAATCAACTCCCGAGCCCGACTTATTGCCTTTCCAGATATTTCCGTCCTTCCATTTTACCGATCCGTCCAGAACCTGGAAGCCCTTGGCAAAGATAAAACGGAAGGGGAACTGGGGAATGGCAAAACGGATGCCCGCGCCGAAGCTGAAAAACATATCGTTCATGGTAAAGGTGTTAAAAAAATCTTCGGGGGTATTTTTGACCGCCGCGGCGTCAAAGAACCAGTCCAGGGCAATGATCCCCGGAACCAGGGGAAAACGGACTTCCGCCCAGTTTTCCCAAAGGGCAAGCCCCCGGTTAAGCCGCTGATTCGTCCAGCCCCGGCCTACAAACATGCCGTCCACCGCAAGCTTATTGGCGTCCTCTATAAATTGAGGATCTCCGTAGGAATAGCCCGCTTCGGGAAAGATGAAGGATACCCCCGAATGTATCCCGAATACGGACTTGAAATTATAGGTGTCCGTAATAGGCAGATCAAAGAGGGTGTAAAACCATTCCGCCTTGGTATCGGTTCTGATATAGTGTTCCCGCTCTATGGGAAAGAGGCCGTAGAAGCCGACCCGCTGTATGGCGTAATAGCCCTTGGAAGGATCGTAGGACAGATCCCGCTGATCCAAATATACATTGGTCGAAATTGAATTGGCGGGAATCCAGGAATTATTGTTTTCCCGCAGGTTGGGATCAAAGGGCCGGAACAGTTCGTCGTCGTAAAGATTCAGAACAAAACCGGTCCTGACGCCGCCTCCGACGCCGAGGGTTCCCAGGAAGGTTGAAAAACGGTAACCCGTGGAGAATCCCAGGGAGAGGCTCCACTGTTCATAGTCCATCAGGTATTCGTCGGGAGGAAGTTTGTTGGCATCCTCGTACTCCTCATAAGAACTGAAACCGTCGGGATAGGCGTTATCCTCGTCGCCGTTAAAATAAGGAGCTTCATTGTCCATGGCCGCAAGCCGGGTACTGTGCTGGGCGGTAAAATCAAAGCCCCCCGACAGG
Organism: Treponema sp.; assembly: GCA_031275035.1. The sequence continues at coordinate 19,671 of JAISPH010000024.1, forward strand.
GGAAGGCCGAAGATCCACCGCTGGGTATACTGGAGGGTAATCCGCTGGCTGTCGGGGGAGGCGTTTATCTCAGCCCCCACCAGATTGCCGTAGCCCAGGAAGTTACGGTCGGTCCACTTGATCATCCCCGCAATCGGAAAGGTATCCGGATCGGAGGTGCCGGAAAAGGTCAGGCCGAACTGTATGTCCGTGGTGGGCTGTTCTTCCACGGTGATGATCAGGTCCATCAGGCTGTCGGTGCTTCCCGGCGGGTTATCGGGGATCACGTTGGAAAAATACTGCAGGTTGTAAAGATTGCGGAGGCCGTCCATTACCTTGGTTTTGGAAAAAACATCCCCCGGCTCCAGGGGAATTTCCCGGAGTATCACATTATCCTTGGTCTTCTCGTTCCCCCGGATTATGATATGTTCGATATGGGCCCGGCCCCGCTCCACGATGGTTATCTTGTAGGAGATAATCCCCCCGGCGGTATCCCGCTCTTCCTCCCGGCCTATGGTGTTAAAGATATAGCCGTTCTCGTAGTAGAGATCCGCCACCCGCTGGAGATCGGCCTCCAGACGCTGGGCGTTTGCCATCTCCCCCGGCTTGGAACGGACCAGCTTGGAGAGCTGTTCGCTGGAAAAGATCCGGTTCCCCTCAAAGCTGATCCCCCCGAAGTTGTACGCCCTTCCCTCGTAGATCCTGAAGGTGATGGTCATGTTGTTGTTGCCCCGGCTGTCTTTCTGAACATCCTGGATAACGTCGATTACCTCCGCATCGATATAGCCCTGATTCCGGTAATACTGGGTAATGGCGTCCCGGTCGGCAATAAGTTTTGACTCCTGGAAGGCCCCGTCCCGGATAAGGAGGAGGTTCTTCTTTTTCAGGGTCAGCTCCCGCCGGAGGGCTCTGCTGGAAAAAACCGTATTCCCCTCAAAGCGGAATTCTTCGATGGTAACCTTGTCCCCTTCATCTATATAAAAATTGACCGTAACCGCCGCATTGGCGGCGGGCCTGGTATCGGAACGGACCTTAACGTCGGGAAATCCCTTTTCCAGATACTTGTTGATCACCGCCTGTTCGTCCGCCTGCAGTTTCAGGGTATTTACCATATCCCTTTCCTTTAAGGAGATAGTATTGAGCAGTTCGGTACGGCGGAGCTTGTTGTTGCCCACAAAGTTTATCCGGGATATGACGGGCCTTTCCTGAACGTTGAACGTGATGACGACGGTATTCCCCTCCCCCCGGGCCGCCTCGGGAGTGATGAGGTCAAAGTACTCAAGGGCATAGATCCGGCCCTGGATTTCCAGAAAGAGATCATCGGTGAAGATCCTGCCCAGATAGGGCTCCACGATGTCTCTCAGTTCAGAGTTTTTTACATGGTTTAGGCCATTAAAAACAATGTCCTTTACGGGTTTTCCCTGGTACCATTCGTCAGATTCCTGCGTAAAACCGGAGAAAACAAGCACCGCAGCCAGCACAAACGTCCAAACTATCCGCATCTAAGCTCCCTTAACAGCAGAATACACGTTTTCAAATAAAAAATGAACCCCCTCCGCTGTCCCAACCGGGTTCCGGATCAGAAGGTCCACCTCCATGTCAAGGTAAAGGAAACGTCGTCCATAAAAACGGTATGGTTATCGTCAAAGGTGGGGGCAAAATTCCACCGTAAGGCAAAGAGAGGGCTTTGCAGTTCTATGCCTATATCCGGCTCAAAGCGCAGCCCCCCGAAACGTTCCTGGGTCTCGTCGTACCTTAAAGACAGCATGGACTGGATAAACATATCGGATCGTACATATTTACCAAAGAAAACCGTCGTGTTATCAAAATAGTTACCAACCCGGTCTATCCTGTCAACCGGGTCCTGGAGTCCGGTAACCATGAGCATCGCATTCTGAAGGACCTGGGTACGGACCGAAAACATATCCAGCCTTAAAAAGTCCCGTACATTCCGTTCCAGGCCCCGGATCACCTCGAGTTGGGCCAAAAGGTCTGAGGTAGCCGCCACAAAGGCATTGGGAATCACCCCGCCCTCTTCCGCCGAGGGGCTTCCGGTTAAATTTTCCCCCAAAAGAGAGAAAATTTCCAACTGGGAGAGGGGCGGACTTGATTCAAGGCGGGGGGTAAAGGACAGAAGGGGGGCGTTGTCTATAATCATGGCGATGGTAACGGGGCCTTCGTCGTTCCGGTCCCGGATTTCCGCCCGGGCGCTGATGCGGGGATCAAAGCGGAGCTCGTTTTCGTTGAAGGTAAGGAGTCCCTCTTTCAGATAAAAACTGCGCTGGAAGTAGTATATTTCTCCGCCCCGCAGCCTGACGTCTCCCGCCAGGGAATAGCGGCCCGTGGACTGATCGCTTGTTACCGCAATTTCGCTCCCCGCATCCGCATAGGCCCGGAGGATGGGCATCACCTCGGGCCAGGCAAATTCAACCCTTCTCCCCGCCCGGATGATAAGATCCGTAACTATCGATACCTTGGCGGGAGGGGCGGGTTCCCGGCCGTCCCGGAGTTCCTGGATATTCATGGTCATCTGCGTATTCTGTCCCGTCATATTCCCCGAAATGGTGAGAATAAGATCCTCCAGGGAAAGGTTAACATGACCCCAGGTTTCCCCGGCGGCTACAAAACCCATAATGTCCAGGGCAAAGGGAATAGCCGTCCCGCCGGCCACATCGATGTCTATGTCAAAGGTATCGGGGACCCACCGGTTAAAGAGGAACCAGCCCGAAACCGTTCCCGATCCCTTGCCCACGGGGGCAATAAGGGGACCGAAACTCATTTCATCGCCGTCCAGGGTTACGGTTACCGGTACGGGACCTATATCTTCCGCAAGAAAGCGGGGAACCCTGATCCTGACGCTGGACCCATAGACGGCGCCAAAGAATTCAGGATCCGTCAGGGGTCCCCGGATTTGGACCGCCCCGGTTACAAAGCCTCCGGGAAATTCGATGATGTCCTTGCGGGGCAGGAACCTGGAGAGGGCCTCCAGGTCCACATAGAGGTCCGAAACCTGGGCGTCGATGGTCCCGGGACTCAGACTACCGATGAAGGAACCCCGGACCGGAGAGGGGGTGGAGAGGCCCATGTAGAAATCCCCCCCGGAATTCATCTGCATACGGATCATGTTCCGGGGGCCCCCGGCAAGGATAAAGAGATCCCTGGTACGGGAAAAGGTAAAATCAAAGGCCTCCTCCGCCTCCATGGCGTCGAAATGGGCGGTATCCACATGGAGCCTTCCGTTGAAGGTATCAAGCGCCCGGGACAGGTCAAACCAGGACCGGACCGGTTCAAAGTCCGCCTCAAGGCCGAAAGAGGTCTCCAGAAACCATCCCATGCCGCCCCGGACATAGGCCCTGGCTTCCGCCCGGGCCGCCCCAAGATCGATTGAAACAGAGGGGACCTCCGCCATGAGATCCCCATAGTCCACCCTGACATCGCTGATGGTCAGGGCCTCTTCCGTAAGAGAACCCCGGCCGGCGGCGGCCAGCTCCCATGTGCCAACGCGGGCCGAGAGAGATCCGAGGTTCAGATCCGCCCTGAAGGATCGGGGAGAACGCCAGGTTACGCTGAGATCCCCCGTAAGCAGGGCTCCCCGGGCATTCCGCACAAAACGGCTGAGCTGCATCCGGGAAGACAAGAGGGTAAGTTTCAGCAGATCCCCGTCATAGTCCCCGCTCAGATCCAGCCGTTCCTGACCGGCGCCGTCGCTGATAAAACCGATGCCCCGGACCGGAGAAAAGCCCGGACCCCAGGATACGCCGGCGCTCCCCGACAAAGCCCCCCGGCCGTCGTCAAATACAAGCCGGGAGATCTGAACGCCGTCCTGATCCGCCAGGGCGGTAAAGCTCAGGGCGGCGGAATCGGAGGCGGGAGTGGGCAGGTTGGCGATTTCAAAACGGTCGATTTCCGCGGACCAGAAAGAGGGGCCGCCGTAACGCAGGGAACTGAAAAAGCTTAACAGGGCAAACTGTTTCCCCGAGGGAATGGGCAGATCCTCGGCCTGAAAGTATCCTGAATAGAGCCCGGAATCGGTCATGCTGATATAGCCGGAAAGGCCGTAGGAACCCTGAATGCTTAGGGACCGGCGGTCCAGGATTATCCCCTCAAGGTAGTAGGCCAGATCCAGATAGGCGACTCTCAGGGAAAAAGTAATATCCTCGGGATTTTCAAAATCCCCGTACCCTGCGAAGCCGGCGTACTGACCGGACCGGAAGATACGTCCCTCGCTTAGCTCAAAACGCCGATCCGTCCCCGATACGGATACGGTAAAGGCTTCGGCTTCATCCCGGACAAGCGTAAACCGGGGGATGTTGTAGAGAATATGTTCAAAATCGGTGGTGATAAAGACTTCGGTGCTTAACTGCAGCCCCTTGAGAAGATCCCCGGTAAAACCGGGCAGCTTTTCGAGGGAAACCAGGGGCCGGGCCATGTTCAGCATATCCGTCAAAGCAAAGGATCCGAAGTTCAGGCTTGCCTCAAGGCGCCGGGGGTTAAGGGGCCCCTGATTTCCCCTTGTATAGGAACCGTCCAGGGAAACGGAACCTGTCTCCCCGGCGTTTGAACGGAATGCGGCGATCGTAAAGAAAAGGCTCTCCTCTTCCTGGAGCAGGGCCCCGGAAAGGGATGATAAAACCACCGGCCCCAGGGACAGGTTTTCCCCGGAAAGAAGTATCTCATTATCCCTGGCGCCAATGTCCAGCTCGGCGTTAATCCCCCCGTCTCCGGTAAGGCTGAGATCCGAAATGGTAATATGTCCCTGGGGCGACCAGGGATTAAAGCCCAGGCCGCCGGTATAGCGGATACTGCCCTGGGGAAACTGAACCAGGCAGCGGTCAAAGTCCAGCCGCTTTCCATCCCCCCTGCCCGCCAGGGCATAGGAGGGTCCCGGGAGTTTTTCCGGGGGGGCGCCGCCGGAAAGGTCAAAATGATAGTTAAAATTCCGGGGATCTCCCTCCAAAAGGACATAGCCGGTGCTTCTGAAATCCAGAAAAGGCCCATAGGCATTCCAGGGTCCCTGAAAGGAAACCAGTTCCCGGACGGCAAATTCTTCGGCCCTGAATTCACCGTAAAAACGGCGGCTGTCAAGCTCATAACCCAGGTAGAGATCGAATGGGGCGTGATCCCGGATCTTCCGTACCTCAAGCCGGCGGTCCGCCACAATAAGACTGGCGGTAATGCTTCTGAGGCTGAACAACTCCGAGGAAAGGGCGGGAACCGTAAGGGTAAGGCTTCCCTGGGTCAGATCCCGGGTAAACCCGCCTTCAAACCCGCAGGCGGCGGAGATTACCGTAGTTTCCCCGGGCTTAAAAAGTCCCGTCAACCGCCCCTCTCCTTCCCAGCGGCCCCGGAGGGAGATCTGTTCCCCGGTGGAGGCGTCCAGGGAGAGCCCCGTCAGGGAACAGCTGTTCCCCCGGGAGTTGAGGCGGAAGATCCCGCCCCGGATTCGGATGAGCAGATTATCCGGGAGCAGGTCCGCCCCAAGGGTAAAGCGTTTCCGCCGGGGATCGCCGCCGGAAGAGAACAGGGCGATCAGATCGGCGTCCTCCTCCACATCGAGGTTTACCACGGGCCTGTCGATACGGATGGAACGGATTGCCCTGGTAAAATTATTCGGCTCCCCGCTGCCAAAGGCAGCGATAAGTTCCCTCAGGGAATAGGAAATCCTGAACCGGGAACAGGCGATCGCCGGTTCCGCCGAACCCCGGCGGTATATTTTGACATTCCGTATATCAAGAATGCCGAAGAGGGAGGGGCCTATGGAGCCGTATTCGATGGCGCGTCCCAGGTAGGACTCGGCCTCCGCCACGGCATGATCCCGCAGTTCCGTCATGCCCGCTTTTAAGGTCCTCTCCAGGGGCCAGAGAAAGAGGGACGCAACGGCGGTAACAAGCCAAAAGAGAAGAAAAGCCAGGCTGAAACGGAGAAAGAAGGGCATTTTTTTATGTCTGCGGGCGATCACCTGACATCCTTTTCAATGCCGCTGCGGGATTAAAAGCCATCCTCCTGCAGCAGGTACTCATAGTATCGGCGAAGCGGAATTGTTTCTTTTTCTGCCGCCATGATATAACAAACAATGTTATGTTAATTATACATAATTTTGCCGTTTTTGAAGGCGGAGACGGAAGCGGAACCTCAACCCAGCTGGAACTGCTGCAACAACGCTTCTCCCGGCAGGAAAACCGGTCCCTCCCGCCCCTCTACGCTACCTTTGAGCCCACCGGCGGCCCCATCGGCGGACTGATCCGCCGGGCCCTGCGGGAAGATCTAATCCTGGACCCCAAGACTACCGCCCGGCTCTTTGCGGCGGACCGGAACGAGCATGTATACGGAAAAGAGGGTATTGCCGTCCGGTGCGGGCGGGGGGAGCTGGCGGTTTCCGACCGTTATACCCCTTCGTCCCTGGTATACCAGAGCCTTGACTGCGGGGGGGAACTGCCGGAACGGCTGAACCGGGACTTCCCCGGCCCGGAACTACTCCTCTTTTTCGATGTAGATCCGGAAATTGCCCTGAAACGGCTGGAAAACCGGCCTGCCAGGGATCGTTATGAGTACCTGGAATTCCAGGTTGAGGTTCGGCGCCGTTACCGGAAGCTCCTTCCCCGTTATGCGGCAGGAGGGGTGCGGGTGGAATACCTTGACGCCTCCCTGCCCCCGGAAGAAGTGGCGGAGGCGGTCTGGAGGGAGCTTGTAAAACTGCCGATAATGGGAGGGTACAAAGCCTAGTTTTGTACCCTCAAACTATGAAAAACCGTTTTTTTAAGGCCTGCGCCTTTATCCTGTTTACAGTTATGATCCTCTCCCTGGCCGCCCCTGCGGCGGAGGCCTATCCGGTCCGGTATAAGGAGCAGTACTTCAGGCTTTTCCATCTGCACTATATCCAGTATCCCGACGACACCATGGAGAACATCTACTGGCTTGAACGGGCGGTAAAGGCTGATTTCGCCAATCCCCTCTATGCGCTGGCGCTGATCGAAAATGAAATCCAGTGGGAAAAGTACCGTTACCTCTTTATGATGCACCTGAACCTCAAACTAATCGAACAGTACCTCTACCTGGGGAACAAGTGGAACAAGCGGAACGCCTATTTTTACAATGCCCCCTGGAAGGAACAAAACCTGGAAAGTCTGGAAACCGCCGAAACCTGTTTCCGCACCGCCCTCTACTACTGGAAGGACGCCTCCGAATGGGCCGCCAAGGCCCTGGACCGGCGTTTCCGCTTTATCAATCTGGCCAACGTGCAGTTCTGGGAAGACGAGGCGGGCCGCATTGAAGGCAGGTCCCTGGACTACGAAAAGATCATCAACCGGGAACTGGATCTGTTGCAAAAAGTCCGGGAACGCTTTCAGGCCATGGACGAAAACACCTATTGAACATCTTGCGGAAAACGGGAAACAGGTATATAACCCGTCTTTTCCACCAATTTTTGACCCTGTGCGGATAGTATCCAGTCGATGAATCGCCTGGTATTTGCGCTTTCATTACCCGTCGTAACCGCATAGAAGTTTTTTACAAACGGATACCTGTTGCTGCGAATTGTTTCTTTTGACGGAGAGATACCGTCTATGGCTATTGTTTTTATACTACTATTCCGGTGCATTACCGTTGTGTAGTACAAAAATGAATATCCGATGGCGCTGTTATAATTATGATACAGCGACACTTCATCTACCGTTCTCCCCATTTCGGGCACGTAAAACGTCCGCAGGGGAGCTATTATTCTGCCGGCGCCCATAATGGATTGCAGGGCAGTCTGGCTGCCGCTGTTTTCGGGACGCTGATAGGCGATAACCGGTTCGTCAATTCCGGTAATGCTTTTCCAGTTGATAATGTTTCCGCAGTAAATATCCCGGATTTGATTTTGCGTTAGATTAGTAACCGCGCTTTTTATATTGACAAAAAATACAAAGGCGTCTTTGCCAATGGGAGTAAGATTAAAGCGAATCCCCTTTTTGGCGGCTTTTTGTATTTGATCCTGCGACGGCTCATAGCAGAAGATAATGTCCGCCTTTCCGTCAATGAGCCGTTGATAGGCCGAGGCTGTTTTTGTGCACTGGACAATGCTTGGGCTGTTTCCGCCCCATGAGACAATCTCAGGAAGTGCATCATGGGGAAAGTAAGCCCACTCTAAAAAATTGTCCTTCATTTCAATATAGGGATACACCGCATGAACAAATGAAGAATACAGAGGATACAGGGCGGTAGCGCCGTCTAAGCGGGGAAGATTGTCTGTCAATTGTAATGCAGACTCTTCGTCAAGAAGCGCGATTTTTGTACCGTTACCCGTATCAAACGGCAAATAGTCATCTATTTCCATATATTCAACTGCTACAACCGGTGGTTCCGATAAAACCGTCTCATAAGTTCTCCAGGCCATCCGGTTTAATCCGGCGGCGTCATCAAAGGGTTGGGAAAGAAAACGGATCTCGGCAATACAGGCATCATCATATTGTGTTCCCGGATATATATCGTTAATTATCAGCCGTATTTTTGAACACCGGACAGGGGATTTAAATAGATACTGCTCAAAATTGATTGAATCTCTAATCTCCACGGTTTCACTGTAATTATCATCGAAAAGTATTTTGAATGATTTTACGCGGTTGTTTTTCCCGTAATATTCAAGTTGACCATATCCGTTTTTCAAGACAAACCCCGCTGCAACGGTAATATCCTCGAATGTGATGGTAATATATTCACCAATACCATTACCCGGCGCCCCCTCGGACCATGAAAAATCCGTCCCGTCCATCACGTTTGATGCGGTATACCTATCCTGATAATCAGACAGCGCCGATGAAGCTTGAATATCCGTAATTACGGAATAGTCAATGAATTTGCCTGCCTGACCATAACCCCCAAGGGCGGCGTAAAAAAACAATAATATTGAAAACAGTATGCGTTTCATAATAATTCCCCCTGTATTGGTTTACCTTTTATCCGTGCCGAAGGGGTCTTAATACCCCGTCCGCTTGAGCGGGATTGTTGATTGTTTCCCCGATTTTGGCGGGATCTTCCAGAATGGCAAGAAATTCCGCCTCTCCGATGACGGGGATTCCCAGGTTCCGGGCCTTGAGGCTTTTTCCCGAGCCCGATTCGGGATCATTGGTAACCAGAAAGGACAGATCCTTGACCACCGAAGATTTGGCGGTTCCCCCCAGGACCTTTATTTTTTCCTCCGCTTGATTCCGCTTCATGGAGGAAAGCTCTCCGGTAAAACAGAAGGAATATCCCAGCAGGGGCCGGGACGCTTCGTCCGGCGGCGGGGCGATGGTGATGATCCCTGCGGCCAGAACCCGGTCCATTTCAGCTTCGGCGGCCTTGAGGCCCTCGACGATGGTCCGGGCGGTGATGGCCCCCAGGCCGTATACCTGGGCTATATCCTCCACCGAGGCGGAACGCAGCCTGGCAAGGGTGTTGAAGCCCGCCGCCGTTACCTTATCCATGATCGTCTCCCCTACGCCGTCAAAATCAAAACCTGCAACAAAGGCGGCCAGAGACAATTGCCGGGGGGTACGGATATGACGCGCCACCTTGGCGGCGGACTGTTCCCCCATACGTTCAAAGGCGGCCAGTTCCTCCGCCGTGATCGTATAAAAATCGGCAATCTCCCGGACCCGCTTCTTCTCATAGAGCTGCCGGAGCAGTTTTTCACCCAGTTCCCGGATATCCAGAACCGAAACCCACTTTTCCATACGGTGGAGCAGCCTCTTGGAACAGCCGGGGTTGGGACAGTAAAGCCTGGTTCCCTCGTCGGTTAGAGAGGTCCCGCAGCTTCCGCAGGTCGAGGGCAATTCAATATCCCGCTCTTCCCCGGAACGCATATTTTCCGGAAGGGCCTCTTTGGGAGCAAGCCCTTCAATCTTGGGGATTATCTCTCCCCGTTTAACCACGGAGACCGCCGAACCGATTTTAAGCCCTATGGCCCGGATCATGTCGGGGTTGTTGAGGTTGGCCCGCTGAACCGTGGTGCCCGCCAGGCGGACCGGATCTACAATGCCGATAGGGGTATAGGTAGCGCCGGACTCGCTCCACTCTACCGCCCTGAGTATGCTTACCGCCGCTTCCAGATCAAACTTGAAGGCGATCTGCCGCTCCGGCCGGGCCCTGCGGAGATCCGTCATATCCGTGATCCTGTCCTTTACCACAAGGCCGTCGATGTCCACCGGCAGGGTCTCCCGGCTTTCCGCCGTTTCGCTGCGGTAAGCTATAATCGCATCGGGGTCCTGAAATTCCCTGGTCTCGGTTACCGAAAACCCCTGATCTTTAAGCCAGGCGATTTTTTCAATCTCATCCAGGAAGAAACGGTCGTCCCCCGTGGCGGCGGCGTCGTAGGCGATAAACAACAGATCCTCGCAGCCCGCCCCGTCCTTCCGGCGCATAATGCCGTTGGCGGCGTTGCGGCAGTTGGCCTTGCCGCTGTACTTCTCCCGCCAAACCCTGCGGGTCATCACCACCTCTCCCCGGATGCCGCCGGTAAAGGGAAGGACCAGCCGGGGAATCACCCCCTGCATGCGCCGGGCGTTCCGGGTAATCTCGTCGCCGGTAACGCCGTCTCCCCGGGTAATGGCCCGGACCAGGCCGCCCCCTTCGTACTGTAGTTCCAGGCTTGCCCCGTCCAGCTTGTACTGAACCACATAGCTCCCGGCGGCCGTCTTCTCCGCCCAGCTGCGGAATTCTTCGGGATTCGCCGCCTTGTCCTGGCTTCCCATGGGGATAAGATGCTTCGCCTTGGGGAAACCGTCGGCGCTGTCCGCCCCTATCCTTTTAAGAACCGGACTTTCAGGGCTGAGCCTTTTCAGCTCATCCCAGAGGATGTCGAATTCCCCGTCGGAGATCTCCGCCTCTCCGTTATAGTAGGATTCCTGATATGAAATGATAAGCCGCTCCAGGGCGGCGATCCGTTCCGATTCAGCCTGAGCCATGGATCCTCCCGAAAATTCCATTAAGCCTGTTTCTCAAAATATAATTCCCGTACCTGGTATTGTTTATCAAGACCCCTGCGTTCAAATTTTGTTTCCGGCCTCCAGTCCCGGGGAGGGGCAAAGCCCCCGGAGGGATTTACCAAATCCTTCCGGGCGGAAAATTCTTTCAGGGCCCAGTCCCCGTATTCGGCCCAGTCCGTAACCATATAGATGTAGCCCCCGGGACTGAGCCGGTCCGCCAGAAGATCCGTAAAGGGCCGCTGAACCAGCCGCCGTTTATGGTGCCGCTTTTTGGGCCAGGGATCGGGGAAAAAGAGATGAAAGGCCGCCGCTGAATTCGGGGGTATCATCCTTTCCAGAACCTCCGCCGCGTCATGTTCGATAATTCTGATATTTTCAAGGCCCCGCCTTTCTATTTCCCAGAGCAGCTTCCCTATGCCGGGCCGGTGAACCTCTATCCCAAGGTAGTTCTTTTCCGGGTTATCCTGGGCGATAACGGCGGTGGCGGCCCCCATGCCGAAACCTATCTCAACGGTAACGGGCCTGTCATTGCCGAAGATTCCGGCATAATCCAAAAAACCCTTATCGCCGGGGGGGATGCAGTAGACCGGAGCCAGCCTGTCGTAGGACCGCCGCTGGGCGCCGCTCATCCGGCCCGCCCGGAGCACATAACTTTTAACGCCCCGCCGGAATTCCGTTCCCCCCCGATAGAGATCCGCCGCCCCGCCCTCTTCCATGGGTCTACCGCAGGGAAACGACGCCCGTCAGGGCGGCGGTACTGTACTCGGGATCGTCCGCCCAAAGGGCGACCCCCCTGGTTTCAGGGGGAAGCTCCAGCTCCGCCAGATCCCCCCTTGCGGAATTCAGCGAAAGGGCATTGAGGACGGCGCCCTGACCGTCATAGCAGATAAAATAGTGATCAGGGTAGCGGGACTCAATGCGGTAGGAGCCGTCACTAATAACACAGAAGGGGAACGGAAAACGGGTTTCCGCAGGGGCGTCAAAAGTAAAAAGCCGCTCCGACCGCTCCCCGCCCTTGTCGGTAAGCACCGCCCTGAACTGTCCCCGGGGCAGGGTCTCGCCGTCCGTCATGGCGATGCTGCGGCTTCCTATCCAGGTCTGCCCTTCATGCTGAAGGCTGATCCAGTCTTCGGAGGAGAGGGACCAGATCAGCCCCTCCCGGTCGTAGCAGAGTTCAAGCCGGTCCAGATCTTCAAGACCGTCTTCATCTTCGGGAATGATAAAAAAGGAATAACGCTCGATTATATCCGGCGGCAAAATTTCCTCCGGAGTATCCGCCGCCGGCGGAGTTTCGGAACGGGACTCCTCAAAATAGACCAGCCGCAGAATTCCGTAGCTTATCGCCGGTTCGGTCCGGGAACAGGAACAGAGCAGAACCAGTCCCCCCAGAAACGCCGCCGGAATTTTTTTGGTCATCACCGGTTTACTATAATCAAAAGTTCCGGCTTTGTCAGGCCGCCCCCGGGAACACGGGAAAGGCTCCCGGAGCTTTAGAGCGAAAACAACAGGGTAATTATGGTGGTATCCTGTATCTCGTTTACCATAGACTCGAATTTTACCCCCACCTTCTCACAGGCTTCGCTCAGGTAGGAAAGATAGTACAGCCCCAGCTCTGAGTCCGTCCCTTTCCGGGCCAGATCATGATACAGATCGGACAGGCTCCTGCGGCTGAGGTCCGCCGTTTTTTTTGCCTCCAGGGACTCCCGTATCTCCTGAAAGTGGGAATCCCTGTCGTAGAGGGTAAGCTGAAACCTGCCCCCGGTTCCTATGGAGGAGCTTCCCCCGCCTATCTTCCAGGAAAAGGTAACCAGGCTGTCTTTTCTTCTCAGTTCATCGATGAGGGTGGAGCGAAATTCCAAATCCGCCAAAGCGGCCTGCCCGTTGACCGATCCGCCCAGTTTCAGAAGCTGTCTTTCCCGGAGCATATTGGAATTTTCGATGCTGACCGCCAGTTCAATGATCATCAGGGCGGCGTATTCGGCAATGACGGATTTTTTCAAAAATTCCCCAAGGCTGTTCCGTCTTTCTCCGATCAGGGTAAAAAAATCCAGGGACTGGCCGCCGGCCGCGCCCTGGGGAGCCCGGAACTTCAGCAGTATAAACCAGATGACGGGATTAAGCTCATCCAGGAATTTGCCGCAGAGGAGGAGCCGGGTATCTTTTTCATCCTGCTGTAGCCTCTCGTCTTTTTCTGCCGAAGCTGCGATGGGCCTGAGAATCTCCTCTCTGAGGGCGGCAATCGCATCTTTATGTTCGTGGAGGAAAAGTTCCAGAAAGCCTTCCTTGAACTGGGTTTTTTCATCAAGCACCATAAAGGGATTGGCGCGGTTCCATTTTTTTACCGGCTCCGAAGCGAGAATTTTCGTAAAGACGGCGATATTATGCTGACGGTACAGGAGGCCGTAAACTATCAGCTTGGAAAGATCGATAATCTCCCCTCTGCTGGCAACGGGATCCACCCCGGATACTTCTATTTTGGAAATATAATCGATGATCAGCATGCGCTGAATCGAAGCGGGGGTAACCTTTTCCAGAGAAACGCCGTACTCCTCGGTATAATCTCCCATCTTCATCCGAACAAGTCTCTTGTTCTGCCGCATAAAGGCCGAGGCTCCCGTTTCTGTAAAGACAAATTTCAGCGGCAGTTCAAAAACATTCTTTTTGTTTTTCGGCATCTCAAAATCCTTGGAAAAGCTTTCCGCAGTATATGCGGGAAAACCAATAATGTTAAGATCGGACTTATTCGAGAACCGGGCCGGTCCTCGAATAAGTCTCCCCCAAAAACAAAGAAGGCTGAATATTGACGGTTCACAGGGGAAAGGCTATGTTTGAATGGTGTCTTCCGGGATTTTTCAAAGGCTTCTCCTCCTGGCGTTCCTGTTCCTTCCGTTGACGGCCTACGCCGAACCGGAGGAGGAAAGGGAAAGGCGCAATGAACTTATCCGCATACTGAGCGAGGAACATATTCCCTTCGAGATCCGCCCCCTCCTTGCAAACTACGGGGAATTCGGCCCGTCGGTTCAGGTATCCATGACCCCGCGGGAAACGGGAAGCTCCTTTGCGGAGAACCCCGGGCTCCTGGTGCTGGGTATTCCCCTGAGCCCCCGGATCTCCGCCCCCGGTCCGGCCCTTCCCTTTGCCGCCGAAGCGGGGCTGGCCTTTATACGGAGGGCCCGCCTCCAGTCCGGGAGAATGTTCCCCGCCGCCGTCCGGGTTGTCTTCCTTGGGGGGGAGGGCCGGAAACTTTCGGGCCTTTCCGGCTGGGATCATCCGGGATTACGGGACGCCGTTTCTCAACTGGATAATCCTGAAAACGCCGTCCTCCTCTACCTGGATACGGGGAACCCTCCGGCGGGCATACGGATTCACCATGGAAGCGGGGGAACCATGGCCCCCCTGCACACGGTACGGCCCCTGTTTGACCTGGACATACCTCTGCAGTTTGCGGTCCGTAATAATGCGCTCTACAAGCTCTTCCTGGTCAAGGGACCGCCGGTTCTGGAAATCAGCCGGGAGGCGGGGCTTTCCGGGTTGTACCTTGAAGGACTCGGCGCATCCGCCGTTCCGTATCCGTCCATACGTTCCCCGGACGGGACCGCGGGCCCGCCCATCACCGCGGAAACCATGGGGGAAGAACTTTTCAAATATGCCTCTTCCCTTGATTTTTCCAGGGTAAGCGCGGACACCCACTATTCCTTTGTCAATCTGCCGGGGAGGGTTTTGTTTCTTTCCGAATTTGCCGCCGCCGCCCTGTTTTTCTTTACCGCCGCCCTGTCCCTCCTTGCGCTGCTGATCTATTCCGCCCTGGCCCGGCCCATGCTGGCCCTGCAATGGCGTTTCTTTTTCAGGCGTTCCTGGCTGCTCCTTTTCGTCTTTGTCCTGATCTTCGGCGCATTTTACGGCGCGGCCCTGATCTTCTCCCTCATCCTCAAGGGATTTGCCGTTCCCCCCTCCAGGGTATACTACGGCGGCGCGGCCCTGCAGGGTTGTACGGTCCTCCTCTGTTTCCTGCTGATCTCCCGGCTCTGCAGCCGTATCTCCATTCCCAGAAAGGCCCGGTTCTACGGCAGCGCCGCGGTCGTCCTGGTTGTCCTGGGAATCTGCGCCGCCGCGGTTCTGGATATTACCTTCATACCTGTTTTCCTCTGGGCCTTTTTCTGGGCTCTCCTGGCCTCGCTTTTCAAGGCGCCGGTCCCGGTTTTTCTCTGCGCCCTGGCGCTGCCGGTCCAGGCCGCGGGGGGAATAAAGAACATTATCGATACGGGAAGCCGCGAAATGGCGGATCTGATCCTGGAGCGGAATATTCCCTTCATGCTGAACATGACCCTTATCGCCATGCCCGTCTTTATGATCTGCAAACGGGGAAGCGCCCTGGTCCGGGGGAAAAGGCCGGCCCTCCGGCTTTTCAAGCCTCCGCCAAAATTATGGAAGCGGCGCTTTGTCTACGGCGCCGTCTGCGGCGCCCTGCTGGGCCTGTCTCTGCTGTCTCTGGCGGTCTACGGCGCCGGCCTGGCCCATAATCCTCCGGCAAAGCCGCCGCAGCGGATCCTCGAGGACGGGCTGAATCTGACCATGAATGAGCGGACCCTGCTGGAAAGGCGTATCCTCAATATCCGCATTGAAACCCCCGGCGGACCGGACCGGATCGATCTGTACCTGGATACCGAAACGGTCATGCCCGTCATTTACGACGCCCCCGTCCCCTTTGTCTACGGCGGGGAGGGACGTACCGTGCGGTTTATCCTTGGCGAGGCTCCCCCCGTTCCGCTGGACATAGAAATAGTGGTCCCCCTGGGATTCTCCGGTTTTCTCCGGGCCGAGGCGCTCTACGATTTTTCGGAATCCGGTACGGGGGACTATACGCTGAAGATGACCGGCGCTCTTCCCCTGTAACCGCCCTCAGACTGTCCGGGCGCGCCTTACCAGCGTATCTCCAGGATGACCGGTTCCGCAGAGGCAAGCAGATCCCCCATGGGACAGGAAAAAGCCGCCGTTCTTCCCCGGATGTTTACGGCGCCCACAGGCGGCCCTTCCAGGCTGCGTCCCGTGCTGTCGATAAAGGCAAAGGCCCCTTCCCGGGGCAGGGTAAGGCTGAAGTCCAGGCTGTATGTCTCGGAGGAAGCACGGGCAAGTTCCAGCAGGGCCGGATCGGCGGCGGCGCCCCCTCCCAGAACAAGGACCAGGCGGGTTCCCCCCGGTTCCCGGTGAAGCGCGGCCAGCTGCCCCCCCCGGTCAAGAAAAGCGGTTAAAGCGTCCAGGGCGGCAAATTCCAGCTTTACCCTGTTGACCAGATCCCCGCCTTCCACGCGGGATGAAAATGCGGCCACCCTGAGCCCCGGTATCCGGGCCGCGGTTCTGTCAAAATCGGCCCGGCCCACGGGGACGGGGAGCCACTTTTCATTGCCGTCAAGCTTTCCCATCGATTCCAGGGTACGGGCAATGCGGTATTCCAGGGTCATGGTTCCCGATTCATCCCCGCGTATATCAATGCCGGATTTTATGCCGATACAGGAGGCGAATAAAACGAGGGCTGCCAAAACTAAGCCGGTATACTGTCCCTTCATGGAGGCTCCTTAAAAATCTTCCGAATAAATACTGACATCCTGTATACGGACCGGAATTTCCTTTTCGATCATGGCAAAGGCCTTCTGCAGTATCGATTCGCCGAAGGACCTGGAGTTGGATACCACCGCGCCGCCGATTTGGGCAAAGGACAGGGAATCCTGAAGATCCACTTCGGCGGCGCTCATTCGGAAACGGCGCTGTAGTTTATCCTTAACGGATTTAACGATACGCCGCTTATCCTTTATGGTTTCCGCATCGGGAATTTCAAATATCATTTGTATCATCGAAACTACCACAGCGAACCTCTTGCCGCCGGGGTATAAATACCCCCGCAAGTCGGCTATACTATACAACAAAGAGGGCTGTTTTGCTAAGTACGCGCCGCTTGAAGGGCGAATTCAGGAAATTCTATGAATCCGCGGGCCGCAACGGCACAGCCGGCGGGTCCGTCCGTGATATACCGGCAGCCCTTCCCGCCCCGGCGGGGGATCTGCGGTCCCGCCTGCGAATTAAAGGGACCCGCCGCCGGACGCTCCGGGTCTTCCTCTTCCTGCTGCTGATCCTGAGCGGACTTCCCCTCCACGGTGAAGAAGCGGCCGGCGAGGAAACGCCGGAAACGCCTTCTCCGGCGCTGGAACTGGACGTTGAAAGCCTCAGGCGGAGGATCGCCAATGAGGCCAGTTCGGAACTAATGTCCGTTACCGTAGGAAGTACGGACGTATCCCTCCTGGTGTCGGGCTACTGGAAGGGAACCCTGACGGGAAGCTGGGGTATGGCCTTTACCCCGCTGGGGGCCAGCGCCGCTTCCGGGGACTCTCCGATCCTTTTCCGGCAGGAGGCGGACCTGACCCTGGCCCTGTGGATCAGGAAACGCTGGTTCCTGGAGGCCAGCTTCCTTGACGATTACGACCTCAACACCTACCGGGCGGGTTACCAGGGCTTTCCCGGCGAATTTGTCCAGTACGTGGGGGTGGGCAATACGGGGCTGGATTATCCCGCGTTTCCTTACCTGGATCTGGGGGGGGATTCCCCCTCTTCCTTTGGAGCCTACGGCAAATTCGGGGCGGGGCCGGTAACCATCCACAGCCTTATCAGGTACGACGCCGCGGTCAGGGAGGAGCGGACCTTTGTGGGGGACCGGGAACGGACCTACGGCTATGTTTCCCTGGACAGCCCCCTCCGGGGTCTTTCCTTTGTACTTCCCGATGATAATATCAACGCGGTCCCGGCGGTCTACTTTGAAGATCCCGACGGGAACTTTACCGGCGGCGGCCGGCGCTGGCGGCTTGCCCAGGCCAGCGAATATGCGGTAAGCGCCCGCTACGGCCTGGTGGAGTTAAGCTCCGTCCCAAAGCGGATGGTGGCGGTATCCTATCCGGGCGGCTATGGGGTTGGCGCCAGCGACTACGGTTCTCCCTCGACCTTCCTTGGAGAAGTCCAGAGCCGTTTCAATCCCGTTGATCTAACCGGCTACCCCCAGCCGGGCCAGCGCTTCGCCTCTCCGGGAACTCCCGGCAACATACCCGGCGTAATAACCATCAACGGCGTCTCCTCCCTGGTGATCTACGAACCGGGAACCTTCTCTCCGTTTGAACGGCAGAGCCGTTACGGCGCCCCCACCAGCAACGCCGCCGACGCCGCCCTGGTAAAGCTCTCCACCGGAGACCGGATAAGCGGCTTTGAGGTGCTGCCCGTGGCGGACATATCCCTCTCCGCCAATATACCCCTCTATGCCGGAACCCCCAGCGCCAGCCGGTCGGTGTACGAAATTGTCGGGGGCAGGGTTTCCCAGGACCGGCGGAGCGTGGAGGAACGGTGGCCCCTGGCCCTGGATTACCCCGAAATTTACCTCCCCGGAAAAACAGCCTTTTCCGAAGATATACGGCTCCGCTTTACCAACTACGGGGGTTCGGGCTATTTCATAGGGACCGACGTGGTCCCCGGTTCGGTCCAGGTCTTCCGGGGCGGCGTGGAGGACCCCCGTATCCGCTACAGTCCAGAAAGCGGAACGGTACAATTGGAAACCCCCGCGGGCTTTAACGAAGTTATCCGCATCACCTATTTGAAACAGGGGGATCAGTCCAGGATAGGCAGCCTTGCCGCGGGAGTCGGCGCAGTCTACGACAGCGGACGCCGTTTCAGCTCGGCCCTGGGCATAGGGATGCGGTGGAACATCGCCGGCGAGGAGTTTACCGAGGAGGGGGTTTCCAGCCCCGGCACGGCGGGCCTGGGGGCCAAGGCTGCCTGGGATTACGACGCGCTCAAGGTCCAGGTTACTGCCGGCTTCGGCTTTGAACAGCCCGACACCACCGGCCTGTACCGTATCGCCGGCATGGAGGGTTCCGAAATCATTCTGGGCTTCTCCGACTCCACCTCCTTTATCTCCGAGGCGCCCGTCTGCAATCCGGCTGCGCCTCTTTTTCCAGTCCTGTACCTTTCGGACCGGGCGCCCCTGGTCTACCGCAGTTTCCGCAACACCGATCTTTTCGGTTCCACCAGCATCATGGACATCGGCTGGTCCGGGGCTTCCGTCGTTTCCGGGGAAAGCGGCCCCTACCTGGCCCGGGATGCGGTCCTTGCTTCGGAGATCCTGGCGGCGGAATTTGATGTCCTTGGTTCCGGCAAGTGGACGGGCTTCCAGGTTCCCCTGGGAGAGGACGGGGCGGTCTTTGAAAGCGCCGAACAGATACAGGTTCCCTACCGGTTTTACGACATATCCACAAAAACAGCCTGGACGCCGGTCCCGGCGGATCTCAAGCTGATAGTCCAGTTCGGCGGCCTCTCCGATGAAGATACCGGCGGCAGCAGCGGGAACGAGAATCCCCTCCTCGTCGTGGAGGCGGATATTCCCTATACCGGCTCCTCCGGGATGGCCGTCTTTACCCTGAACGACGAGGACCGGCGGAAGCTCCTGGACGCCAAATACATGCGGGTTATTATCATCAATACGGGATCGTCCCCTATTAATAACAAGGCGGTTCTCGTGGCCCCGCCCATTGTCCGGGGTTCCGGTTTCAGGCCCGTTACGGCCGATCCCGGCGGAACCATCTCCAGGGCCCCCGACGGCAACGCCGGTTCCCCCTCGGTCTCGGCGGTAGAAATCTGGGACCCCTCCCTTTCAAACAGCACCGTAAGCAAGCTGCATTCCGGCGGCGGCCAGCGGGTCCTCGAAGTTAAGTGGCACGATCTGGCAGCTTATTCCGATACCAATGCGGCGGGGGTAGACGGCAGGACCAGCGCCATCCCCCTGTCCAATTACCGGACCTTGAGCTTTTTTGTCAAAGGCCCGGATCCGGCTCCTCCGGCGGGCAGCGCCTTCCGCTTTATCGTAGGCCGGGGCCCCAACAGCCCCATCGCCCTGGAGGCGAAAGATATTGACGCCGATCTCTTTCTCCCCGGCCAATGGTCCAAGGTGGAGATCCATTACGGCGGCGGGGACAGCGCCGTCTCTGTAAACGGCGTCCGGACCGGTTCGGTTTCCTACCGGCCCTCGGCCCTGCGGAAGAACGGCTCCGAAGCGCCCGGCATGGGGGGCTATGCCGAGGACAGCTCGGGCCAGTCGGGGTACGTGGCCCTCTACCTGGAGGCCCCCGGTCCCAGCCTCCCCGACGGGACCTTCTCGGTGGACGAGATCATCCTGGAGGACCCCTCCCCGTCTTACCGCTTTAACGGCGGAACCGTGGTCGAATGGAACCGCCCCGGAGAGCTGCTCTCCGCCGGGGGAACCGTCATTCTGGAGGATGTAAAAATTACCGCCGCCCTGGAAAGCGGCGTCCGGGGCGACCCCTTTACCCCGGAGTCGGAGCTGTTCTACGGCGTTATGAACCGGTCCCGGCTGGAAACCAAATTCCTCGGCGCCGCCGTCAGTACGGACATATCATTCCTCTCCGCCAACGACTATTCGTACTGGACCGCCGGCCACAGCATCTCCCGTTCCTGGGGCCCCTTCTCCCTGGGAGAATCCTTTGCCACCGCCCCCCACGACCGTACCATGAACCACCATTTCTCCCTGGGCTGGTCCTCGCTGATCCGTTCCAGCTTTAACGGGGATATCGTATACGAGCATGAAAAACTCCAGCGCCAGTGGCGGGCCTCCCTGGGGATTAACCCCAACCCCGAAACCGCCTCGGGGGTTTCCGTCAATGCGGACTGGCGCTGGTCCGAAAACACGGACCGGCCGGACCGGTGGATGCCCAACTATGCCGAAACCTGGGCCAGAAGCTGGGAACCCCTGCTGCCGGATCTGGGGGGCGGCGCTTCAAGGCGGGATGCCCACGGGCTTCTCAGGGCGGTGCTGGATACCCGTCCCGTGGGCCTTGAATTTTCAGTTGACGGCACGTCGAATTTTTCAAAATCCGTCAACAGCACCCAGTCCGCCACCACGGGACGGCTCGACTTTCCCTTTACGTTCGGCAATTACCGGGGGCTGCTCCGGGGAGAACGGTACTTTATCCGGAGCCTCTTCTATGGGGGGCATGATTTCCGCAGCGATCAGTACAAGTACCTGGAGAGTCTTGCCGACACTCCCCTCCTCTGGTTTACCCCGCCCCTCTACTCCTTTTTTAACCCCTACCTGCCGGGGACCTTGAACAGGAGCCTCCTGGAATCGGACAGCGCCGGCATTACCGAATACGGCCGTTTCAGCGACAGGCTTGCCTTTACCCTTCAGTTTCCCGGCAGCTACGGCCTGAGCTCCCTCTTTATTCCCCAGAACCTCCAGTACCAAATGGACCGTACCCTGGAACATAAAATGGACACCCGGACGGACGTGCTCAATACCGGCGCTTCCCTGGGTTTTCAGGGGATAAATATGTTCGGCGCCTTTGGGGCCAAACCCCTTTTTAGGTTTTATGAAAACGACGAGATCTCCCATTCCCTGGGGGCGGCGGCGGCCTTTCCCAAAGACGAGGACCCTTCCTGGCGGATCCAGGCGGAACAGTCCATGCGCTTCTACGGTTTCCTCGGTTCCCAGCTTTCCCTGACCAATACCTTTACCGCAGGCGATACGGGCTGGATAGAAAGCCTCTCCATCGACTGGACGGCGCTGGCAAAGAAAACCCTCCTGGGCCTGTTCTACGGCTGGGCCGCCGGTAAAATTGAAAACAGGAGTACCTGGCCCGCCCTCTCCAGCCTGGCCGCCGCGGAGCATGAACGGCTCAGGAAGGAAAGCATGGAGATGGTGATCGATAATTCCGGCGAATACACCCGGTTTTCACTGATTCTGGGGCACGAATCGATCATCCGGGTCATGGGAAGGCTTTACCTTTCGGTCTTTGCAAAACTGGACTGTACCCAGGATGAACAGAGCGAGACTCTCTCCTTTATCGGAACCATAGGAACCACCCTGAATATTACCTTCTAGGATGAAGGCCCCCGCGTAAGCGGGCTCTTGGGCATGTACCCCGCGGACGGAATGAAGAACCCAGGAGCAAGCTCCGTGGTATGGACCCCGACTACCAATGAAGAACCCCGCCGCAAGCAGCGGGGTATCTTCGTTCCGAGAGGAATGTGATTATATGTGGGGATACATACCACATTTCGTAGACGTTGCACTGATTAACCGCCCCAAGGCTCCCCCGCGCAAGCGGGCTCCTGGGTATGTACCCCACGGACGGAATCAACCTACCCGGACCGTTTTACCGGATACCGGATACCGGATACCGGATACCGGATACCGGATACCGGATACCGCGTACCGCCCCCCGCCGTTCCTTTTACGCGCGTTCACGCCGCAGCCGGGCGTCCCCGCTCTGCCGCAGACTGAACCGATTTATAACCGGTTCGCTTTGCCCCATGGCGGATTACGGGATAATCCCCGGCACCACCGGCCCCTGCGCAATCCGCAAAGCGGATTGCGCCTTATCTGCGTGGAGTTTTACGCCTCTTCGGACTGCCCGCCGTTTGGCGAATAGCCGCGACGGCGTAAAATTCCAACCTGTTGTTTCAGCCATCATGGAATGATGGCTGAAACAACAGGCCCCCACTGTTTTCCCGCTTCTCCCTTGGCGTTTTCGTAGCGGCAGCAGATGTAGACCGTCATCCCCGCGTCCTCCGCGTCGAAGATGATCTTCTCCTTCCGCC